>SYOX01000187.1 GCA_005804885.1 Pseudomonadota bacterium
AGATCGCTCTCAACCTCCTCAAGAACGAGCGAACCCTCAAGGTGGGCGTCAAGAATAAGCGCTTGAACGCTGCCTGGGACCACAACTACATGCTCAAGGTCCTCGCCGCCGGCCCTGAGATTTAGATGCGATTGCCCTGACTCCACCCCCTGTCCCGCACACTCCACCCCCTGTCCCCCTCCTCCCTCCGGAAGGAGGGGGAACGCTCGTATTACGGCTTCGGGTGGATCGGGTCCCGCCCCGCCGACATCACCATTGTCCCCGACGGGGTCCCGCCCCAGCCGGCCAGTGATCCCGGCGATGGCTTCTGCGGCCCACCCCCGAATCATCGTGTCCGTAATCCAAGAGTTCCCCCTCCTTGCGCAGCGAGGGGGTCAGTGCCTCTCGGGGGACAGGGGGTGGAGTGCCGAATCACCGACACCCGTAATTCAAGCGTCCCCCCTCCTTCCGGAGGGAGGAGGGGGACAGGGGGTGGAGTTCGCCGCGCTCCGATCGACCTCGGCGTCGGGATCGTCCGCGGCGGCCCCGTCCACGGGATCGTCGACGACGAGCCTGGCCTCGGCGCCGCCGGGGTCGCTGTCGGGAGCGCCGCCTGGATCGCCGTCGGGCGCGCCGCTGGCGCCGCCCCAGGCCGGAGGGGGGGGGCCGTCGAGGTCGTCGGGATCGACCTCGGTGCCGAGGCCGGGGGTGGCGCGCGCCTGCTCCCAGGCGCGAGCGAGGCGCCGCTCGACGAGGAGGCGCCGCAGCATGAGGGTCAGCAGGAGCGGCAAGAGCACCCCGATGGGGACGTAGATCCACAGGAGGCGGGCGTCGAGGTCGACGCCGCTCAGATCGTAGGCCACGGCGGTCTGGCCGCGGGCCAGCGCCATGGCGGCGGGCAGGTCGACGTCCTCGACGGACAGCGCCAGAGGGCCTTCGCCTTCGGGCAGGTCGACGTGGGCGAAGCGCGCGGCGCGCTCAAGGCCGCGCAGGAGCACGACGCCGCGCCCCTGGTCGTCGAGTCCCAGCATCGCGGCCCGTCGCCCGGACCCCGCCGCGGCGATGGTCTGGAAGTCGTAGTAGCCGGTGTCGAGGTACTTCTTGCCCCAGTCCATGCTCTGGTAGCGGGTCGTCTCATTGCGGCTCGAGTGGCCGACGTAGAGCCAGAGTTGCCGGCCCTCCTTCGGGGGCTGGATGAGGTGGTAGGCGGTGCCGATGGGGACGGCGCGGACCTCAAGGCGCTGGTCGGTCAAAAAGCCCGTGGCGATGACCGGGCCGCCGCCCTCGGTGGTGTCCTCGGCGCCGCGCGACATGAGCTGCTCGAACTGCTCGCGGGCGATCTGCTCGCCCTCGGGGAAGATCAAGAAGGCCAGCCGCCCGGTCTCGGTGGCGATCAGGTCGCGCAGTTCCAGCGGGAAGCTGCCGTTGAGGAAGGTGAAGCGGCCGTTCCAGTCCGTCGGCGCCCAGCTCTCCCCGTCGTCCTCGCTGATGAGGGCGCCATTGCCGGCCGTGACGGCCAGGACGCGCCCTGAGTCGACGGCGTGCAGGCTGGTGACGGCGTCGTCGGGGGCGTCGGCCAGGCCGGGGGGGCGCCAGCTGTAGAAGGGGCCGCCCTTGGGGGGCTTGAGGCGCGGGGCCTTGACGACGCGGACGGGGGCGCCGGCCTTGACGAGGGCGAAGCGCCCCTCGGAGAGCGCCACGATCATGGCCTCGCGGCCTGGGCCGGAGGGCAGGGCGGCGAAGGCGGCCCCCTCGATCTGGCGTCGCCACTGGCCGCCGAGCCAGAGCCAGGCGCCGTCGTCGCAGCCGATCCAGGGGCCGACGGGGTTCAGGACGCGGGCCTGGCCCTCGGCGCAGGTGTGGCGGGCGAGGATCTGGGCGCGGTCGGTGGCCGCGTCCGTGAGGGCGTCACAGGCGGTCAGGGGGGCGGCGAGGGCCAGGAGGGTGATCAGGAGGCCGCCGCGCAGCGCGGCGTGGTGGGGGTCCGACGGCGCGGGGGGCGGCTGGGGCACGGTCGCTCCTCTTCAGGGCGCGGCCGGCGGCCGCGAGGCGCGGCGCCGGCTCGCCGGGATCAGGTCGTGGCGCCGGGAGCACGGGCGACGCGGATGCCCAGCTCGGCGAGCTGCGCGTCGTCGACGGGGCTGGGGGCCTCGGTCATCAGGCAGGAGGCCTTCTGGGTCTTGGGGACGGCGATGACGTCACGGATGGAGTCCGTGCCGGACAGGAGCATGATGCGGCGGTCCATGCCGAAGGCGATGCCGCCGTGGGGCGGGGCGCCGTAGGACAGGGCCTTGAGCAGGAAGCCGAACTTGCGCTCGGCCTCCTCGGCGCCGATGCCGAGGATGCGGAAGACCTTGGTCTGGACCTCCTGGCTGTGGATACGGATGGAGCCGCCGCCGATCTCGTTGCCGTTCAGGACCAGATCGTAGGCCGCGGCGCGGGCGGCGGCCGGGTCGCTGTCGAGCAGCGGCAGATCTTCGGTCAGGCAGGAGGTGAAGGGGTGGTGGACGGCGAAGAAGCGGCCCGTCTCGGCGTCCCACTCGAACATGGGGAACTCCGTGACCCAGAGGAAGTTGTAGGCCGCCGGGTCGGCCAGACCCAGCTCGCGGCCGAGGTGGACGCGCAGGTTGCCCAGGGCGTCGTTGACGACCTTGGCCTTGTCGCTGACGAAGAGGGCCACGTCGCCGACCTCCAGCCCCAGCGTGGCCGTCAGCTCGGCGCGGACCTCGTCGCTGAGGAACTTGGCCACGGGCGACTGCCACTCGCCCTCGTTGATCTTGATCCAGGCCAGGCCCTTGGCGCCGTAGATGGCGGCGACCTTGCCCAGGTCGTCGAGCTGCTTGCGCGACAGATCCGCCTTGCCCTTGACGTTGATCGCCTTGACGATCCCGCCGGCCTCGACGTTGTCCTTGAAGACCTTGAAGTCGCTCCGGGCGAAGATCGACGAGACGTCCTTGAGCAGCATCTCGAAGCGGGTGTCGGGCCGGTCGACGCCGTAATCGCGCATGGCCTCGTCGTAGGACATCCGGGGGAAGGGCGGCGCGGTGGCCGCGCCGATGCTCTCGCTGAAGACGCGCGAGATGAGCCCCTCGCAGATCGCGAAGATGTCCTCCTTGACGATGAAGGACATCTCCAGGTCGATCTGGGTGAACTCGGGCTGGCGGGCG
>SYOX01000188.1 GCA_005804885.1 Pseudomonadota bacterium
GCCCAGTGCTCTCTGGTCATTGACCGAGATCACAATGCGGCACTTAACTTGAAACCCGAAGAACTACCCGTGGGTTACGGGAATGTGAAGCCTGTGGAGATGGCAGCGCTGGTCAGTTGCAAGGCTGACGAAACTGCCGTCTTGGAAGCAGGAACAGGGACTTGAGAGCTTTCTCTAAGTTTCTGAAACCAGGCTTGATGCGCAGCAAGATCGTGGCCCTCGGGCTTGTCATGGGGGCTCTGTGTGGCTCGCCTGCGCTGGGGCAGGGCGGGGGGGCGGGCGAGGGGCGGGTGGAGATCCTGTCGTCGAGGGCCTTGACGCTGGAGCAGGTGCAGTCGGAGGTGGTGGAGAAGAACCACGATCTGGCGCTCTTGAGGGAGCGGGTCGATCAGGCCAGGCTCCTTGAGCGCAAGGCCTGGTCGCTGGTCATCCCCACGGTGCAGGTTCTGGGAATCACCACGCGCTACGACAAGGAGATCACGGCGGCCTTCGGCCCGGGGCAGGAGGTGGTCATCCGCCCCTTGAACGAGTTCAGGGCAGTGGGGACGGCCAGCACGCGCTTTGACATGCGGCTCTTTCCGCAGCTTGAGAACGCGCTGCTGGCCGAGGATCTGACGGGGCTGTCCAAGGCCAACGTCGAGCGGGAGCTTCGGTACGGCGCCGCGCAGCTCTACTTCCAGCTTCTTGCCATCGAGCGGCTGATCGACATCCAGGAGCGCTCGCTGGAGTCCCAGCGGGTGTTGCTGGCGGCGGCCGAGGGCAGGAAGGAGGCTGGCGCGGGGACAGACTTCGAGATCACGCGCGCCAGGACGGAGGTGGTCAAGGCCGAGGGCGCGGCGGACCGGGCGAGGCTGAGCTTCATCGAGGTGCGGCGGGCGCTGGCGGGGTTGATGGTCTCGGAGGCGGACTTCTCGGTCACCGAGCCGGAGTCGCGGCCGGCGGCGGCGCCGCTCAAGGAGGGGCTGGAGCGGGCCATGGAAGAGCGGCCTGATCTGGCGCTCTCGCTCCTGAGCCTCGAGGTGGCCGAGAACGAGCTTGAGACGATCTACTGGACCTACGCGCCGACGCTCCAGGCTCAGCTGAGCGCCATCCAGCAGGAGGAGACGGCCTTCAACCCGGACGCGCTCAGCATCCAGCTTCAGATCGTGGCGGCCTGGACGCTCTACGACGGGGGTCTGAGGGAGGCGCAGATCGAGGAGGCCCGCAGCCAGATGCGCGAGCGCCAGATCGAGGTGGAGCGGCTTCAGGCCAGCGTCGACACGGAGCTGCGCCAGGCCTACGATCGCCTGCGAAGCCACGAGATCCAGCGCGCCACGAGCGCCCGCGAGGTGGCGCTGTCGGAGCAGACCCTGGAGCAGGCCCAGGTCGGCTATCGCCTTGGGGTCCTGAGCCAGCTGGACGTCATCAACGCCGAGGCGGCCTTGCGGATCGCCCGGATCCAGGACGCGAACACCCTGCTGGACTACAAGCTGGCTCGCCTGAACATCGATCGGCTCACTGGAGAGCGCTGAGCCCACGCAGGCTCGCCATTGGCGGTGGACTTCGATGGGGGCGCGATTGCCGCCCATTTCTTGCGCGCGCTTTGCGAGCGCGCTTCGCTTTTGCGCAGGAAAATAGAGCGGTGGTGTTGAAAGCTACCCGGGGTCGAGTTATGATGTGGATGAAGAAACCACCTCCATCCTTGGATGCAGAGCCCTCTTTATCTTTCATGTGATCTGCGAGGGTCCGGTGGTCGAGATCAAGGCGTGTTGAATTGCGCTGGGAGTTGGGGGAGAGGCCGTGGGACCTTCCTGTGCTTCCCTTCCGGCCAACCTTGACAGGGGCGTCGGAGGGCCCTTCACCTGCCGGGATCAGGCCCGGCACACTCTCCAACCAACATCCTTCCCCACGGTCAGGCTTTGTGCGACCTGATCCCCCGTTAAACCCCGCCGAGACGTCTTTTCCCCCAACTCCGAGCGCAATTCAAAGTAAAAGAGGCCGCCCTGCCAGGGCGGCCTCTCTTGCTCTGAGGTTTTCTTGATGCCTCGGGTCGACCCTGCGGCCCTGCCCGGTGGGGCGCTCAGAGCGCCGCTCGGGCCTTGTCCGCGAAGCTCCACCGGACAGGGATCAGCGGCTGGAGGCGGTAGCCCCGGTCGTCGTTGACGGTCAAGGTGACCTCGGCGCCGGCCGGCAGGTCGAACCAGATCCAGGTCTCGCGCTGCCCGCGCGGCAGCTGGACGTCGCGCTGGCCGGCCAGCGCCTGACCTTTGAGTTCGACGGCGTAGCCCGATCCGGGCAGCCCGATCGTCAGCGCCTCGATGTTCCCCTCGCCGGCGTTCTTGATGCGCAGGCGTCCGTCGGCCAGGGGCCTTACGCGGACGTGGTCGAGGGCCTGGAGGCGGCCGGCGAGGTCTTCGAGGCCGGCGATCCAGAGGTCGCCGGTCTCGACGAGCTGCTTCATCTCAAAGAGCCGCGTCTCAAGATCCCCCGTGGTGGCGAAGTGGCCTTCGTCCTGGGCCACGATCATCCCGTCGAGCTTCTGGGCCTCGGCCGAGCCGCTGACGGTGTCGAGTTCGACCCGCGCGGCGAGGATCCCGCGCTCCTTGACGAGGCGATCGAGGTTGGCCTGGGTGAGCTGCTGACCCAGCAGCCGGGTGCGCCCGGCGGCGAGGTTGAGGGTGTGGAAGAAGGCCAGCGGCCTGCTGGCGCGGTTGTGGGACCAGAGGATCGGGGTGCGCAGCGCGCGCTGTCCGGGGCGCAGCATGTTGAGATCGTCGCGGTCGGCCTCGGGCGTCATGCCGCTCCAGACGTAGGCCAGGTCTTCGGGCAGGGCGCCGGCCCTCCAGCCCTTGCCGTGGAAGTCGTCGCAGCCCTTGAAGCGGTCCAGGAGCACGGCGTGGCCGAGTTTGGCGCCCTCGCCTGGGAGGGACTGGGCGGCGACGCGCACGCCCATCTCGGAGACGTTCTTGATCAGCTCGGCCAGCGCCTCGTCGCCTCCGCCTGACGGGATGCTCCGGGTCATCGTCAGCTCGTGGCTCAGCAAGCCCCCGTTGCCGTAGCGGGGATCGGTCGGGTCGCTGTGGCCCCAGAGGATCGCGGCGAGCTTGCGGGCCTCGGGCGCGGGGCCGTCGTCGATCAGGGCGAGGGCCGCCTGGCGGCCGGCGGGCAGTCGGGAGAGCATCGGCCCCCAGGTGTGGCCGATCCACAGCTCGGCCTGGAGGTCGAGGCGATCCCCCTTCTTGCGGGCGCGGCGATCCTGGGCGGCGCGCTCCAGCGCGCCCTCGGGGGTGGCGCAGTCCGCCATGGGGCGGAAGGGGTGGTTGCGGGCGTCGTCGATCTCCAGGCTCACTCTGCCGCCCGTGGCCGTGCCGGTGACCTCCATGGCCTCAAAGCCCCACGCGGTCAGCTGGAGCGCCCTGTCGCCCGCGCCGGCGATGACCCGGTGGGGGGTCCAGCGATCGCTGACGGCCTTGTGCTGGACGTCGATGGCCGCGAAGCGCAGATCGCGGCCCAGCGCCGCGGGCCTGTCAAAGAGCTCCAGCTCCACGGCCTCCCGATCCGGCCAGGCGTCTTCGAGGTACTCCACGGCGACCTTGAGGCTCACCCGAGGGTCGCCCTCGCGGATCGTCCAGGTGGCCTCGACGCGCGAGAGCGCGCCGGTGTGGATCGCGCGCAGCGTGTGGTCGCCGCCCACGTGGGTGTGCTCCCAGGGCCCCATCTGCCTGCGCTCGCTGACCACGCAATCGGCCGCGCACCCGGCCTCGCCGTCGGCGCGGCCGTAGTCACCCCACCAGCCGAGCCCGAGCCCGGCGATGGGGCCCCCGTGAGCGTCGAGGATCTTCGGCCCCTCGGCCTCCTGGGAGAGGGTGTAGGCGGGGGACTGCGCGTCGGCGCGCCACGCCGGCTCGTCGACCGGCTGCGGTGCGGCGACCTCGGGCGAGCGGGTCAGCGACCAGAGGCCGGCGGAGGCGCCCGCGCCGATGGCGACGAAGAGGATCAAGAGCAGGGCGCCCGGCCAGCGCTTGCGCGGCCCGGGCGTCTGGACGACGCTTGCGGTCGGATCGGACATGACGGCGCTCCTTGCCTCTCAAGGCCTCCTCGCTCAAGGCGGCCCTTGTGCCTTTCATGGCTTGGAGCGCTCGGCGGCCTCGATGCCCGTGGTCATTCAGGCCACCCGGCGCTCCAGAGCGGGTCGCAGCGGACCTCGCCATTGTCGAGGATGGCCCGGTTTGGGCAGATCGGCAAGAAATTGGCGGGGTTGGGTCGGGGCAGGATCAGGGCGCGGAGGCCTGAGGTTGAAGGAGCGGGGGGGGGGGCAGGCTGGCGTCGAGGGCGGCGTTGGCGCGCTCCAGGCCGACCGAGAGCGCGGCCAGGTGCACCGCGGTCGAGGCGATCAGCGCCTCGCGGATGCGATCAAAGCCGGCGTGCAGATCGACGTGGTCGAGGCCGATGAGGGACTCGGGGGCCGGCAGATCGCGGATGACCCGATCGATGTTCCCAAGCAGCACGGCGGCGTCCTGGACCTCGCCGAGGGAGTCCTGGACGACCTTGAAGGTTTCCAGCAGGGCCAGCTCGTCCTCGGGGGAGAGCCTGATGGCGTAGGCCTCGACGGAGTAGCGGTAGGACTTGAAGGCGATCCGGATCGTGTGGGCCAGCTCAAGGCCTTCGGGCGTGGGCTCCAGCGGCCCCTGGTTGATCAGCGCGTCGAGCTTCGCGCGGCGCACCCGGATGGCCTTGAGGACACTGGCCCCGGAGTGCTTCTTCTGGCCGCGTCGAGGCTCGTCCGGAGCCTCGCGGACCTCGTCGGCCTCCTCGGCGCCCTGGTTGAGCGCGAGGCACAGCTCTGCCAGCGCCCTGAGGGTGTCGAGGTGCTGCCGGGCCTCGGGGCCGTCGATGGCAGCCAGGGCCTCGTGGGAGCTGGCGCGGCGCCGCTCGGCCAGCATGGTGACGAGGTGGGCCGAGGCGACCAGCTCGGACATCGAGCGGTCGATGTCCTGGAGGTTGCGCTGGATGAGCTGGAGCAGGACGTCGGCGTCGCGGATGGCGCCGAAGAGGCGGCGCAGCCCGCTGGAGGCCTTGCGGGCGCGCTTGAGGGTGTCCCCGTCGATGAGGTCTTCGAGCAGCTCGATGGCCTGGGAGAGCCGCCGACAGGCGACCCGGAGGGCGTGGACGGCGGTGACCCCGAGGTCGCCGCGGACAAGCTCGGCGGCGCTCAAGACCTTGTCGCAGCACTGGGCGGTGAACAGGAGCGGATCCATACGACCTCAGGCGATGGAGATCCCCAGATCCTGGCGGAGCACCTGATAGGCGGGGGTCAAGGTCCACCTCACGAGGGGCTGCATCCTGCTTTCGACGTCGCGGTTCGGGTTGACCGGGTGAGGCTCGCGGGCGAGCATCGAGCGGCAGGTCGCCAGGTCGTCGCAGAAGAGCAGGCCGCAGCGGTTGGCGGCGTCCTCGTAGCTCTGCTGGTGGGCGCCGATGTTGATCTGGCCGCGCTGGGACATCTCGGCGATCACGACCCCGAGGCGCTGGAGATCCTCGGGCTTGAGCTTGCGCACGGAGGCAGCCAGGCGCTCCATGTCCTTGTTGAGGGTGATGTTGTGGTTGGGGTTGAGGACCTTGAGGATGATGTGGAAGAAGACGCCCATGTCCTTCAAGGTGCGCGTCTGGAAGAGGAAGGACTCGGGGCGAGACAGCGCCAGCTGCTTGGCGATGACGAAGCTGATCTCCTTCTCCGAGCAGCCGCTGAGGATGTCGTCGCCGACGATGAAGCCGACCGGGTGCAGCGAGGCGTTGAACATGCCCTCGACGCCCTTCTTGTGGTAGACGGCCGGCGGGCTCTCGATCCCGAGCGTGTGTGTGATGTCCTTGAATATCTTGGTGAACATCAACCCGTCCTTGCGATCGACGCGGTCCTTGTTCGACAGCGCGTAGTGCTCGGGGTCGTGGTCGAGGAGCTTGTTGAAGGCGTCGCAGACGAGCGAGAAGACCTCGCCGAGCATGGGGTCGTAGCTCTCCGTCAGCAGGCAGCGCTTGAAGAAGGCGGCGTCGAGCTTGCCCTTGAGCGGCTTGAGGATCTGGCTGCTGTTGCTGTCGACGAAGGACTGGATGGGGTCGTTGGCCTGGCCGGCGTAGCTCAAGACGCGGAAGGCGCACAGCGCCTGATCGAGCTCCTTGAGGTGGAGGTGGGCCATGCCGAGGCGCTCGACGGCGTTGAGGGCGCCGTCGGCGTTGAGGGCGCCGCCTTCGGTCGCGCCGCCGGCGTCTTGATCGGCGTCAAGGGCGTGGTTGAGGAGCTGACGGTTGTGGTGGATGGCCCGGCGGCGGTCGCCGTCGTCGTCGCTGTCCTGGTAGAGATCGGCGAGCAGCTCGTGGAGGCCCATGTCGTCGGGGGAGAGATCCGAGGCGGTGGCGAAGGCGCTGAGCGCGTCGGCCGTCTCGTGGAGGTGCTGGCGAAGCAGCTCGCCGAGCTTGCGCCACAGGACCGCGAGCAGCGCGCGAGGGGGCTCCGCGCGCAGCGAGCTGCGCTCGATCATGCGCTCGTAGACCCCGCGAAGCTCCTGCCAGCGCTCACCGGCAGCCAGGAGCGAGACCAGCTCGGTCAGGATGTCGAGCTGGTCGGGGGTCGCCTCAAGGGCCTGCTCGTAGTAGCGGGCCGCCTGCTCCCAGGAGCCGAGGTGGTGGTGGAAGATGCTGGCGGCCTCCAGCAGCGCCTGGCTCCGGTCCGCGTCCGTGCGCAGGTGGGCGACCATGCGCGTGTAGGCGTCTGCGGCCGCGCGCCACTGGCCGGTCTCGGCCGAGATCCTGGCGATGCGCTTGAGCGCCGTGGAGTTGGGGTGCTCGGCCAGCGCCATCTCGTACTGCTCGATGGCCTGATCGTTGTCCCCGAGGCTGCGGTAATCGTCGCCCATCCGGATGCGCAGGATCGCCCGTGTCTTCGGGTCGCGCATCTGATCCAGGAGCCGCTGGCGGATCTTGAGGACCTGCTCGGCGTCGCCCTCGTCGACCAGGATCTCCAGGAGCAGGTCGAGGGCCTCCTGGTCGTCCGAGCGCGCGTCGAGGGCCTGCTCGAAGCTGGCCCTGGCCCGCTGGACGTCGCCCTGGGCGCGGTGCGCCTGGCCGACACGGCGGAAGACGGCCGAGAGCGCCTTCTCGTCCAGGGATCGCCGGTGGTGCAGCAGCAGGTTCCGATCGACCTTGAGGGCCAGCGCCGGCTCCGTGGCGCGATCCAGGAGCTGGCCGTAGGACAGCAGCACCGACGCGTCGCGCGGATCCAGCTCGAAGGCCCTGGACAGCGAGGTGCGCGCGCCGCTTGAGTCGCCGAGGCGCGCGGCGAGCTGGCCGCAGGCCAGGTGCAGGTAGAGGTTCTCGGCCAGCTTCCGGCCGCTGTCGGGCTGCCCGCACAGCGCCCGCAGGCGCGCGTGGGCCGCCTCGACCTGCTCGCCCTGGATCAGCAGCCCGATCTCGTCCTTGAGCGCCTTGAGGCGAGCCTCCGCGTCGACGATGTTGCCGACCGGCAGCGCCGCCAGCTCCAGCCCCGGCAGCGCCTCGGCCGCCCTCCCCCCCGCGCTGGCCGCGGCCATCGGCTCGACCGCGCCCTCCGGGGCGTCGGCCTGCGGCGCCTCGGCGATCTCCTGGCCGGCGGCGTCGTCGGGCTCACCCTCCGACTCGCGCTGGACGACGCCATTGGACACTCTGGGCGCCGGCTGATCGGTCAGCCCGTGGACCTCGACGAAGAGCAGCTTGTCGGACTTGGGGCCGAGGATCTTGAAGCTCTGCGGGCTGGCGCTCTGCAGCAGCGGGTGATCGCCGATCGCGTAGGCCCACAGCTGCTTGAAGGGCTTGGAGCCCAGGGCGCCCTTCTTGTTCGGCTGGGGCAGCTGGCTCAGCTGACCCCTCTTGGCGCGCAGGTCGATGAAGAGGTGCCCGGGGTCGTCCTCGGAGACGTAGATCGTCACCTCGTCATCGTCGCGGATGACGCCGTGGATGCGCACACTCCCCAGCGTGTTGAGGGCGTCGCACGACCCGCAGCGATCTTTGTCCGTCAACTCGACCGAGCATTTCCAGCACTGGCTCATGTTCAAGGGCTCCTGTGGCTCAATCCCTGTCGTCAGAGCGGTAGCATACAGGCAACAGGCCCGGCGGGCCAAGTCCAGAGCGCGGATTGATGCGAGGCCCCGCCGCGATCTGCGGCGTGGAAGCCGTCTACCAGGGGTGGGCGGTGCCGTCCCATTGCAGGAAGCACCCCGAGTCCTCGGCCTTGAGGCCGTCGACGACGCGCAGGATGCCCTCGATGGCCTGCTGGGGGGTCAAGGGCGCATTGGGGCCGCCCATGTCCGTCCGCACCCAGCCGGGGTTGATGGCCGCCACGATGATGTCGTCCTCGGCCAGATCGAAGGCCAGCGTCCGCGAGATCATGTTCAAGGCCGTCTTGCTGGCCGCGTAGGCGTAATTGCCCCCGCGGCTGTTCTGCAACAGCGAGCCCTGCCAGGAGGTGATGTTGATCACCTTCGGGGTCGCGCCCATCTTGAGCAGGGCGCGCGCGCTCTGGGTGACGATCAGCGGGCCGACGGCGTTGACCCGGAAGACCTCCGTGAGCGCCTCGGCCTCAAGCGCCCCGAGGCGGATGTAGCGGGCCGGATCGCCCATGTCCCGGCTCATCGCGTTGATCCCGGCGTTGTTGATCAACAGGTCCAGCCCCATCGACGCCGCCGCGATCTGCCCCATGGCCGCGTCGATGGAGCGCGGCTCGGTGATGTCGAGCTTGACCAGCGTCAGCGACGCGCCGTGCGCCTGCCCCAGATCAAAGAGCCCCTCCGACTGCTCGGGGCTACGGGCCCCGGCGAAGACCTTGTCGCCGAGCGCGAGGCACTGCCGCGCAAGCTCCAGGCCCAGACCGCGGCTCGCGCCCGTGATCAAGACCCGGCGAGCCGGCGCCTGCCCCTGGAAGATGGTCGAGCGCGCCAATGGGGCGAGCCGCTGGGTGGATCGAGTCATGGACTCCCTCTGCGTGGATCAGGCCGCGAGGCGGACCTTGCCCGTCTCAAAAGTCTCAAGGCGCACCTCGAGGTCGGCGCGGTTGTCGCCCTGCGACAGCACGAAGTCAATGCGGTAGGGGAAGTCATAGCCCCGCGTCAGCTCGTCGATCGAGAGCGCCTGGGCCTCTTGCGGGACCGTCAAGCAGGGGTTCCAGCTTCCCGGGTTGAGGTAGGCCCGGCCGTGGCGGGCGAAGAAGCGGTTGACCTCGTGCGTCTGGTCGATGTACTCGTGGCTATGCCCCATGATCACATAGCGCGTCTGGCCAAAGACCTGTAAATGACGACGAGCGGCCGCGCGCAGCGACGAGGTCGAGTCGTCGTTGAGCGCGTGCGCGAGGTTCGGCATCACGTGCTCCGGCCTCATGAAGTTCAGCGGCGTCTTGACCGGCCCGAGCAGCCTCAAGAAGGGCGGCGTGCTCAAGATCAGGTTGAGCACCCGCGTCGGGATGCGCTGGTCGTGGAAGGCCCCCCAGGTGCCCTCGATCAGCGCCGCCATCAGCCGCACCCCGTGGCCCCCGTCGAGCCACTCTATCTTCATGAAGGGCCTGACGTTGTTGACGAAGGGGAAGTGCCTCTCGACCGGGTTGACGAGGCAGCGCACCAGCCAGTTGCCCACCGACTGCTCGATGCGGCGGGGGCCGCCGAGCGGATCGTCCATCAAGGGCGAGTCCGGGTGGTGGAAGATGTTCTGATCGTCGATGAGCTGGTGGCCGTGCTCGATGTGCAGCCCCGGCACGGGCCGGTAAGGGCGACCGTTGAGCACGAACTGGAGCTTGTCTGGACCCGGACTCCCCACGATCTCCGAGAGCTGCTGGCGCACCTGCGGCCAGTGCAGCTCCCAGTCGTGGTTGCCCGGCAGGACCACCAGCCTCCCACCGTCGACGCAGAAGCGCCGCATCGCCTCGAAGACCTCAGGGTGCTCCATCGCGATCGCCACCAGCCGCGCCGTCGACTCCGCCTCCGTATACCCAAGCCCGGGGTCCGGGTGATCCTGCGTCTCCGGCCACGTCGCCACGAACTCGAACACGTCGCCGTTGAGCACCAGCTCGCGGCACCCGTCGGCCAGCAGCGCGTCGATCAACGCCGAGAACTGCCGGTCGAACTTGAAGTCGTCCCCGCGCCCAGCGCGCAAGTGAAGGTCCGAGATTGTCGCTGAGCGGTAGGCGGGTCTGCCTGACATCAAAATCTGCTCCCTCGGGTGGCCTCGACGCACCGACGCTTATAATATCGACCTCCGTCGGCCGATCTCAAACAACAGAGTTGAAAAATTTCACCCCCACCCGCGCATCGCCGCCGCCGCAGCCCAGAGCCCACCATCGACGCCACCTCCATGACCTTGCCCTCTCCCCCCTCCGCGCCGCCCCCTCGGCCACGGGCCGCCCCATGAACAAGCCCCCAGGACTTCGACGCCCTCGCGCCGCCCCACTCGCCCTCGCCCTCAGCCTCGCGGCGGTGACCCTCGCGGCGGTGGCCCTCGGCGAGGTCGCAGTTGCACAGGATGATCCGGCGGACGACCACGGGGAGACCGACGCCCAGGATGATCCGGCGGACGACCCCGAGGAGGCCGACGCCGAGGCGGCGGACGACCCCGAGGAGGCCGACGCTGAGGCGCCCGACGACCCCGAGGGGATCGTCGTCGAGGTCGAGGGCGACCCCGAGGACCCGAGGGCGCCCTCGGCGTGGCGCTCGACCTTCAACACCGCCCGCCTGCGGCTCTCCGGCGCAGAGCTCGACGAGGCCCTGCTGGCCCTCCCCGGCGTCTACGTCCGCCGCGCCGCGACCCCCGGCGGCCGATCCACCCTGAGCCTGCGCGGCGCCTCGGCCCAGCAGGTCAAGGTGCTGCTCGACGGCGTGCCCCTGGACGAGAGCGGCGGCGCCGACCTCGGCCTGATCCCCCCCGCCCTCATCGACAAGGTCGAGGTCTACCGGGGCGCCTCCGGCGCTCGCTTCGGCAGCGGCGCGCTCGGCGGCGCCGTCCAGCTCTCCATCGGACCCCCCGAGCGCGGCGCGCGCCTCTCCCTGTCCAGCGGGCTCGCCTCCGCCGGCACCCTGCGCGCCGGCGCGGCCCTGGCCGCAGGCGC
>SYOX01000189.1 GCA_005804885.1 Pseudomonadota bacterium
CGCCGTTGGCCAAAGGTCAGCAGTTCGCGCGACAGACGTGCGCCACGCTCCGCAGCGGTCAGGATCTCCCTTGCAGCGTGCTGCGTCCACTCGGTAGAGCGAGCCGTTTCCGCTTTCACCATCAACAGTTCCGCGTAACCACGCACGACCGTCAGCAGATTGTTGAAGTCGTGAGCAACGCCCCCGGTGAGCTGCCCCACCACCTCCATCTTCTGGGCCTGCAGCAGCGCCTGCTCGGTCTGGCGTCGCTCCGTGACGTCGGTGTGAAAGCAGATGAGGTGGGTCACTTCGCCGCTGGAATCTGAGACTGGAGACAACACCAGCTCGTTCCAGAAGGCGCTTCCATCTTTTCGGTGCATCTGGAGCGTGAGAGCGCACCCTTGCTTCTGCGACATGGCGCGCAGGAGCGTCTCCTTCCCCTCTGGGGATGTCTCGGGGCCGAAAAGGAAGCCGGCGGGCTGTCGCAGAACTTCGTCCCCGTCGTAGCCGGTCATCCTTTCGAACGCGGGGTTGCAGCGGATCACCGGCAGCCCGGGGAGCGTCGCGTCGATGATGGCCACACCCACGGTGGCGCACGAGATCCCGTGTTCGAGGAGACGGGCCGTGGCCTCCACCCGATGCCGCGCGACCGCCATCTCGACGGTGGTGCGCAGCTCCCGGTCTTCGAAGGGTTTGACCAGGTAGCCGTAGGGCGTCGCTCGCTTGGCTCGCTGGATCGTGGCCTCGTCGGCGTGGGCGGTGAGGAAGACGATCGGAACGTCCATCTGCCGCTGAAGCGCGGTGGCGGTCTCGATCCCGTCCATGTCTCCCTGGATGACGATGTCCATGAAGACGAACGTGGGTCGGTGCTTGCGCGCCAGGAGCAGAGCGTCAGCGCCGTTGTCGGCGATGTCGACGACCTCGTAGCCGAGCCGCTCCAGCCTGCGCTTGAGGTCGCGGGCGATGATCGCTTCGTCCTCGACGAGGAGGATTCTCTGCGGCTGTTCAACGTGTGGCATAGGTGAGTTCCTTGAAGTCGATCCTGAAGCTGGTGCCCGACGCCGTCTCGATGACAAGGCGGGCCTTGAGCTGCCGAATGAGCGTATGGATAAGCGTCATTCCCATGGATGTCGCGTTTTCAGGGTCATAATCTGGCGGCAGCCCCACGCCGGTGTCGGAGACGGTGAGGCTGAACCCCTCGGTCTCGGGGCGCACGCGGATGTGCAGTCGACCGGCGCCCGAAGGGAACGCGTGCTTGAAGGCGTTGGACACGAGTTCGTTGAGCACGAGCCCCAGCGGGACCGCGGTTTCGATGTTGAGCTCGACCGGGGCCGTTTCGAGCTCAAGCTCGATGGATGCGCCGGTCTGGTAGGAGCGGAAGAGCGAGATGGCCAGCGTGCGCGCGTACTCGCCGAAGTCGACGCGGGCCAGGGTGTCGGACTGGTAGAGGCGCTCGTGGATGAGGGCCATGCTGCGGACGCGCTGGATGCTCTCGGCGAAGGACTCCCTGGTCTCCTCGAGCGTGCATTCATCGGCTTGCAGCGCCAGGAGGCTGGAGATGATCTGGAGGTTGTTCTTGACGCGGTGGTGGATCTCCTTGAGGAGGGTCTCCTTCTCGCGCAGCGCCTGCTGCATGATCGCTTCGGCGCGAACCCGCTCGGAGGCGTCGCGCACGGCGGCCGCGATCAAGAGCCCGTCGCTGGTTTCCAGCGGCCCCAGGCTGATGTCGATGGGGAAGTCCGCCCCCCCCTTTCGCCTGCCGAGGAGTTGGCGCTGCCCGGCGCCCATGGCTCGCACCGTGGGGGCGCTCGCGAAGCCCTCGCGAAGCCGGACGTGGTGCTCGCGGGACGCCTCGGGGATGAGCATCTCCACGGCCTGGCCGACGAGCTCCTCGCGCTCGTAACCGAAGAGCGCTTCGGCCTGGCGGTTGATCTTCTGAACGACCCCGTCGGCGCGGGTCATGATGATGGCGTCCGGGGCGAACTCGAAGAGATCCTCAAAGCGCTTCTCTGCCTTGTGGCGCTCCGTGATGTCCGAGCACATGCCCACGACGCGGCTGGGTTGCCCCTGCGCGTCCGCCACGACCTCGGCGCGGGTCTCGAGCAGACGAGTCTCTCCATCGGCGCGGACGATCCTCTTGGTGTGGCCGTAGCGCCCACCGCGCTCAATGGCGGCATTCGTCTCTTTCGCCAGGTGGTCTCGATCGTCGGGGTGGATGTGTTCGAGAAACCCCTCGTAGGTGGGGGTGAAAGAGGTCGGGTCGCGCCCGTACATCGCGTAGAGCCCCTCGGTCCAGGTCACGCCCCCGGACTGGAGATCGAATTCGAAGGAGCCGACGCCGCCGGCTTGCTCCGCCTCGTGCAAGGCCCTCGTCCGCTCCCGAACCCGCGCCTCGAGCGTCCGATTCAACTCGGCGAGCGCGGCATCTGCCATTGCACGGCTCCTGGCCGCGCTGAGCGAATCGGCGGCGATGCGGAGCAAGTTCAGTTCGCTGTCGGTCCAGTCCCGGGGCTCTGAAGCTGTGAGTCCCAGTACATTGCTCGAACTTCCCGTGGCCTCGAAGGGCACGATGGCGAGGGTTCGAATCCCAAACGCCTCCAAGATCTTGCGCTCTTCGGCCGCCTCGGGGGGAAGCATCGTCGCATCCGCGACCACGAAGGGGTCCGTCCCTGCGATTGCGGGTCTCAGCACTCCAAAAGACGACATCGGAATCGACTGGACCCGCGATTGGTGCTCTGCGACGCCTGGAGCGCACCACTCGTGCGTTCGCGAGGCCTTGTCTTCAGCCACTCGGTCCACGTACGCCCGGTCCATGCCGAGCGCGCGACCCAGGATCCCCAGCGCGCCGCCGATGTCTGGCTCCCCGGACTCCAGAAGCCGAGTCGAGATCTCTGCGATGGCGCGTTGCAACCTGAGATCGGCTTCGCGCTCCTCTTCGACCCGCATCCGCTCCGTGATGTCGCGGGCGATCGCCACACAGACCGGTGCCGCCGCGCTTGGCTCGACCAGCTGGGCGGTGATGTCGACCGGCACCACCCGGCCGCTCTTGTGACGATGCAGGCCCTCCACGCGCATGGAGCCTTCGGTGGCGAGCTGGTGCATGGCGGCGCGATAGCGCTCATCTGGAGTCGCTGCGATCTCGGGCAGGCGCATCGCGAGGAGCTCTTCCCTCGTGTAGCCGACCTGCTTCGCGAAGCCGCTGTTCACGTAGGTGATCTGCAGGTCGTCGGGCAGAGCCATGATCACCGCGTCATCGAGTTGATCGAGTGCTTCTTTGAAGCGCTGCAAATCGTCGCGGATCTCGCGATGTTCCGTGATGTCCATCATGGCTACGACGATTTCGGCGGGTTGTTCGTCACCATCACAGCGTATCCGTGCATGGTTGAGCATCCAACGCCAACGCCCGTCCGCATCCCGGAGGCGATACTCGAACACATGGGCGCCCTTCTTGAAGAGCGTCAGGGCCTCCTCGACAAGTCTGGGCAGGTCCTCCGGGTGAGTCTGCCCCTCCCAGAACCCCGGCCGCATACACGCCTCGGGATCGAATCCGAGAACGTCCTTCGCGCTGGGGCTCACGTAGGTCGTCCCAAATGGGGGTGTGGCCGCGTGTGTGTAGAGCACCGCACCGCTGGCGCTCACCATGGTCGTCATCCGCTCCGCGAGCGATCGCAGCTCGGCCTCCATGGACCTGCGCTGCTCGACGCTCTGCAAGGTGCCGAGCATGCGCGCGGGCGCGCCAGACGCACCGCGGCGCATGACCTTCGCCAGGACACGAACCCAGAGCGGCGTGTTGTCCGCGCGGCGCACCCGGATCTCCACGTCGAGGCGTTCTGACGTGCCGTCGTTGATCGCGTCGAGCATGGCCAGCAAGGTCTGGACGTCATCGGGCCAGATGTAGTCCTGCGCGGTCTTCTCGACATCGTCGACTCGCTCCAACCCGCGACCCAGGAATCGTCGGAAGTTGGCGTCGACCCGGAAGTCGCCGGTGGCCATGTCCCAGTCGAAGGTGCTCAGATCGCTGGCCTCGAGCGCGAGTCGATACTGCTCCTCGCGCAGCCGCAGAGCCTTGCGAGCCGCCCGCGTCTCGGTCACGTCTCGGAACACAAGGACCACGCCGGTGAGGTTCCCCTGCGGGTCCAGGAGCGGCGCGGCGCTGTCCTCGATGGACCGCTCGGTCCCATCGCGGGCGATCAGCGCGGTGTGGTTCGCGAGCTCGTGCGGGGTGCCCGAGGCGAGCACATCATCGATCGGCGACAGCGCGGGCTTGCGCGTCTCCTCGTGCACGATGTCGAAGACCTCGGCGGCCGGTCGCCCGAGCGCCTCGGGCTCGGACCAGCCGGTGAGCGCCTCGGCGACCGGGTTGAGCAAGGTGATCCGGCCCTCGGCGTCGGTCGCGATGACGGCGTCTCCGAGGGACCTCAGCGTCACCCTGTGCTGCTGCTCGCTCGCGCGGAGCGCCTCGCGCGCGGCGAGGATGTCGGTTTCGTCGCGCGCCGCCGCATAAACGATGCCCTTGTCCGGATCGGGGGTGGCGTTCCACGACAGATTCCGCCAGGTGCCGTCCTTGCATTGGTAGCGGTTGTGGAAGTGGAGCGTCCGCTGCCCCTCCCCGAGGTGCTCGAGCTCAGCAAGGGTCGACGCCCGATCGTCGGGGTGCACGAAGTCCAGGAAAGGCTGCGACAAGAGCTCGTGCCCGTTCCATCCCAGCGTTCGCTCGAAGGCCGGGTTGAGGTCGAGGAAGTAGCCCTCCAGGCTCGCGGTGCAGAGCATGTCGGGGCTCGTATCGAACAACCGGTCGCGCTCGGCTCTCAGTCGAACCTGCTCGGTGATGTCGACGATCGTCGAGCGGCTCTGGAAGAACGCGCCCTCCTCATCGAACACCGCGGTCGCGCTCAACAAGACGGGAAAGAGGCTCCCATCCTTGCGCCGCAGCTCGAACTCCAGATGCTCGATGTGTCCCTCGGCCTTGAAGCGCGGGAAGCTCTCTTCGAAGGTCTTTTGGCCTGCCTCGGTGAGCAGGTCGGTGAACTTCATGCTGCCCACGACCTCCGAAGGGTCGTAGCCCAGCCAGCCGAGTTCGGTCGCGTTGATCGCGACGAAGATCCCGCGCTCGTCCAGAGAGTGGTGGCCACACGGCGCCCCGTCGTAGAGATCGCGAACCTCGCGAGCTCTCTCCAGGGCTTCCTCCCTGGAGAGGCGGAGTTCGAGGAGGTTGATGACGGTGCGAGCCAGGCGGGCCAGATCCTCTCGTTGCGCCTGCGTCAGTTCCCCGGGCTCGTGGTCGACGACGCACAGAGTGCCGATGTTGTGACCGTCGGGTGTCTCAAGGGGCGCTCCGGCGTAGAAGCGAACGTGAGGGTTCCCCGCGACCAGCGGGTTGTTGGCAAAGCGGGGATCGTGGGTGGCGTCCTTCACTTCGAAGACCTCGGTGCCTTCGATGGCGTGCGCGCAGAACGCGATCTCGCGCGGCGTCTCGCGCGCGCCCAGCCCGCGGTGGCTCTTGAACCATTGGCGGTGTTCGTCCACGAGCGAGATGAGCGCGATGGGCTTTCCGCAGAGGCTGGACGCGAGCGCGGTGATGTCGTCGTAGGCGTCCTCCTCCACCGTGTCGAGCACCGAGTACCGGTGCAGGGCGGCGAGGCGTGCTTCTTCCTTCAATTGTTCAGCGGATGACATCAAAGCACCTCCGACCGTGTCTTGTCTGCTTCACACGCCGCGAGGATCTGCTGCACGGCGCCGGCATCGACCGGCTTGCTCAGCACATCCTCGACGCACAGCTCGTCGAGGGCCTGGACGCGCTCGGCCGTCAGATGCCCGCTCACCGCGACGAAGCGGGTGTGCGAAAGCTCGGCGATGTTCCGTGCGCGCCGGATCACATCGATGCCGTCCAGGTGAGGCATCTGGATGTCGATGAACGCCGCGTGCGGAAGTGTCATCCCCAGCAGCAGCCCAGCCGCAAGGCCGTCCTCCGCCAGCTCGATGCGCGCTCCCGGCGCCAAGAACGCCACGAGCCGAGCCAGAGCGGCGGCTTCGGTCGGTTCGTCCTCGACGAGGAGGACTCGCAGGGTGGGCGCGGGCGGCGCGGGGGCGGGCTTCGATCGCGCTTCGAACGCGGCGAGGTCCGATTCCCTCACGCGCCAATGGCCGCCCGGGGTGAGCACGCCGTCGAATTCGCCGCTGGTCAGCCAGCGCAGAACCGTTCGGGGAGAGACGCCGCAGCGGCTGGCGGCTTCGGTGGTGGTCAAGAGCTTCATAGATCTCCAATGCCGACATACTGGACACAGGCTCGCGGCTAGAATTAGACATTTGAGACATCGGTGTCAAGCCTTCGAAGGACGAGCGTGGGCATCGATCGCGGTGGGCCGCCTCGCCGGGCCATCAGGTCGTGCGCCTTGAGATCCCAGCCGCCGCCGTCGTCGGCCAGGGTTGACGGGCGGGCGGATGTGGAGGGTGAGGGCGGCGTCGATGGAGGGGGATGGCTTCTTGGCCAGGGGGCGGGTTTTGAGGGCGGGCTATCTTTTTGCGCGCTCTGTGAAGCCGTGTTAGCCCCGAAGGATGTGTTTGCGCCTTGACGAAGGCGGCGCTGGACGGGATCCGAGGCGTTCGATGGAGCATGTTGAGACAACATCGGGGGGATTCGCGCTCGACGGTGTCGGGGTGGCGGCGCCTTCGCGCGCGTCGAGGCGGCGCGCGGCCAGGATCGCGATCGTGGCCTCGGCGCTGTTGATCGCGCTGGTCGGGGCGATGTGGCTGGTGCGGACCGAGAGCGTCGCGGGAGGGGTGCTCGACGCGCGGCTGGCCGAGCTGCGCGAGCGCTCTGGGGTGCGGGTGGTGCGCAGCGACGTCGAGCCGGTCGGGCTCACGGGCGTGGCGCTGCACAACGTCATCGTGCGGCGGCCGGACGACGGCGGCTCGCTGTGGCTGGCGGTCGAGCGGGTCGAGGTCTACCCGGATCTGCTCGCGGCGCTGACCGGCGAGGCGTGGCCCGCGAGGATCGTGCTTCGGGGTGTGGAGCTCAACGTGGTGCTCGGCGAGGGCGAGCAGGGGGACCTGGCGCTCATCCGTCGGCTGCGGGGCGGGGCAGGGGAGGGCGCCTCGGGCGAGGCCTCGGGCGCCGCCTCGGTCGAGGCCTCGGGCGTTGTTTCGAGCGGCGTGGAGGGGCTGTCGAGGCTGCCGGAGGTGGAGCTGATCGACGCGCACGTGAGGATCGAGGACAGGGCGGCGCGGATCCCGGACGTGGTCTTTGACAGCCGGCGCTTGAGGGTGGGGCGAGAGTCGCGCGGGGCGTCGGTGACGGGGCTGATCAAGGGGGACATCAACCTGGTCGGCTACAGCCCGGGCGTGCTGGAGGGCGAGTTTACGGCGCCGGCCCGCGTGGGGCGGCTGGAGGTCATCTGGGAGCGGCGGCACGCGCTGGCGGACGTGCTTGGGCGGCACATCGACGAGCCGAGGCTGGCCGAGGCCAGGATCGAGGCGCGGGGCGTGGCGCTCGTGTGGCCTGCGGCGATCGCGCTCAGGGACGCGCGGATCGACGGGGTGGATCTGCAGCTGCCGTGGAGCGTGGCGGGCGGCGGTCAGCAGGGGCGGCCGCGGATCACGGGCCTGGAGGTCGGTGAGATCAGCCTGTCGCGCACGCCGGAGCGGATCGCGGTCGCCAGCCGCGACGTGGCGCTGATGACGGCGCTGCCGGGCCTGGATCAGCACCGCGTGCCTCTGGGCGACGCGCGGGTGGATTACGATCGGATGACGCAGCGGCTGGTGGCCGGTGTGGACTTCCACGGGGCGCTGGGGCTTGGGAGCGCGACGGCGCGCTGGGACGCGCGCAAGGAGCGGCTCGAGGTCACGGCCAAGGTCAGCGACGTGCCGGTGGATCCCTACACGCCGCTGACCCCGGAGGCGCTGGAGCGGCACGTC
This sequence comes from Pseudomonadota bacterium, assembly GCA_005804885.1. Taxonomy (GTDB): domain Bacteria; phylum Myxococcota_A; class Bradymonadia; order Bradymonadales; genus SYOX01. The sequence continues at coordinate 7,894 of SYOX01000189.1, forward strand.
GATCTGCGCTCGGGGCGTCTGAGCGGGACGGTCTTGCTGGACGTGCGGGCCGACCTGGGGACGGTCGAGCTGCACACCGATCTGGATCTGGCCGACGGGACGCTCAGGGCGCCGATCCTGGCCCAGGAGGAGCTCAAGGCGGTCAACGTCGGGGCGAAGATGCACGTGCGGGCGGACCTGGACAGCGGCGTGCTCACGCTCTCGGACGGGATCCTGCGCACGGGGGCGCTGCGGGTCGAGACGACGGGGCGGCTGCTGACCGCCGGGGATCACTGGGAGCTGACGCTGGACGCCAGGGCGCCGCGCATCACGGCCCAGGAGGCGCTCGAAGGCATCCCGTCGGCGCTCATCCCCATGCTCCAGGGCTACCGTCTCGGGGGGCACTTCGGCGGGGTCTTCAAGCTCAAGGTCGACACCCGCAGCCTCGACGACACGGCCCTGGACGTCCAGCTGGACGTGGACGACGTGCAGATCGTCCAGACCGGCCCGCGCTCGCCCATCCCCCAGCTCAAGGGCGACTTCTCGCTGGTGGCCAACGGGCTGCCGGACAAGCGCACCATCGGCCCGGGCCACCCGGGCTGGGTGGTGCTCTCGGAGCTGCCCGAGGTCGTGCCCCAGGCGATCACGAGCGCCGAGGACGCCCGCTTCTTCGAGCACCACGGCTTTGACATGGCCGGGATCAAGATCGCGCTGATCCGCAACGTCGAGGCCGGACGGCTGACCCGCGGCGGCAGCACCATCAGCCAGCAGGTCATCAAGAACCTCTTCCTCAACCACAACAGGACCGTCAGCCGGAAGCTCCAGGAGGTCTTCTTGACCTGGCACCTGGAGCGCGAGATCCCCAAGTCGCGCATCCTGGAGATCTACCTCAGCATGCTCCACCTCGGCCCGGACATCTACGGCCTCCACGACGCCAGCCGGGTGCTCTTCTGCAAGAAGGCCGACCGGCTCTCGCTGCGCGAGGCCGTCTTCCTCGGCAGCATCCTGCCCAACCCCGACCACTTCATCCGCCTCTACTCCAAGCGCATGATCCCCATCGACAGGCGCACCAAGATGCGCAACATCCTGAGCAACATGAACCTGCTGGGCTTCATCACGGAGGGTGTGCGCGACAAGGCCTCCAGCCTGACCGATCAGGGCGTCATCTCCATCGCCACCCCGCCGAAGCTCGAAAATCTATAAAATCCAATAGTTTGCGACGATGTTGGGGCCGCCCTTCGCCGCGGGAAGCGCGCGGGGCGTCACCGGCGTTCTTGAACCGCGGCCCAGGCGGACCTACTCTCTGCTCTGGGTTGATGAGGCCCAGGGTCAGAGTCGAGCGCGGCGTCGTGGTGCGGCAGGCTCAAGGCGAGCGCTCATGTCTTCGCGGTGGTGAATGGACAGGACATTGCTGCTCAACGCCAGCTACGAGCCGCTGCTGGTGATCTCATGGCAGCGGGCGATCACGCTGCTGGTGCTGGAGAAGGTGGAGGTGCTGGTCAACTACGAGCGCGAGATCCGAAGCGCGACCGCGTCGATCCTGCTGCCGGCGGTCGTCAAGCTCGTCCAGCGGGTGCGCCAGCGCCAGAGCGCGGTGCGCTTCAACCGCACCAGCATCTACGCGCGCGACAGGCACCAGTGTCAGTACTGCGGCGACCAGCCCGAGAGCGAGGGCGAGCTGACCTACGATCACGTCCAGCCGCGCAGCCGGGGGGGCAAGACGACCTGGACCAACATCGTGACCTGCTGCGTGCCCTGCAACCGCAAGAAGGGCAACCAGACGCCGAACGAGGCCGGCATGGCGCTGCTCAAGAAGCCCGTCAAGCCCAGCTGGCTGCCCGTCGTCGGCAAGACCCTCCTGACCCGCAGCACGCCCGAGCTGTGGCGGCCCTTCCTCTGGCGCGATCAGGCCGCCTGAGCCCCTCCAGAACTCCCTCGATGTGATCTGCGCGCCCCCGCAGGGGCGTGGCAGCGGCGGCCCCGTCGTCTGATCTGCGCGCCCCGCAGGGCGAGGCAGCGGCGGCGCTGTCGCCGTCACTCGATGGACTCGAACCAGGCCCAGTAGGGGGGATCGAGGCCGGGGACACGGGCGTGCATGAACTTGTAATTGCGCGCGGCCCAGTAACGGCGCTCGCTCGGGGAGGGCTGCGGGGGTGTCGCGGACATCCGGGGGTGTCGGATGAGGAGATCGGGGCGCCACTGCAGGACGTAGGGCTCCGGGGCGGACTTGCCGTGTCCGGGCCTGGGCCCGGTCGCGGGGACCTCGTGGGCGACGTGGACGTCGTTGAGGGCCAGCAGGTCCAGGGTGCGCATCCGGGAGTAATAGGGGATGACGCCGGCGGCCGTGGTGGCCAGCGTCGTCTCGGGGGGGTAGGCGCCCCTGAGGTAGAGGCCGATCTGCGTCGTCTGGTCGACGAACTGCTTGAGCCACCCGATCGAGTCCACCCCGCGGTCGCTGCCCACCTCCAGAGCCTCGGAGGTCTTCTGCGCGCCGTGCCAGCCGAGCAGCGCCACGGCCAGGGCGAGCGCGGCGGCGACCCGCGCGCGCCGCCACGCAGAGGGCGCATCGCCGCCGCCGCCGCCGCGCTCGCCCTGGCGCTGTTCGGCGGCGATCCAGAAGCTGGCGATCCCCTCCTGGGCGGCCACGGCCAGCAGCGGCATCAGGGGGACGAGGAAGCGGTGCAGCGCCATGAAGTCGCCGCCGACCCGCGCGACGTAAATCATGAATGGGATCGCGACGATGGCGGCCGTGGCCTGGATCCTCCAGCCGCCGCGCGGCCCCGGCCAGGGCAGCGCCAGCAGCGGCAGCGCGATCCAGGCGTGGCAGTCCCGCAGGAAGCCGCCGACGTAGCGCAGCCCCGGCTCCCAGAGGGCGCCGTCGGCCTTGGCGTAGAAGGTGTTGGGGAAGGCGAAGCCGTAATAGCCGAAGCGCCAGATCCAGTAAGGCCCGAAGGCGGCCAGGAAGAGCGCCAGCCAGATCCAGTCGCGGCGCTCGGGCAGGAGGGCGCGGCGCCTCAAGGCGCTCTCGGCGCCGCGCAGCAGGCCGATCAGCCCGGCGATGAGGAGGCCGTCGGGGCGCGTCATCGCGGCCAGGGCCAGGACGAGGCCAGACCACGGCGCGCGCTCGGGGTCGCGCAGCTCGACGATGGAGCGCAGCGCGCCGACCGTCACCAGGGCGGTGAAGAGGGAGGTCTCAAGCCCCCCCTCGGTCCAGGCCGCGAAGGAGGGGCTCATGGCCAGAAAGAGCGGCGCGGCGGCGGCCCAGCCCCCGGCGCTCGGGCCGTGGTGGCGCCGGGACCAGCGCCGGGCGAAGGCGAAGGTCGCCGCCAGCGTGCCCAGGCCCAAGAGGACGCCCAGGCCCTTGCTCCAGGGCACCGGATCGCCGCCGAGCCACAAGACCGCGGCGATGATCATCGTCCAGAGGAAGTTGGTGTAGCCCTCGCACCGCTCGCCCGGGTTGTAGGTCAGCTCGCCGTGCTGGACGAGGTTGTCGGCGTAGCGGAAGGAGATGAAGGCGTCGTCGTTGATGAAGTCGAAGTGGGTCGCGTGCGCGACGAGGACCGCCGCCGCCACCAGCAGGCCCACCCAGGGCGCCGCCCGCGACAGGCGCCCGGCGCCCTGGTGCCCTCGCCCGTCGCCCTGGCTGGCCGCGCCCGAGGGCGCGCCCGCTGGCTCGCCCGCGCCCCCCTCGGATCCCCCCGCGGAGCCCTCGGTCATGGGGCGAACTCGCGCCAGAGTTCCTCGAACCTCTCGGAGAAGACGCCCACCAGGGCCGGGTCCTCGGTCGTGATGATGTTCTCCTCGTTCTGCTCGGCGGCGCCGCGGGTCCAGTTGTAGCTGCCGGTCAGCAGCGTCTTGCGGTCGAAGATGGCGAACTTGTGGTGCATGTGGAAGGGCGTCCTGTCGAGCCGGACCTGGACGCCCTTGCTCTCCAGCCAGCCCACGTCCGAGCCGCGATCCTCGGCCTTGTCGTTGTCGCTGATGAGCCGGACCAACACGCCCCGGCGGTGGGCCGCCTCCAGCGACCCCGCCAGATCATTGTCCGTCACCGTGAACACGCACACATCAACCGTCCGCCTCGCCTCCCCCACCAGCGTCATGATCTTCGCTCGGACCGCCTCGCCTGGGCTGAAGAAGGCCTCCGTGCGGATCGGCGCGGGCGGCGGGACCGCGGCGGCCAGCACCTTGAGGGTGTCCTCGATCCAGTCGATCAGGTCGGCGTCGCGCGGATCGGCCAGCTGCTCGCGGGCGGCCGCGAAGACGCGGCCTCGCAGCCGGTCCAGATCCCCCTGGCTCAGGGCCTTGTCGGCCAGCAGCGCGCCCAGCGCCGCCTTCTCGCCGCGCGACAGGCGCCGGTCGTCCAGGGTCTGTCTGAGGATGTCGTCGATCTCTTCGTCCTTCATGCGTCCCCCCTTCTGGTCAGAGCGCTGTTATAGACCCGTCTCCCCTGCGTAAAAAGCGATCCGCGTCGGGAACCTCTCAAAGGCCGCCGCGCGCAACAGGTCGGACGCGTCAGGGGGAGAAGTCGCAGCTGCCCGTCGGGGTGTTGTCCAGGCAGGCCTGGGGGAGGGTGATGAGGGCGGCGCCCTGCCAGTGGCTGAAGATGAAGCCTCGGATCTGCTCGCGGGCGGCGACGCCGGCGGGGGTGTCGCGGGCGGCGAAGCCGTGGATCTCGAGGTTGCCCTGCTCGGGGGTCTTGAACTGGGTGGCGGCGCTGGCGGCCTCGGCCCTGTCGGCGCGGCGCAGGCCCGGCATGGGGGTCAGCGGCTCGCCGATGAGGATGGCGTCGGCGGCGTGGGCCAGCAGCTCCGAGCCGATGTCGGGCAGCACGGGGTCGCCCACGGACTGCTGGATGAGCAGGACGGGGGGATCGTCGACGGCGTCGACCCAGGCGCCGCCGTCGACGCGGTCGAGGTTGAGCTGCGCCATGGCGATGGCCACCTCGATGTCGGCCTTGCTGTCGTAGCTGGACTCCAGCAGGAGCCTGAGGACGCCGTAGAGCTCGGAGAAGCGCAGGAAGTGGGTGAAGCCCGCGCCGGGGACGTTGAGGACGGCGGCGCCGATCTCGGGCTCGGCGCTGGCGTAGACCGCGCCGGTGACGCCGCCGAGCGAGCCGCCGGTCCACACGGCGCCGGAGGGATCGGGGCGGCGCCCCTCGGCGGGGTTGGGCTGGCCGGCGAGCAGGGGCGCGGCCAGCGCGTCCCCGAGGGGGCCGGCCAGGGCGCGCTGGATGGCCATGCCCATCGCGATGGACTCGATCAGGCGAGCCGCGGTGCGGTCCGAGCCCTTCAGGCCGCTGAGGAAGTCGCCGGCGCTGGCCAGCAGGCCGCGCTCGGTCCAGGCCTCGAACTCGATGCCCACCTTGGCGGCGCCCTCCTGGGCGATGATCTGATCAAAGGAGCTGTCGCTGACGTCGCCGCCGGTGCCGTGGCCGTACATGACGATCCTGTAGTCGCCCTGGCCTTCTGGCAGGACGACCCGGAAGGGCGCCTCTCTGTCGCCGATAGGCTCAAGGCGACCCTGCGCGTCGCGGGTCAGCCCCCCCGTGCGGTCGACGAAGTCGGGCAGTCCGGCGAGCCTGCCGCGCACGATGGCGGCGATCCCGGGCCTCGGCGCGATCTGGACATCATCAATGATTACAATGGCTTGCCCAGTATCGACGGCCTCTCGCATGGTGGCCCTGAGCGCGACGAGGTCCGCGTGCGGATCGCGCGCGCTGCGGGTGGTGAAGCTCCAGACGCGCACCACGCGCCGGGCGTCGATCCCGGCGGCCTCCATCGCCAGCCGGGAGGGGTGGTGCCAGGCGGCCAGTGCGGCCTCTTCGGCGCTGGCGGGGGGCTCCAGGCCCAGGGCGATCGCGGCGTGGCGGTCGCGCGGCGGCGGCGCCCCTGCGTCGTCCTTGAGGTCGTCGAGGACGAGGGCGACGTGTTCCGTCGCGGGCGCCATGGGTCGACGGGGGTAGGCCACGAGGATCGACTCGCCGCGCTCAGGATCGAGGGTCAGGTTGAAGCGCAGCGGCACGTCCTGCCCGAGGCCCTGGCCGGGCTCGGAGATCAGGACCCTCATCGCCGGGCCGGGGTCGCCTTCGATGGAGGCCGGGTTGATCATGACGCCGAAGGCCGTGACGATGGGGCTCAGGCGCGAGTGGCCGTCGGCGCGTTGCAAGGAGGAGGCGTCGTCGTGGGGCGGCACCCGCGCGGGGTCCAGGGCGACGCGCAGCCCGGTGGGCGTCTGCGGGGCGGCGATCGTGAAGACGTCCGAGGGCCAGGGAAGCAGGCAGCGCAGCGGGTCGGCGTCGTCGCAGGGGGCCGTCAGCGGGGCGCGCTGGCCGGGGATCCTCGGCGCGACGTGATCGAAGGGCTCGGCGGCGTCTGGCAGGCGGGCGTCGGGCTCGGCGGCGTCTGGCGTCGCGTCAGGCCCGGTGGCGCCAGCGTCGGAGGCGTCCAGGGGGGGCGTCGCGGCGGGATCGCCGCAGGCTGCGGCCAGGAGCGCCAGGGAGAGGTGGAGGGCGTGGGCGAGGGGCTGGAAGGGGAGGCGGCTCAAGGCGACTCCAGGTCTGAGGATGGGGTCTTCGGCGGGCCTGGTGAAGTTGGGGGGGCGCCCTGGGGCATTATGGGAAGGCCTTGGGGGCGATGCAAGGCCTGGGGTGGTGGCGGCGAGGGGGGCGAAAGAGGGCGTCGGTGTTGAATAAATTTGATGTCTGACGTTGGTGTGCCGAAATGTATCAAGGGGCTATGGAAAGGTGGAGCCGCGAGCGAACACCATGTCATCGGGAGAGTTCTTGTTGTCGTTGGGGTTGGCGGTCGCCTGCGTGGCGCTCCTCTTGATGAGGCGCCAGCTCCGCCAGCTTCAGCGATCCAGCGCGCAGATTCTTGAAGAGGCCTCGGCGCGGGCCTCGCTGGCGTCGGAGCCGGAGGCCAAGGCCCCCCCTCGCGAGGAGGAGCCTGCGGTGGCCCTGGCCGAGTCGCCGGCCAGGGTCGTCGAGGCCGCGGCCGCGGGTGCGACGGCGGCTCGGGGTGCGGAGGGGGCGGAGAGCGTCCAGGGCCTGGAGCGGATCTTCCAGGTGCTCAACGACGCCGTGCTCCAGACAGACGCCCAGGGGAAGGTCGAGCGTATGAACCCGGCGGCGGAGAAGCTGACCGGCTGGTCGCTGGCCGAGGCGCGGGGCCGTTCGCTGTCGACGGTGGCGCGGCTGGAGGAGCCGCCGCCGTCGACGAGCTTGATGGGCGGGATGACGCAGGTGATGAGCATCGCCCGACGCAACGGCGATCGCGTCCCCGTCGTCCATCAGCGCTCCATCGTCACGGACGACAGGAATGTCACCGGCACCGTCTTGATCATGCGCAACGTGAGCCGCGAGCAGCGCACGCTCGAAGAGCTGCACTCCTCCCGGCGCAACTTTCAGGAGGTCATCCGCAAGTCGCCCTACGGCGTCGCGATCTTCCGCGACGGTCAGTTCATCTACGTCAACCCCAAGTGGGCCTCGACGCTGGGTCACGAGAGCCCGGACGCGCTGGTGGGGATGCACGTCGTGGACGCCTTGCACGCCAGCGAGCAGGGGGAGGAGGCCTACCGCTTCTTCGAGGGCCGCTCGGGCTATCTGGATTCGGTCGCCGAGGAGCTGCGCGCGCAGATCGAGGGCGGCGAGCAGTCCCCGAGGGAGTTCCGCTTCATGCGGCGCGACGGGGGCGTGGCGATCCTGGAGATCTCGCCGATGCAGGTGATCCGCTTTGACGGCGCGCCGGCTTGCCTGGTGGTCGCGCGGGACGTGACGGACTTGAAGAAGCTGCAGAGCCAGCTCCTGGTGGCGGACAGGATGGTGTCGGTCGGGACGCTGGCCGCCGGCGTGGCCCACGAGATCAACAACCCGCTCTCGTATGTGCTGGCCAACCTCGACTACCTGGGCCGGATGGTGAGCGAGGCCGGAGAGGGGGGCCTTGACGCGGAGCAGACGACGGAGCTGGGGGAGGTGCTGTCGGAGGCGCAGGAGGGCGCGGATCGGGTGAGGGTCATCGTGCGGGATTTGAAGACTTTTTCGAGATCGGACGACGACAAGCGCTACGCGCTGGATGTGCACGACGTGCTGGAGTCGGCGATCAAGATGGCCTGGACGGAGATCCGGCACAGGGCCCAGCTCGTGCGGGATTACGATCACGGGGTGCCCAGCGTCGAGGCCAACGAGGCGAGGCTCGGGCAGGTCTTCCTCAACCTCCTCATCAACGCGGCGCAGGCCTTGCCCGAGGGCGAGGCCGAGCAGCATGAGATCTGCCTGAGGACTCGGCAGCGCGAGGACGGGGCCGTGGTGATCTCGGTGCAGGACAACGGGGTCGGGATCCCGGCCGAGAACCTCTCGCGGATCTTCGATCCCTTCTTCACGTCCAAGCCGGTCGGGGTCGGGACGGGCCTCGGGCTGTCGATCTGCCACAGCATCGTGGTGAGCCTGGGCGGGTCGATAGACGCCGACAGCGTCGTGGGCAAGGGGTCGACCTTCACCATCAGCCTGCCGCCGGTCGAGCAGGAGGAGGCGCCGTCGGTCTTCGCCAGCTCGCCCTCGCTCATGGCGCTGGGGCCGCACGGCCGCATCCTCATCGTGGACGACGATCCTGGCGTCGCCCGTGTGCTGGAGCGGGCGCTGGACGCCCACGAGGTGTCGATGGTCCAGAGCGGCCGGGAGGCGATAGAGCGGTGCCAGATCGAGGATTACGACCTGATCCTGTGCGACCTGATGATGCCCGATCTGACGGGCATGGACGTGTACGCCGAGCTCAAGGAGCTGCGGCCTGACCTGTCCAAGCGGATGATCTTCATCACCGGCGGCGCCTTCACCCCGCGCGCTCGCCAGTTCATCGACGAGATGACCCACGATCTGGTCGACAAGCCCTTCGATCTGAAAGCCCTGCGCCGGCTTGTCCGCGAGCGCCTCCTTGAGCAGCAGCGCGGGATCACCTGAGCCGCCTCGGTGTTCGGGGAGGGGTCGCCTGTCGGCGGAGTCCTTGCCTTCTTCGCGGTGACCTGCCAGGACAAGGGCAGGAGGCCCCATGCGCGTCTGGCTCACCGCCCTTGCACTCGCTCTCAACTCGCCGGCCTGCGCGCCCGAGCCTGGGCCGCCGCCGCTCCCCGAGGGCCTCGTCTGCGCGCCGCCTGCCGCGCGCCCCGCCGGGTTGATCATGGCCGGCTCGGGCTCCAACCTCGCGCTGGCGCGCTTCATTGCCGACAGCGTCGATGATCATGGCCGACGGCGTCTCGGCGTCGTCGATCATGGCCGACGGCGTCTCGGCGTCGATCGTGCCGACGGCGTCGATCGTGCCGACGGCGTCGATCTGGCCGACGGCGTCGATCTGGCCGACGGCGTCTCCGACAGCGTCCACCTGGCCGAGAGCATCGGCACGCGCGGCGCGGTCCGAGCCCTGCAGGACGGGGCGATAGACCTGGGGCTCGGCTCGCGGGGGCTCTCGGCGGCCGAGCGCGCGTCGGGCGTGGTCGAGACGCCGCTGGCGAGCTCCGTCGTGGCCTTCGTGGCGCACCTCGACAGCCCCGTCGAGGCCGTCACGACGGCGCAGCTCGTCGCCCTCTACCGGAGCCCGCGCCCTCGCTGGCCGGACGGCGCCCCGGCCGTCCTCCTGCTGCGCGAGCCCGGCGACAGCGGCCTGTTGACCGTCAAGGCGGCCTCTCCCGAGCTCTACGCGGCCATGGAGCAGGCCCGCGAGGCTGGCCGGGTCGTCATCGCCCACACCGATCAAGAGATGCGCGAGGCGCTGTTGACCATCGAGGGCGCCGTCGGGCTGCTCGATCTGGGCATCATCAAGCTCGAAGCGCTGCCGCTGCGACCTTTGCGGCTCGATGGCGTGGAGCCTTCGCCCGAGGCCGTCCGGCGAGGCCGCTACGTGCTGGTCAAGGCCCTGACCTGGCTGACCCTCGGGCCGCCGGGCCCCGAGGCTGCGGCGTTCATCGAGCACGCCAGGTCCAAGGAGGTCGAGGATGAGCTCATCGAGCGAGGCTTCCTGCCCCCGGCCCGCTGAGGGCACCCGCGCGGGGCTGGCCGAGCGCTTCACGCGGCGGATGGCGCCTGTGGTGGCGCTCGTGAGCCTCCTGGTGGCCTTCGGGCCGCCGCTGCTCTACGGCGCCTTCTCCTGGCAGAGCCTGCAGGCGCAGGCCAGCGCCCACGCCGAGCAGGTCGCCCGGCCCATGGCGATCGTCGCGGCCCGCCAGCCCCACCTGTGGCGCTACAACGCCATCAAGGTCGTCGAGGCGACCTCCGGCCAGCGCGACCTTCAGGATCTCGGGTCGGTGCAGATCGCCGACTGCGCCGGCGCGCCGATCTTCTCGGGGCGCGAGCTGGGCCTGGGCAGCGGCAAGGGGGGAGGGCCGACGGGGTGGGCGCCCGTCGTCGTCGCGGGCGCGGCGGTGGCCTGGGTCCAGGTGTCGATGGACGGCATGCCGCTGGCGCGGCGGACGCTGGCGATCGGCCTCGGCTCGGTGGCCTTCGGCGGGCTGCTCGTCGTGGTCCTCTTCCTCTTCCCGGCGCGCGTCGTGCGCGGCCAGGCCGCCGAGATCGAGCGCGCGCTGGCCGACGTCGCCGACGCCGAGGCGCGCCTCGTGATCGCCAACGCCGACCTTCAGCGGCGCGTCGAGGTGGCCGTCCAGGAGGTCCGGGCGTTGTCCGGGCGCGTCGTCTCGATCCAGGAGACCGAGCGCCGCCGCATCGCGATGGAGCTCCACGACGGCGTCGGCCAGCTCGTCACGGGCCTGCGGATGGAGCTTGACCTGGCCGACGCCGAGGCGCGCGCCCGGCCCTCGGGTGGCGTCGAGCCGGAGGCAGGCTCCGCGTCGCGCCGCCAGCGGGCGATAGAGCTGTGCGACACCATCGTGGCCGAGGTCCGGAACATCGTCCGCGATCTGCGCCCCCTTGAGCTCGAAGACGCGGGGCTTGAGGAGGCGCTGCGCGGCACGACGGAGCGCTTCGAGGTGCGCTCGTCGGTGGTGACGACCTTCCGGGTCGAGGGCGGCCCCGTGCCCGAGGGGGAGATCGCCGTCTGCCTGCTGCGCGTCGTCCAGGAGGCGCTCAACAACATCGGGCGGCACGCCGGGGCCTCCGAGGCCGTCGTGCGCTTGAACGTCACGCCCGAGGCTGTCACCCTGTCCATCGAGGACGACGGGGTCGGCTTTGAGCCGTCGGGTGAGGGCGCTGGGATGGGCTTGCGGAACATGCGAGAGCGGGTGGCCTTCTTCGGGGGAGAGCTGAGCGTCGTCAGCGCGCCGGGGCAGGGGGTGCGGCTGCTGGCGTCCATCCCAGAGCATCGAGGGCGAGGATGAGCGCGGTGACCCCTGTTCGAAAGCACCGCGTGTTGCTGGCCGAGGATCACCAGGTCGTGCGCGAGGGGCTGCGGCTGCTGCTGGATCACTTCGACGACATGGAGGTGGTCGGCGAGGTCAGCGACGGCGCCAGGGCCGTGGAGGTGGCCGAGGCCATCGGCCCCTCCATCGTGGTGATGGACATCGGCTTGCCGGGGCTCAACGGCATCGAGGCGGCCCGGCGCCTGACCCGCAGCCGGCCCGACATCCGGATCGTCATCCTGTCGATGCGCGACGACGCCACGGCCGTCGACAGCGCCCTGCGGGCCGGGGCGCGCGGCTACGTCCTCAAGGGCTCGGGCTCGGCCACCCTCTGCGACGCGATACGCACCGTGGCGCAGGGTGGCGTCTACCTCAGCCCGGGCATCTCCGAGTACGTCCTGCAAGGCTACCTCCAGTCCGACTGCGCCTCCGTCGATCCGCTGACCGAGCGAGAGCGAGAGATCCTCCAGCTCATCGCCGAGGGCTACACGAGCGCCGAGATCGCCGCGCGCCTGAACCTCAAGACCAAGACGATCCAGAACCACCGCGCCAACATCATGGACAAGCTCGACGTCCGGACCACCGCCGGCCTCGTCCGATACGCCATCGCGGCGGGCGTCGTGGGCTGATTTTTCATCACTGATTTCAATGGTTTGCGATCCAAGGGAAGAACTCCCGGGTCGATCTGGGGTCCGCGCCCCCTCGCGCGGTGGCCGGTTGCTCGATATCATCCCCTCGACCATCGCGCCCTCGTCAATGAAAGGACGTCCATGCCGCGCCTCAACTTTCCCCTCTGCCTGCTTGTGGCGTTCGCGCTGGCGCTGCCCGTGATCGCGTCGGCGCAAGACGCGGGCGGAGAGGGGGCTGGCGAGGCGGAAGGCGAGGGGGAGGGGCACGATGGAGAGGGGGAGGAGCAAGCCGGAGAGGGCGAGGGCGGCGAGCCTGTCGAAGGCGAGGGGGCAGCCGAGGGCGGCGATCCTGCCGAGCCTGAGCCCGCCGATGTCGCTGAAGCCGAGCCTGCTGAGGGCGACGAGGACAAGGAGGGCGGAGAGGAGGGAGAGGGTGAGGTCGAGGGCGAGGGTTATGTTGAGGGCGAGGGCTACGTCGTCGATGAGGATGAGGTGATCGATCTGGGGCGGCCGATCGAGATCTGGGTGAGGGCGGAGCGGCCCTTTCATCCGGGGCGCGCGGTTTCGAAGGTTGACCGCGAGGAGATCAAGCTGAGGCTGCCGCGCTCGGCGCCGGACGCGCTGCGCTACGAGCCGGGCGTGTACGTCCAGCAGACCGCCCACAGCCAGGGGTCTGCCTTCATCCGAGGGCGGACGGGGCAGCAGACGGTGCTGCTCTTTGACGAGATCCGGCTCAACAACAGCCTCTTTCGGCAGGGGCCAAACCAGTACTTCTTCACCATCGACTCGGGCACCATCGATCACATCGACGTGCTGCGGGGCAGCGCCTCGACGCGCTACGGCACCGACGCCATCGCCGGGGTCATCAACGCCGTGCCCATCGAGCCGACGATGTCGCCGAAGGTCGAGGGCTTCGCGCTGCACCCGACGGCGCAGCTCAAGATCGCCTCGGCGGACTCGGAGGTGGGCGGCCGGGCCGAGCTCGACATGCAGCTCGGCCCGAGGCTGGGCCTGATCGGCGGCGTCGGGCTGCGCAGGGCGGGGCTGCTGGAGAGCGGCGGGGTGGTCCTGAACCCGCGCGACGGCGAGCTGCCCGAGGTGCCGCGCTTCGCGGCCGATCAGCGCACGCAGCTCGGCACGGGCTTCGACGAGTTGACGATCGACGCTCGCGGGGTCGCGCGGCTGGGCGAGTCGGGGCGGCTGGTGCTGGGCTATTACGACTATCGGCAGAGCGACGCGCCGAGGACCGACAGCTGCGCGCCGCCCGAGGCCCCCTTCAACGAGTGCCTGCGCTACGACGAGCAGTTCCGGACCCTGGTCTTCGCCCGCGCCATGGGTGATCTCGGCCCCGGCGCCGCAGACGCGCGGCTGACGCTCTCGTGGCAGCGCCAGCACGAGCGCCGCACCCACGAGCGGCCCTCCTCCTTCGTCATCAACGGCGGCCGCGACGACGTGGACACCTTCGGCGCCGCGCTCCAGGCCGCCACCGATCCCTGGGATCTGTCCGAGGACGCCGCGCTCTTGCTGCGCTATGGCGCCGACGTCTACCACGACCGGGTCGAGTCGGTCGCGTGGCTGATCTTCACCGATCTGGACATCATCCGTTTGCGCTCGCGGGGGCAGTACATCGACGGCTCGACCTACACCTGGGGCGGGGTGTTTGCCGAGGGCGAGGCGATCCTGTGGAACGCCCTCTCGCTCAAGGCCGGCGGGCGGGCCTCGACGATCTCGGCCAGCGCCGCCGCGGACCCGGAGTCGGGGACGCTGGCGGTGGACGGGGACTTCAACGCCCTGGTCGGCAATGCCTCGGTGGAGTGGTGGGCCAACGACTGGCTGACGCTGATCCTGAGCGCAGACCAGGGCTTCCGGGCGCCCAACCTCGACGATCTGACCTCGCGCCAGCAGACCGGCCCTGGCTTTCAGTTCGAGAACGCGGGCCTGAAGGCCGAGGAGGCGCTGACGACGGAGGTGGGCGCCCACGTCGCCGTCGAGGGGATCGAGTTTGACGGCTGGCTCTTCCACTCCAGCCTCGACGGGGCCATCGCCCGCGCCGCGCGCGACGCCAGCCAGTGCCCGCCGAACACCCCGACCTGCAACAACGCCCGCTCGCAGTTCCAGCTCGTCAACTTGAGGGGCGAGGCCACGATCGTGGGCGCCGAGGCCAGCCTGAAGGCGAAGCTGCCGTGGGGCTTGAGCGCGCGCGCCACGATCTCCTACGCCTTCGGGGAGGGCCCCAACCCCGCCGATCGCCCCTCGGACCCCGCGCTGCCCTTCGACGAGCGCGAGCCGCTGTCGCGCATCCCGCCGCTCAACGGCACCGTCGAGGGGCTCTGGCGCCACGATGAGGGCTACTACCTCGGCGCGGGGCTCCGGTGGGCCACGCTCCAGGATCGACTCGCGCTCACCGACCAGAGCGACGCCCGGATCCCCCTGGGGGGGACGCCGGGCTACGCGACCCTGGACCTGCGCGCCGGCTGGCGCTTTGACGAGCGAGGGCTCGTCTCCGTCGTCTTCGAGAACGTCACCGACGAAGCCTACCGCACCCACGGCTCCAGCGTGAATGGACCTGGGCGCGGGATCCTCTTCAACCTGGAGATGGGGCTCTAGGCCCCAGTCAACCCAACTCAGCCTGAAAAGGAGGCGTCCATGCACAGACTCCGCCCTCTACACCTTCTCCTGCTGCCGCTGTCGCTGTCCCTGTTGATGTTGGCGGCCTGCGGTGAGGACGATCCCACCCCCACGCCGCTGCCCGAAGGGGAGCCGGAGGGGCAACCTGAAGCCCAGCCCGAGGGGCAACCCGAGGCACAACCTGAAGGCGAGCCCGAGGGTGAGCCCGAGGGTGAGCCCGAGCCGAACATGGACGTCGAGACCTGCCGCCAGACCTGCGCGGCCGTGGCGGCCTGCCCAGAGTTCATCGACGCCTGCGGCCAGGAGGTCGCGGACGGCCTCGTCCCCGAGTGTCAGCAGGCCTGCGTCGACGACGAGGCCACGCGCGGCCAGATCCTCGCCGCGGCGGGCCTGCCCTGCGATGTGGTCGTGCCGCTGGCGATCGACGGCTTCGGGCTCTCCGAGGTGTGCGGCGTCGGCCCGGTCTGCGAGGCGCTGGAGAGCGACTACCTGCCGGGGGCCGACGACCAGTGGCCCGCCTGCATCTCCGACGACGACGACTACCACCCCTTCGACATGACGATCAGCTCGATCGGCCGCGTGGCGGGCTTCGAGGCCATCGCCGACCTCCTCTGGCGCGTCGAGGGCGCCCCGGACGCCGAGGCCTTCATCCAGGCCCGCGACATCTACGCCACCGGCGAGGGGCTCGACTCCAGGGTGCAGCGACGGGAGGACGAGCACTACCCCCCCGTGATGGACGCCATGGGCAACGCGCTGCGCTGCCGCGATGAGGGCGTCCCGGCCCTCGGACCCGAGCGCTGCGTCGGCCCCGGCCTCATCCTCCCCATCCTCAACGACGCCTTCCAGCAGGGCATCCTGGGCCAGCGCCCCCTCGTCCAGGCCGCCCGGATCGAGGCCGCGCTCCTGTGGTTCCTCTACGTCTCGACCCACAAGGAGGCCGTCACCTGCACCGACACCAAGAAGGACTGCGACTCAACCTACGCCTACTACACCGGCGGCGTCCCCCGCGACCAGGGCCTCGGCCTCGCCGCCGCCATCAAGGCACTCGCCCCCGACACCCACGACCGCGTCTGGGACGGCATCCTCGCCGTCCGCTGCTGGCGCGATCTCGACAGCGCCGACGTCGCCACCAACCTCGCCCAGCGCGATCTGGCCGTCGAGCAGCTCGACGTCGCCCTCCTGAACGGCCTCTCCCTCCTGATCATCGACCGCGTGCAGGCCATGGCCGACCTGCCGGCCGACCAGGCCGACGCCTCCTGGGCCGGCCTCCAGATCCTCGGCGGGATCCTCGACCGCGAGGCGACCGCCCGCGACGGCCAGCGCGCCGAGGCGCTCCGCGCCGAGCTCGCCAAGGAGCGCGCCGAGAACCCCGACCTCGCCGTGATCACTGGCACCCTGCGCGCGATCTTCCCCTGCCCCTGACGCCGTCCGCCTTCGCGGACGCATCACTCCCCCCCTGTCCCCCGCACTCCACCCCCTGTCCTCCGCACTCCACCCCCTGTCCCCCTCCTCGCTGCGCAAGGAGGGGGAACGCCCGTATTACGGACACGGTGGATCGGGGAGTCGACTTCGATGACGGACACGGAGAGATCGGCGAGTCGACTTCGATGATGCGATCTGCACGTTGGCGGTCCACCCGGGCTTGCGCCCGGGCCTACAATTTGTCCAGGGACGCCCCTGCGGGGCTGGCGACGGGGCGTCAACCTTCAAGGGACAGACCCTTTCAAAGCCATGCGATGTCTGCCTCCCTGCCCCTGGTTTCTTCTCTGAGCACGAGAGTTCAACACCCCCCACGAACGCTGACAGCCCGTCGTCAGCCCCGCCGTATGGCGGGGCGACGCAGGACAAAACCCAAGGCCCGGGCGCGAGCCCGGGTGGACCGTCAACGTGCAGATCGCATCATCGAAGTCGACTCGCCGATCCCGACGTGCCCACCAACGAAGTCGACTCCCCGATCCACCGTGTCCGTAATACGGGCGTTCCCCCTCCTTGCGCAGCGAGGAGGGGGACAGGGGGTGGAGTTCGCCGATCTCTCCGTGTCCATCATCGAAGTCGACTCCCCGATCCACCGTGTCCGTAATACGGGCGTTCCCCCTCCTCGCTACGCAAGGAGGGGGACAGGGGGTGGAGTGCCGATCCACCTTGCCCCAACCGCGAGCGTCCCTTGCGAAGCGAGGGGGAGGACAGGAGGGGGAGTGAAACGAGGGGGAGGACAGCAGGGGGAGTTCCCCCTCCCTCAAGGTGCCGAGAGACGCTCGATGTAGCGCCGGACCGTCGGATCGCCAGGGCGCTTGCGCTCGATCTCCACGAAGAGGTCGAGCGCCTCGCCACCCCTCCCCATCGAGGCCAGCGTCACGGCGATGTTCTTCTCCAGATCGTCCGGGCCGAAGCGCTCGGCGCAATGGACGTACTGCCTCAGCGCCAGATCGAACTGCTTGCGGCTGAAGTAGCCATTGCCAGTGTTGCGACACAACCTCATGTCGCCCGGATAGAGCGCGTAGGCGCTGCCCCACAGCGATACGCTGTCGCGCCACCTCGCCGAGGAGGGCAGGGTCAGCGCCACGAGCAGCGCCGACAGCGCCAGCGCCGCCCCGCCCATCATCAGCCGCTCGCGCCGATCGAGCCCCTCGATCTCACGGCGCTCGACCACCGCGCCGAGCAGCCAGCCCAGTCCCATCAGCGGCATGTAGAGGTAGACGTCGGCCAGATAGCGCGTCAGCGGGATGAGGCTGGAGCTGGGCAGGTAGGACAGCGCCGCCCAGCAGATCGCCACCATGGCAGCCGGACGGTGCCGCGCCGGCGCCGCCTTGACCAGCAAGGCCAGCGCCGCCGCCCACGCCAGCGGCATCAGATCGACCACCGGGTCAAAGGGCGGCGGCCACTGCGCCGGGATGTACTTGACCGAGGGCTCGTGGGCGAAGATCAGCAAGCCCTGGTGGAAGCCCAGCGCGTACCACGCCTCGCGCAGCACCGACAGCGCCCCGTGCTCCGTCCGCAGACTGTCGGTGGCGCCCTGGCCGACCAGCGCGACCGGGAAGAGCAGCGCCGCGAAGACGAAGAGCGGCGCGCAGGCCACCAGCGCCGCCCTGACCCCCTCGCGCCGCCTCGCCAGGTGCCACACGAAGAGCAAGGGCGCCAGAAAGAGCGACACCGGCTTGGACAGCGCCGCCATCACGAACATCACCAACGCCGCCCACGTCCGCGGCCGCCTGACCTCAAAGGGCCGCCGCGTAAACTCCAGCGCCGCCCCCAGGCACAGCAGCGCCGCCAGCAGATCTTTGCGCCCCGTGACCCACGACACCGGCTCGGCCACCATCGGGTGCAGCCCGAAGACGATCATCGCCACCCCGGCCCCGACCGCCCCCAGCCCCAGCCGCCGCCCCATCGCGAAGACCAGCAGGCAGACGATCAGGTGCAGCAGGACGTTCGTGGCGTGGTAGGGCGCCGGATCAAGCCCGAAGATCGCGTGCTCGACCTGGTAGCTCATGACCGTCAGCGGCGTCGGGTAGCCCAGGTGCGGCGTCAGCAGCCGCTCCTTGAGCGCCACCTCTCGACCCCCCACCACCAGCGGGTTCTCCGTCACGTGGATGGGGTCGTCCCAGCTCACGAAGTCGAAGCCCAGCGTCGGCGCGAAGGTCGCCCCGATCAGCAAGAGCCCCAACCCCACGATCACCGCGTCCAGCCGCCTCGGGCTCCCCTGTCGCTCCGACCCGCGCGGGCCCTCTCCCCCCTCCACCTCACCCCCCATCACGGCCCCCACCGCACCGGGATCGGCCCCTCACCTCCTTCCTGCGCCACCGCCTGCCCCTCCCGATCCACCAACACCGCCTCACCCCCAGGGCGGACACCCAGCCCGCCCCCCTCGGCCACCAACGTGACGACGACTCCCTCTCTGAGCGCGTCGATCGGCACCACCCCCCCCATCAGCCGCGCCTCCCGCGCCTCCTCCCACTCGGCGCCCTCGGGCCTCAACATGATCTTCAGCCCCGACGGCCCGCCCGCCGACGGCGCCGCGTGCCGCAACACCGTCAGCGCAACCCGCCCGCTCCCCGCGCTCGCCGCCCCGCACAGCGTCAACCCCGCGCCCGGCCACCGCCCGGCCACCACCCCCGCGCAAGAAACCGGCGCCGCCTCCAACGCGACCGCCGACAGCCTCACCCTCGCGCCGCGCTCCAGCACCGCCAGCGACCCCACCCGATCTGTGAGCGCAAATCCTTGATGTTGCACAAGAAAACTGCCCTGGTCGGCCCAAGCCCGCTGCTCCAGCGCCACCGCGCCCGCCGCGTCCGGCGCTCGCCCCTCGGCCTTCATCGCCGCGCGGAGCCGCTGCGGCGTCGTCACGAAGGCGCGATCGGCCAGCGGCGCCCCATACTCGTGCGGGACCGCGACCCCCGCCTCCTTCGGCAGCCGCGCCAGCGCCGCGTGCGTCAGGGCCACGGCGGCGGTGCGCCGCGCCGGGTTGAGGCCGATCTCGCCGCTGTCCTCCGATCGGAGGTCGAAGTGCTCCGCCACGAAGCGGCCCCCGCCCGGCGCCGCCGATCCCACGACGAAGCACCCTGCGGCGACGGCCGTGGCGACGCCCGCCCACAGCCGGCGCCTGGGCTGGTCGGCGACCGCGCGCCACCCCGCCACCGTCGCCGCGATCAACCCCGGCGCCACGAACATGCTGTAATGCAGGTTGAGCTGCTCCTCCAACATCCACCGCGACGCCAGCAGGATCGCCAGCCCCGGCAGGCACGATCCCGCCCAACGCCAGCCCCGCAGCGCAAGCCCACCGCCGCTGGCCAGCAGGATCCCCACCAGCAGCCCCTTCCAGCCCAGCCACGCCGTCAGATCCAGCCCGTCGCCCGGCCGCGCCCCCATGCTCCCGGTCAGGTGCGCCGCCGCCGACTGCTCCGATCCCCCCAGCCACGCCCGGATCCCAAACCAGTAGGCCACGAACCAGCCGCCCAACACCCCCGCCGTCAAGAGCAATGTCCGGCGCGGCAGCGACCCCTCACCGCCCCTCGGCGACACGACCAGGCCCGCCGCGATGACGATCGCGAACTCCTCGCGCACCAGCGCCGCGGGCGCCATCCACCCTATCGCCTCCCGATCAAAGCCCCCTCGCTCGACCGCGCGCAGCAGCCCCGCCGTGACCAGCGGCACCCCCCACAGATCCGGCCGCACGTCGTAGAGGAAGGGGTTGAGCACCAGCGGCGCGCCCAGCACCACCAGCGCGGCCCCCCACAGCCCCCACGCCCAGGCCGGCCCATCCCCCCGCGCCGCTCGCCCGAAGGCCGCCGCCGCCAACCCAGCGGTCGCGCCCGCCGAGGCCGCCTGGGCCAGCGCCAGCGCCAGCGCCGCCGGCATCAGCCACGCCAGCGGCGCGAGCAGCCCCAGCAAGAAGTGGCCGTGGATCGCGAAGGTGTTCAGCCCGATGACCGGGTTGTCGAAGTCGCCGTTGGCCAGCCCCCACAGCGATCGGCTGTAGAGCATCGCGTCGAAGCTGAAGGCCCGCCCCTCGAAGAGCAGCCTGTGCAAGAGCCAGCCGATCCCCGCCGCCACGATCCCGCCGGCCACCCAGGCCGCCGCCACCGATCCCGCCGGGCGGGTCGCGTCCGCGCGATCTGCGCTGTCGGGCGCTTCTGTCATCAAAGACAACTCCAGCTGTGGGTTGCGGGTCGAGGCCGCGGGCATCATACCCTTAAAGAGGCCTCGACACACCCAGGCGCCGAGCCTCGACGACACGAAACGCCCCGACGGAGTCCCCCATGAGCGCGCCCCCCCACGGCGACCCCCGAAGCGCCCCCCTCCCGCGCTGGTCAACCCGCACGAGCGCCCCGACGGCCCAGATGGCCTCCCGCGCCGCCACCCTCGACCTCCTGCGCGACGACGAGACTCTGACCGGCGAGCAAGCCTGGCTCATGTCCGTCGTCTTCGTCTTCATCAGCAGCATCCTGGCCCTGCTCGGCCTCCTGCTGGCCCTCTTCGTCATCGAGCGCTTCGTCGTCAGCCCCCAGCTCTGGGACGGCCTGGACCCCTCGGCCTCCTGGCGCCAGATCCGCCACCTGTCCACCGTCGGCGTCACCGTCGGCTTCGTCGCCCTGACCCTCGTCGTCTGCGAGCTCCTCGGCCGCACCTTCCGCGACGCCGCCGCCCGCGTCCTCGGCCGCCCCGGCGACCGCCGCCGCGCCGACCTCGTCCACCAGTGCCTCTGCCGCCTCGTCCCCTGGGCCGACCCCCAGCAGCCCGCGCGCCTCTTCACCACCCCCGACGACCGCCGCTGGATGCTCAAGATCCCCCTGCGCCACAGAGCCCAGGCGACAGTCCGCGACCACGGCGACGACGGCCTCCTCGTCCGCGTCGAGGCCCCCGGCCTCGAACCCCAGGCCCCCCCGGCCCTTCCCGGCCTCGACCTCCACGTCGAGCGCGGCCCCGGCTGGATCGAGATCGCCATGACCCCCCGGCACGCCCGGCGACACCCCCTCGAACTCGCCGACGCCCTCGATCTCACGCTGGCCCGCGTCGGCCTCCCCCCCATTCCCTTCGACGCCCTCTACGCCGACCACCACCCCCACGCGGTCGCCCTCCAGCCCGACGCCGGCGCCCTGCCTCCCGACCCCAGGCTCGCCCGCGCCCAGGCCACCCTCGACCCTCGCCGTGCCCCCCTCCAGCCCGCGCTCCCCCTGACCACCTCCTGGCTCGTCGCCTGGAACCGCCAGCTCGGCTACTGGGTCGCTGGCGGCGTCGGCGCCTCGGTCTGGCTCCAGGTCCTCGATCGCGCCTCCGAGGGCGGCGATCCCACGACCATGCCCTTCGGCGTCTTCGGCGCCACGATCTTCCTCCTCATGTTCGTCCACCGCCACCCCACCCTCCCGCGCCTCATCCCTCGACAGCTCCGCCGCGCCCCCCAGCCGCGCCTGAGCCTGCGCGGCGATCTCCTGCGCCTCGATCCCGTCGGCGCCTCCATCGACCTCGCCGCCCCCTTCACGCTCTCCCTGACCCGCGACGACGATCTCCTCGAAGTCGCCCTCCACCAGCCCGGCGACGCCCCAGGCCAGGCCCGCCGCCTCGCCTTCGCCGCCCCCCTCGACCCCGCCCGATCCCCCCTCGACATCCCGCGCCTCGCCACATCCAGCCCCGTCGTCTCCGGGGCCGACCTCACGGCCTGGATCTGGCCCACCCTCCGACACCGCGCCGCCATCCACGGCCAGCGCCTCCCCGACGTCCAGGCGTAGGGCCGCCCCACGCTCCTCGCACCGCCCCCCACAAGGGGGGGACGGGCTCGTCGGGTGGGGCTAGAAGCTCAGGGCGGGCTGCGACCTCTCGGTCGCAGGCCAGCGGGCGCCCCAGGTCGACACCAGGGGGCGTGAAAACCCCAATCCACAGGCCCACTTCGGTGCAGTGATCCGCCCCTGCGATCCGTTGCCGCCCGTTCGCCGGCCTGCGCCCATCGGGCGCAGCCCCCCCGCGCATCCAAGCCCCACCCGACGAGCCCGTCCCCGAAAGGGGCGGTGCGAGGAGCGTGGGGCGATCGACGAGCGCGGGTAAGGACTTGGGGCTTCAAGGAGCAAACCTGTTGAGGGGCGGCGGATGCGGGTGGAAATCTGGACGGTCGGGGGGCTTCTGTTAGTCTGGGCGATGCTTCACGGTTGTGGCAGCCCAGAAGACAGGACGTCAAGGCGGACCATGCGCGCACTCATCAAATGGCATCGGAGCCCCAACCGCAGGATGCTGGCGGGCTGGTTCATCGCGATCACCCTGTCGCTCGGCGCGCTTTGGGGGCAGGGGCCTGCGGCGGCCCAGGAGGGCGGCGCGGCGGGCGATCAGGTCGAGGCGCTCATCCAGGGCATCGATCGCGGGCTGTCGGGGGAGGAGGGCGCGGCCTCGGTCGACGCGCTGACCGGGAGCTTGCAAGAACTGCTGGATCGCAGCGACGCCGGCGAGGTCGAGATCTCCGACAAGCTCAAGGTGCGGGCGCGGTTGACGATCGCCAGGGCCGGGGTGCGGCGGATCAAGCGGGCGCCTGCGGGCGAGAGGGCGAAGGCCGCCGCCGATCGCGGCGCCGTCGAGGATCCCCGCGCCGATCGCGGCGCCGTCAAGGATCCCCGCGCGGCAGATCGCGGCGCCGCCAAGGATCCCCGCGCCGCCGATCGCGGCGCTGTCGAGCGGGGGATCGTTGAGGATCTCGACGCGACCGCCTTGCTCCTGCGTGGGGCGGGCGGTGGAGAGGAGGAGCGCTCGGAGGGCGTGCGGACGCTCCAGCGGGGGGCGGCGGCGAGGGAGAAGGGCGCACGCGACGAGGCGGGGCAGGGGGGCGATCGCGACGACGGGGGCGACGAGGAGGACGGCGACGAGGAGGACGGCGACGAGGAGGTCGAGGGGATCGGCGGCGCCGAGGATTACGAGGGCGACGAGGAGGATCTTGATGATGAGGAGGCGCCCGGCCCGAGGCGAGTGATCACGCGGATGACGATGGGCGCGGGCGAGCTTGCGGAGGATCTGGAGGGGGACAAGGGGCTGGCGGCGGGCGAAGAGGGGGTCTTGAAGGGCCAGGAGGGCTTCGTCTTCGGGTGGCCGGTCAAGGGGGTGCGGGTGACGAGCAAGTACGGGATGCGGATGCACCCGAAGCTCAAGCGCCGCAAGATGCACAAGGGCACGGATCTGGGCGGCCCGAGGGGGACGCCGGTGCTGGCCACGGGGCCAGGCAAGGTCCTGTGCGCAGGCGAGGGGACCGGGGGGGTCGGCATCCAGGTGGTGCTTGAGCACCCGGGCGGGTGGGTCAGCCGCTACTTCCACATGAACAAGGTCGATGTGGAGGTCGGCGACATCGTCAAGCGCGGGGAGCGCATCGGGGAGATCGGCTCGACGGGTCGCTCGACGGGGCCTCACCTGCACTTCCAGCTGGAGTACCTGGGTCACGCGATCGACCCTCAGATCGCCGTCGGCAAGCGGGCCGACAAGATCCGCCCGAAGATGTAGCTTCAGAAGCGGTTGAGAAACTCCAGGCCGTCGTTGTGGGGGTCCAAAGCAGCCATCTGCGGCTCGTGCTCATTTGGGCGCGGCGCTGCCTCGGGCGGGGCGCTGCCCCAGCCCTCCATCACCCAACCCACATCCGTCTACTTTCGCCCTCCCACAACTCGGCCTTTCATGTCTCAACCGCTTCTCAGGCGGCCAGATCGGCGCCGTCGGCCTCCTTGGCGGCCTCGTCGATGCCCTTCTGGATCGGGACGAAGGCCAGCATGATCCCGCCGACGACGAAGAAGCCGACGACGACCAGCATGGCCTCGCGGCGGCCGACGGCGTCGGAGACGAGCCCGAAGGTCATCCCGAGGATGATCGCCAGCCGCATGAACATGCCCCAGAAGCCGAACATCTGCGCCGAGCGCGCGGCGGGCGAGAGCAGCCCGACGACGGTGCGGCTGGAGCTCTGGATCGAGCCGATGCCGCCGCCGGCGATCAGCGAGATGACGAAGAAGACGGACTTGGGCTCGGCGCCGGAGGCGTCGGCGATGTCCTGAAGGAAGAAGATCGACAGGATGGCCACGACCCACCAGCCGATCGTGGCCAGCACCGTCGGCTTGGCCCCGATGCGGGCCTCCAGCCAGCCGAAGGCCAGCGCGCCGAGCGCGGCGCTGATCTGGATGATGAGGAACATCTTGATCAGATCGCTCTGGGCCAGCTTGAGCTCCGCCGTGGCGTAGATCCCGATGAACTTGATGACGACCTCAAGGCCCGCCATGTAGACGGTGAAGGCCATGAAGAACTGAAACAATATCTTGTACTTGCGCACCAGCGACCAGGAGGCGGCCAGCTCCTTGAAGCCAACGGCGGCGAGCTTGCCGAGGCTGGCGCCCTCGAAGCCCGGCGCGGGGCGGCCGCGGTCCTTGACCAGCACGAAGGTGGGGATGGCGGCCAGCAGGTAGAAGATCCCGATGAAGATCATCGCCCGCTGGTTCTGGCCGATGAAGGCCGGCAGGTCGGCCTCGGGGGTGGCCGAGATGGTCGCCATGACCAGCGCCAGGGAGGTGAGGCCCCCGAAGTAGCCCAGGCCCCAGCCCAGCCCCGAGATGGCGCCCATGTTCTTCTTGGTGGCCAGATCGGTCAGGAAGCTGCCGCAGAAGGCCTCGCCGAGCATGAAGGCGGCGTTGCTGATCGCGATGAGCCCGATGGCCAGCCAGACATCGCCCTGTCCGACAGTGAAGAGCAGGGTCGCCGAGGTCGCGCAGGTCAGGGTGGCGTAGAGCAGGTAGCGCTTCTTGCGGCCGCTGTAGTCGCAGATGGCGCCGACGAAGGGCGAGAGCACCAGGGCGATGAGGGTCGAGGCGATGATGGCGATGGCCCAGTAGCTGTCGCGGGCCTCGGAGCTGGCCGGCACGATGTGGCCGGTGAAGAAGGCCGAGTAGACGACGGAGATGATCACCGTCGTGTAGCTGGAGTTGGCGAAGTCGTACATCGCCCACCCGAAGATCTCTCGCCGCTTGACCGGGATCTTGCCGCCGGCCTGCTCCACCATGAGGTCGCTCGTCATGCCTTGCTCCGCTGCTGGTCTCTTTGCCGCGGTGATGTTCAACCTTTCGGCCTCTGCGCGCAAGCTCTGCGGCGCTCGCGTCGGTCGATCGCGGCGGTTGACTGAAGCCCTCGCCTTGCGCGATGACTACGGGCCGTCGCGTTGACGAGCAGGAGATCGAGATGTCCACTCAGAAGCCCATAGAGCCCACCCCCGTCCCGCTGCCGCCCGCCGATCAGCGCGTGCGCCGCGACGCGGCCTTCCCCGCCGAGGGCCAGAAGCCCAGCCGGTACACGCTGCCCAGGGGCCTGAAGTCGGCCTCGACGGTCGGCTACCGCGCGCGGCTGTCGATGTCCGAGGCGCAGATCACCGAGGCCCTGCAGCTCTTGAGCCTCGACAGGCCCACCGCCTTCGGGCCGCGCAGGCCCGTGCTTGAAGGCGAGGTCTTCGAGGAGTGCGCGCTGGGCATCCTCATCGCGCGCCAGTCGACGAACTTCCGCGGCCACCGGGAGGTGATCTTCGGGCCGGAGGACTCGGATCGCTTCGCGCACCTGATGAGGAGCCTCAAGCACCTCGACGCGGGGGTCCTGGACGGGGCCACCTACACGCACGTCGTGCTGGCCCGGCCTTACAGGACGGTGTTCACCTTCTTGCTGACCTTCGTGGGCCACAAGGCCTGGACGAGCCCCTTCGGGGTGTCCCAGCGCGCGTGGCGCAAGCGCCTCCACCACGAGGACGACATCCCGACCATCGGCTACCTCCAGCAGCTCCACGTCGGGATCCTGGCCGACGCGATGGAGCGGGCGGCGGTCATCGCCTCGGCGGGCCGCCGCAGGGCCCAGGTCCACAGCGCCCCCTTCTGCAGCGCCGCCCGCCAGAAGGACAACAAGGCCGTCCTGCACGCGATCGAGGAGATGTGCGGGCTGACGCGCGCCGAGCGCTCGCAGGGCTGGCGGGTGGCGCTGGTGACGCAGGTCGGCGAGGCGGTCGAGGCCGAGCGGGTGGCGATCTCGGCCGAGACGTGCAGGCGGCTCGGGGCCAACCTCGTCGCCTTCCGCAGCGAGCGGATCCAGCCCGGCATCAACCACGACGATAAGGCGCCCGTGGCCTACCACAACCGCCAGGAGATGGACGTCCCCGAGGCGCTCACCGTCCAGGCCGGGCGCGCCGGCTACAACGCCTTCGCGCACTGGACGGGCTGCGATCGGGAGCGGGCCAAGCACCTCTTGATGCTCGAGCGGGTGGACGTCCTGACGCCCGCCGGCAAGGCGCGGGTGCGGGAGATCCGCCAGATGCTCGACAGCGTCTCGGACGACGTGATCGCCAACATCCCGACCTGGGCGGACCTGGCCACCGGCAAGACGCTGACGCGCGGCGCGCGGCAGGGCAAGAAGGCCTTCGGGCTGGCCGGCCAGCGCATCTACATCGGGGGGCTCTCTCGCCATGAGGTCCACGCCGAGGGGCTGGACTGGGATCAGGCGCTGCGGGCGGTCGGCGCGGCGGCCTCGCGCAGCGCGCTGGTCGCCGAGCTGATGGGCGTCATGGAGCTGCCCGAGTCCTGCGACCTGCTGGCCGGGATCTGCCTGATGGCCGGCCCCGTCAACCAGAACGACATCGGCAAGGCCTTCTACGGCCAGCCCGATCTGCTGGCGAAGCTCTTCCCGGACCGCGATCCCACCTCCCTGCTGGTCTGGACCCTCAAGGCCAAGACGATCGCCGACCCCATCGGCAACGAGGAGCAGCTGCTCAACAAGGACCGCAAGGGGATGCTCGTCGATCTGCGCCCCGGCCCCCACGAGGTCATCTCGATCAAGACGGCCAAAGGCCTGGAGCCGCTGCGCAAGAAGGACGACATGATCAACAACGAGCGGGCCTTCCACGACCAGGGCAACTTCGTCACCGACCCCGCCGGCCGCCACATCCCCGGCAACCAGGGCGAGCCCTGGCCCCTCCCGCTCAGGAGCGCCCGCCTCTTTTGACCCCTCCTCGCCGGTGAGGTCGCGCGCGGATTCGGCCTCGCGGCGCTCAGAAGCCATTCGGAAATGAAAGGCCGAGTTGTGGGAGGGCGAAAGGGGTCAGATGTGGATTGGACGAGGAAGGACTGGGGCACCGCCCCGTCCGAGGCAGCGCCGCGCCCAAATGAGTCCGAGCCGCAGATGGCCTCTTTCGACCCCCACAACGACGGTCTGGAGTTTCCCAATGGCTTCTCAGAGATCGCGCAGCTTCAGATCGACGACGACGGGCAGGTGGTCGGAGGCCAGGAGCGTGTCCTCGCGCTGGAGGCCGAAGGCGGCCAGCTCGGCCTCGGTCATCGCCTCGGTGTTCAGGACGAAGGACTTGCGCACGTCGATGACGCTGCCGGTGTAGATGAAGAAGTCCAGCCTCCCCGGCCAGAAGTCCGACCCCTCCGAGCGCCACGTCCACGCCATCGGCAGAGTGTTCTGCCGCGGGCTCAGGTCAGTCAGCGGGCCGCCGCCCCAGTCCGGCGCGTGGCTGGGCCCGAAGGCGGCCTGATCGGCGATCGCGCCCGTCAAGAGCGTGTCGAGCTGTCGCGCCTGTCCGACGAGGTTCAGATCCCCGAGCAGGACGAAGGGCGTGCCCTCGGGCGTGTCGATGACGCCGCCGGGGGTCATCATGTCCCGCAAGGTGGCGATGAAGCTGTCGGCCTCCTGCTGGCGGTTGAAGTCCTTGCTGCCGAAGGACATGTGGGCGTTGAAGATCACGAGCCGCCGCCCCTGGACCTGGATCGGGACCATCGTGAAGCGGTAGTGGAGCGGGTCGTGGGCCAGCGGCCAGCCCTCCTCGATGGGCAGCCGCGACAGGGTCGTGCGGTCGCCGAAGGTCTCGACGGCCCAGGGTCCAGGCAGGAAGCCGCCGACGAGGCGGTCGATCCCCTCGGGGCTGTAGAGCTCCTGGAAGTTGATGACGTCGGGGTCGAGGGCCTTGAGGATGCGCTCGAAGCGGGGCCTTCGGTCGGGGTCGAAGATCCCGCTTTGGAGCACGTTCCAGCTCACGACCCGCAGCGCGTCCCCCTCGTCCCGGCCGATGCCGATGGCCTCGGGCTCGATCGACTCGCCCACCATCTCGTAGGTCAGCGCGCCGCCCGGATCGGGGACCTGATCGCCGTCGGCGACGAAGTCCTCGTTGTAGGTGTTGTCCTTGAAGGCCACCCGCACGCGATCCCCGACGAAGAGCTTATGGAGGCCGTCGGGGGCGGCGGCGCGCGGCAGCGCGATCTCGAAGCGCCGTGACGTGATCGTCGGCGCGGTGCGCAGGCCGATGGCGTGGGCGTCGATCCGGAGCTGCTCGCTTGGGGCGACGAACCAGCCGGCGCGCTGGCCGAAGGTCCACTCCAGCTCCGCCCCCAGCCCCGCGAAGGGGATGCCGGTGCTCGCGTCGTCGTCCGTGTCCAGGTAGAGCCGCAGGTACTGCTCCTGGCTCAAGCTGATCTCCACCCCCAGGTCGACCATCAAGAACAAGTGCCCGGAATCATGGGCGATCTTCACCGTCGCCATGTCGATCCCCACCGCCGCGCCCGCGTCCCCGAGCGGGTCCAGGGCGGCCACCGGGACGGCCTCCCAGTCCTCGAAGCGGCCGTCGATGACGATCGCCGAGGGGATCGCCTCTTCGATGAAGCCGGGGCCAGGGGGCGGCGGCAGCGCAGGATCGACGTCCGGCACGCACGCGCTCGCGCACGCGGCCACGAGCGCGCCCACAAGCGCCGCCGACGCCCTCGCGCTCGCGGGGCGACCCCGCGCGATCTTTGATGAGCCCGTCAAGCCCGGGATCGTCGACGGGCTGCGCGGCGGCAGGGGGCGCAGGGGAGGGCGGGCGTGGCGGTCCATGGGCTCTCCGTGGGGGAAGCGGCGAGGCGTCCTGAGCCGAGCATAGCAGATTCGCCGCCGCACACGAACGCCGCGCTGCGCTCGGCGCAGGGCAATTGTAAAGTCTACTTCGTGGACGGGCACGTCGGAATCGGCGCGTCGACTTCGTTGTCGGACAAGGGGAGAGCGGCGAGTCGACTTCGTTGTCGGACACGTCGAGATCGGGGAACTCCACCCCCTGTCCCCCTCCTCGCTGCGCAAGGAGGGGGAACGCTTGAATTACGGACACGGTGGGTCGGGGAGTCGACTTCGTTGACGCACACGTCGGGATCGGGGAGTCGACTTCGATGACGGTCACGGAGAGATCGGCGAATCGACTTCGATGACGGGCACGTCGAGATCGACGAGTCGACTTCGTTGATGCGATCTGCACGTTGACGGTCCACCCGGGCTCGCGCCCGGGCCTTGGGTTTTGTCCTGCGTCGCCCCGCCATACGGCGGGGCTGGCGACGGAGTGTCAGTGTGCGTGGGGCGTGTCACCTGTGTTGATCTCACAGGAGATGTTGGGGGGCTGGGAAGCAGACATCGCACGCCCTTGAGAGGGTCTGCCCCTTGAAGGTTGACGCCCCGCCGCCAGCCCCGCAGGGGCGTCCCAGGACAAAATGTAGGCCCGGGCGCAAGCCCGGGTGGACCGCCAACGTGCGGATCGCACCAACGAAGTCGACCCGCCGATCTCGACGTGTCCACCAACGAAGTCGACGCGCCGATCCCCCTTGTCCGTCAACGAAGTCGACTCGCCGCTCTCCCCTTGTCTATCTACGGAGTCGACTCGCCGATCTCCCCTTGTCCACCCACGAAGTCGATCCTTGCCTCTCAGGCGCGGGCGCGATACAAACGCGATCGCCTCGCCGCGCGGGATGAGAGATCGACGCGTTGGCATCGGCGGGGCTTGAGGAGGAGCGTTCAGTGGCCGTTCAAGTCAAAGTCCTCAGTCGCCCCAAGCGCACCTTTTGGGATCAGAGCTACCTCCCCGAGATCGCGCGCGGGCTGGCCGTGACGCTGGGTCACTTCTTCGGCGCGGTCACGAAGCCGAAGGAGAACATCATCACGGTGCAATACCCGGACGAGCAGGTCGACTACCCGCACCGCTACCGGGGTCAGCACCGGCTGATGGTGCGCGACGACGGCCAGGTGCGCTGCGTGGCGTGCATGTGCTGCTCGACGATCTGCCCCGCGAACTGCATCCACATCGTGGCCGCCGAGCACGACGACCCCTCCATCGAGAAGTACCCCGAGACCTTCGTCATCGATCACCTGCGCTGCATCGTCTGCGGCCTGTGCGTCGAGGCCTGCCCCTGCGACGCGATCCGCATGGACTCTGGCGTCCATTGCGAGCCCTTCGGCCACCGCGGCGACAGCTTCCTGGTCCGCGACCTGCTCATGCAGCGCGGCGGCCATTCGGCGGCCACCCAGGGCGGCAGGAACTCGCCCTGATCCTGTTGCCTCAATGACCAACGTGCCCGCCATGGCCTCGCGCCCCTGGGCGCTCCTCTCGGCCGGCCTGCTGATCGCGGCCTCCGTCGGGGTCTTCGTCGCTCAGGCGGTGCAGTGGTCCTCCGTGCCGGCCGACGGCGACTGGCAGCGCGCCGCCGAGCGGATCCGGGCGCAGGCGCGCCCCGGCGACGCCTTCCGGGTCGAGCCCGAGTGGGACAGCCGCCCGCGCGTCTTTTTGCAGGAGATGGAGTACGTCCCCGCCGAGCGGGCCACCTGGTTTGACGTCGCGCCGCACGCCCGGGTCTGGCTGCTGGCCGAGGCTGGGCGCGAGGACACGGCGGTCGAGAACATGCCCGAGGGGTGGCGGATCGGCGCCCCCGAGCCCTTCGGGAGCGTCTCGCTGCTCCTGGCCGAGCCTCCGAGCCCCGATCCGACGCTCTGGGACGTCCTCGGCGACCTGGAGCGGGCGAAGGTGCGCCGCGAGCGCCCCGAGGGTCAGGAGGACTGCCAGACCTTCGAGGATGGCAAGTGGCCCGCGTGGCGCTGCGGGCGCCGCGACCTCCTTGAGCGGGTCGGCGAGACGCTCCAGGTGGTGACCAACGACGCCCACCGCTGCCTGTGGGCCATGCCCGTGGACAAGGGCGGCCGGCTGGTCGTCCACTTCGACGGCGTGCCCCCCGGGACCCTCTCGGGGCACTACGGCCAGCCCATCGACGCGATCCGCTCAAATCGCGGCGGCCCCGTCACCTTCGAGGTCCTCGCCGCAGGCGAGGTCATCCACCGCAAGACCTTCGACATCCACGAGGAGGGCTTTCTGCCCTGGTCCGTGCCCTTGGCGCCGGCCGAGGGCGCCAGCGCCGCGGCCTTGACCTTCTCCATCTCGGCGCCCGGCTCCCAGGATCGCTTCTTCTGCTTTACGGCGCGGGTCACGGCGACGGGCGGGGGCCAGTAGCGGGCGCGGGCGAGGTCCGCGGGGTGGGGGCTTGAATTGACAGAGTGGGGGGCTGGACTTAGCATGCCGAGGCTTGCACACGCGGTGAGGATCGCCCTGCGACCGAGAGCATGAGTCTGCCCACGCGCATCGGCAAATACACGCTTCAGCGCAAGATCGCCGTCGGCGGCATGGCGGAGATCTGGCTGGCCGAGGTCGAGGACCCGAGCCATCAGGTCCGGCACGTCGTCGTCAAGCGCATCCTGCCCCACCTGGCCCGCGACGCGAAGTTCGTCGGGATGTTTCAGGACGAGGCGCGGGTGGCGGCGCTGCTGGACCACCTCAACATCGTCCGGATCTGGGAGCTGGACGAGTCCGGCGGGCTGCCCTTCATCTCCATGGAGTACGTCGACGGCCCCGACCTGGACTACCTCATCGAGCGCGCCGCCCAGCTCAGCGTCCTGATCCCCCAGCCCATCGCCGCGCGCCTCGTCATCGGCGCGCTGGACGGGCTCCATTACGCGCACACCTTCACCGACGCTGCGGGCCGGCCGCTGGGGCTGGTGCACCGGGACGTGTCGCCGCACAACATCCTCGTCGGCCGCAATGGGGTCGCCAAGGTCTGCGACTTCGGCGTCGCCAAGGCCGCCACGAGCCGCCACAAGACCCAGACCGGGGCCGTCAAGGGCAAGTTCGCCTACATGTCCCCGGAGCAGATCGCCGACAAGACCCTCGACGGGCGCTCCGACGTCTTCGCGATGGGCATCGTCCTGTACGAGCTGACCACCAACCAGCGCCCCTTCGGCGACGTCGCTGAGCTGCTGGCCGTCACCGCGATCCTGACCCAGGACCCGACAGATCCTCGCGAGTACGTCCAGGACTACCCCGAGGCGCTCAAGGCCATCGTCCTGCGCGCGCTGTCCAAGGACCGCGACGCCCGCTTCCCGAGCGCGCTGGCCATGAAGGAGGCCCTCGAAGGCTTCCTGGCCGACTCGGCCGTCGCCGTCTCGGACGCGGACGTGGCGCACTTCATCAAGGACATCCTGAGCGACCGGCCCTCCTTCCTCGACGGCGAGCAGGCGCCGCCGCTGCCGCCGCGCTTCGAGGAGGACGGCCGCAACATCATCGAGAACCAGCCCCGCCTCCCCTCGGCCGCCTATCCCTGGCCACCCCCGCGGCCCGCCGTCCCCCCTCCCGTCCTGACGACCAGCGAGAAGGGGCCGAAGAAGGACGACAACCCCGAGGAGCCCCAGACGGACAAGATCCCGGCCTCGGGCAGGGTGGAGGCCGAGGCGATCCCGGCCTCGGGCGTCGCGGGGCGGGGCGGCGCTCGGGCTCAAGATCCGGTGAAGCCCCCGGGCCAGGGGATCAAGCTCCTGGCGCTGGCCTTCGCGCTGATCGTCGCCCTGGCCATGCTCGCGGGCGCCGTGCTCATCGGCCTGCACAGCTTCACCGAGGGCGGCCTCTTCGGGGTCGTCCAGGCCGATCCCGAGCCCGAAGGCGATCCGCCCGAGCCTGAGCCCGAAGGCGACAAGGCGGACAAGAAGGGCGACGGCGACAAGAAGGGCGATGGCGACAAGAAGGTCGACAAGAAGGGCGACAAGGCCCCCACGCAGGGCGTCCTCGTCGTGAACAGCAGCCCCAAGGTCGACGTCTTCCTGGGCGACAAGCGCCTGGGCAGGACGCCAGACAACTTCAAGCTGCCCCTGGGCAAGCACAAGATCCGGCTGGTCAACCGAGAGGTCGGCATCTCGCGCAGCGTGAAGGTGGAGATCAAGGCCGAGCCCGAGATCTGCACCGTCTACGAGATCTTCAAGACCGGCACCGTCTCGCTCAAGTTCATCACCGACAACCCCTACACCCTGACCGTCGACGGCGTCCCCTACGCGGGGGATCTGCGCGCCCCCATCGAGCTCATCGAGGGCCCCCACACCCTGCTCATCAAGAACACCACCGGCCAGTCCGTCGAGAAGCCCATCTCCGTCGAGCCCAACAAGCCCCAGACGATCTCCATCAACATCTGATACGGAACCACGTTTGAAGCACTTTCATCTTGGGCATCCTGGTGGCCCAACATGGAAGTGGCTTGAGCTTGGATCTGTTGATTTGACGGTCTATGTGCTCAAGAATATTGGTGATTCTTGATCTCTGGCGGCCGTCGATGGCGCGGCGCGCTCAGAGGTGTCGGCCAGCCTCGGCGACGAGGATGCGGCGCAGCCGGGCCAGCCAGCACACCTCGTCGTAGCGGATCAGCTGCGCGTCGACCAGGTCGCCGGGGCGCAGCAGGTGGAGGGGCTCGGGGATGGTGCGGGTCAGCAGGGGAGGGAGGTCGTCGCGCCCAAAGGGCTTCAGCAGCGCCTGCTTGCGCGCGGGGTCCAGGCTGACGACGGCGCTCAGGCCATCCCAGGCGCGCTCAGGGCGCACCTTGAGGAGGTCAGGTGGGGCCGTGGCGGGCTGCCGGGCGCGGAAGGCGGCCTCGGCCGAGAGGGTGCGCAGCAGGTGCCCCTCCAGGCGAGCGCGCAAGCCCTGGACATCGACGCTCAGGAGGGCGCCTTGATCGCGCGCCCAGCGCTCGACGGCCTGGAGGCCGTCGAAGGCCGGGCGGAGCCGGGGGATGGAGCGCGCCGGGGCGTCGAGGCGAAGCCAGCAGGTCACGAAGCGCTCGAAGTCGTCGGGGCGGAGATCCTGAAGGCGGCGCGCCGTCGTCTGCCCCTGGGCGAAGTCACGCAGCAGCTCGATCCCGTATTTGTCAGAGTCCGTCGCGCTGGCGATGGCGGCCAGGAGCTGGGCGTCGAGGTCTGCGGCGATCTGAGCGCCGCCTGCGACGGCGTCGGCGGCCAGGGCGGGCGCGCTGGGGGCGCCGCTCGGCGACAGGAGGTCAAGGAGCGGCGCGAGGGCCTCGCGCTGCGGCCCGCTCAGGTGCAGGAGGCCCGCGGCCTCGGGAGAGGGCGCCGGCGCCCTGACCGCCGCGCGCATCCAGTCCAGGCCGGTGTCGGGGCCGGATCGCCGGGTCTCCGCGCGCGGAGCCCCGTCTCGCCAGCTCGCCTCGATGAGGTCGAAGAGGGGCAGCGCGTCGGGGCGGGGCGCGGGCTCCGCCGAGACCCCCTCGTCGGGGTGCGCCTGGCCTTCAGGGCGCAGCCAGCCCAGGGGGATCGCCAAGGCCCGCAGCCACACCTCCAGGGCGTCGTTGCGCTGGTGGGCGGAGGGCGGGCGGTGATCGCGGGCGTAGGGGTTGCCCAGCACGCGCTGGTGTGCGCGGGCGACGCCGGCCAGCGCGTCTGAGGCGGCCTCGATCTCGGCGCGTGAGACGAGGGCGCCCAGGGGCAGCTCGGCCAGGAGGTGTTGGAGCAGGGCGCGCAGGAGGCGCAGGGCATCGCCGTGGGCCGACGAGGGAAGCTCGGCGGCCTCATCGGGGGTGAGGAGGTGGGGGGCGGCGGCGCCGAGCTCATCGAGGGGGGCCTCGGCGGGGCGGCGGCCTGCGGGGTCCAGGCGCGCGCCGAGGGGGCCTTCGTCGGGCAGTGCGTCTGGCCCGTAGATGGCGCGGGCGGCGGCGGCGATGGGCGCGTGGGGCTCGCCGATGACGACGCGGTCGACGAGCTGCTGCGCGGCGCGCTGGCCCAGCGGCGCGGCCCCTGCGAGGCCGCTCCCATCGCGGCCGGACCCGCTGGGGATCGCCCCGATGGGGTTTGCCCCGATGGGGTTTGCCCCGCTGGGGTTTGCCCCGCTGGGGTTCCAGCCGGCGCCCTGGGCGAGCGCGCCGATGGAGATCTGGTCGCCCTGGCGGTCGAGGAGGCCTGCGGCCAGCGCCAGCAGGAGGCGGGCGTCGAGGTCGGGGCCGGGGGCGGCGTCCAGCAGCGCGGGCAGCGCGCCCTCGTGGACCGGCGAGCCGGCGGCGTGGGCGCCGAGCGCGGCGGCGGCGTGGGCGAGCCAGCGCCCGGCGGCGGAGGGGAAGGGGCGGATCTTGTCGGCGTCCTGGGCGCGGCCGATGGCCTTGAGGCGGGCCGCCACGCGGTGGGCCTGTTGGCGCAGGCGCACCAGCAGCAGCGCCCGCAGGACCTCGACGGGGATCCGGGCGTCGTGGGGGGTCAGCCAGAGCAGCCCGCGCTCGATCAGCGCGAGGACCCCGCGGCCCGGATCTTCGGCGTCCTGCTCGGCCTGGCGGGCTGGCATCAGCCCGCCGCGCGCGACGATCTCCTGGAGCACCCGATCGGCCTCGGCGGGCAGGCCGGCGAGCACCCCGGCGAGCAGGTCCGGCTCGGTCAGGCGCCGGGCGATCTGGGCGGCGGGGCGCTCAAAGCTCCCGGGTTGCGGGCCGCCGAGGGCGTCGAGGGTGGTCTGGAGGCCTTGGGCGTCGAGCGCGTGGAGCAACAGATAGAGGCGGCAGGGCGTGGCGCCGAGCACCTCGGTGGCCACCTGCGCGCACTCGTCCAGCAGCGCGACGCGCGGGGCCTCTGCGCCGCCCAGCCGCGCCAGCAGCATCGCGGCCAGCTCCTCGCCGACGCCCTGGGGGAGCGCTTCGAGGGGGAAATTCGGGGCGGTGGCCTCGGCCATTGCCTTGAGGGCGTCGCGGCTCTGGGCCGAGAGGGCGGCGATGCGGCGCTTGATCTGGATCGGGGCGGTCAAGAAGCGCGCCAGCGGGTCGGGCTGGCTGCTCGGGGCGCCCCAGAGGGCGGCCAGCGCGGCGCGCTGCTCGGAGTCGAGGTGGCTCAGGTCCAGATTCATGGCATCGGGGGCTTTTCGGCATCGCTCTTGCGAGAGGCCTTGGGCGACGAGGGTGTAGCACGCCGGGGCCAGGATGCAAGATCAACCAGATCCGCAGAGCAAGACCGAGGACGCAACCCCGCGCCAGATCGAGAACTTCCGCAAGCGGGGCCAGGTCGCCTTCAGCCGCGAGGCCACCGCCGCCGTCGGCCTCGTCGTCGTCGGCCTGGCCCTCGTGGTGATGGTCGACTTCGGCGTCGAGACCCTGCGCGATCTCTACAACATGATCGGGGACAGGATCGCGGGGGGGCCGGCTGGCCCAGGGCTGCTGGACCGTCAACTCTTTGTCGAGGTGATGCTGGCCTTCGCCAGAATCCTGGCGCCCGTGGCGGGGGTCGGGGCGGCGGGGATGCTGCTGGCCGGCGCCGTCCAGACGGGCATGAACGTCTCGACGGAGGCGATAGAGCCCAAGCTGAGCAGGCTCAACCCGCTGCCGAAGCTCAAGAAGATGTTCCTGTCGACCCAGACGCTCTTCGAACTGGTCCGCAGCACCGCCAAGATCGCGATCCTGGGTCTGGCGGCGGCCTTCGCGCTCCAGGGTCAGGAGGTGTGGCTCTCCCGCATGCCCCACCTGCCGGTGATGGAGGGCGTCGCCCTGGTCAGCGACGCCATGTGGCGCCTCGGGTTCGCGCTCGGCGCCACCATGGCGGTGCTGGCGGCGCTGGACGTCTTCTGGCAGCGGCACTTGATCAACAAGGAGATGAAGATGACCCTCCAGGAGATCAAGGACGAGCACAAGGAGTCCGAGGGCGATCCGATGCTCAAGGGCGCCCGGCGACAGCGGATGCGCCAGATGGCCGCCGAGCGCAGCCAGGTGCGCCGCGCCGCCGAGGCCACCGTCGTCATCGTCAACCCCACCCACGTCGCCATCGCGCTCAAGTACAGCGCCCGGGAGGGCGGGGCGCCCCGGGTGCTGTGCAAGGGTCAGGATCAGCTCGCCGCCGAGATCCGGGCCGTGGCGCGGGCCGCCGGCGTGCCCATCATCCAGCGCCGCCAGCTGGCGCGGCTGATGTTCAAGACGTGCAAGGCGGGGCAGGAGATCCCCGTGGAGATCTACGAGGCCGTGGCCGAGGTCCTGGCCCTCGTCATCCGGGTCAAGAAGGGGCGTTGAGGGCGGCGCGCTCACGGGATGGGTGCCGGATGCCGATGTGAGGCGCGAGATCGTCGCGGCGATCGAAGGAGGGGCGATGTTCAAGGGGATGAGGCAGGAGCTGGCGCTGGCCGGCGGGGTGATCTTGACCATCGGGGCGATGGTGATGCCGGTGCCGCCGCTGCTGCTGGACATGCTCCTGGCGGTCAACATCAGCGTGGGCCTGACGATCCTGCTGACCGCGATCTACGTGCACAAGCCCGTAGATTACAACATGTTTCCGAGCTTGTTGCTGCTCACGACCATGTCTCGCCTCTCGCTCAACGTCGCCTCGACCCGGCTCATCCTGCTCAACGGCCACGAGGGCGTCTCCTCGGCCGGGCGCATCATCGAGGGCTTCGGCAACTTCGTGGCCGGGGGCAACATGGTCGTCGGGGTGGTGATCTTCATCATCCTGATCATCATCAACTTCGCCGTCATCACCAAGGGCTC
>SYOX01000190.1 GCA_005804885.1 Pseudomonadota bacterium
CGCGCGGGCATCAAGGTCTGGGCCGGCGCTCAGCAGCCCACCCAGGCGGTCGAGGCGGCCGTCTTTCCTTGGGCCTGGCGAGAGGTCAGGGCGTCGGGGGCACCGGCGCCTGGGGCGCCGGGGTCACGCCCAGGGCCTTGTCGATCTGGCTGGAGATCGCTTCGAAGTCGGAGGCGTTGGCGACGCGCTCGCCGTTGATGAACATCGTCGGGGTCCCCTGGACGGTGACCTTCTGGCCCAGCGCCATGTCCGCGTCGACGAACTTGGCGAAGGTGGTGTTGTCGAGGTCGGCCTTGAACTTGGCCATGTTCAGGCCGAGCTCCTGGGCGTACTTGTCGAGCGACTCGCGCTCAAGGGCCTTCTGGTTGGCGAAGAGCTTGTCGTGGTACTCCCAGAACTTGCCCTGGTCGCCGGCGGCCATCGCGGCCTGGTGGGCCAGGTGGGCGTTCTTGTGGAAGCTCAAGGGGAACTGGCGGAAGATGAAGCGGATCTGGGTGTTGTACTTGGCCTTGATCTGGTTGGTCACCTCAGCGGCCCGCGAGCAGTAGGGGCACTCGAAGTCGGAGAACTCCACGACGGTGACCTTGGCGTCCTCGGGGCCGAAGCCGTAGAACTTGCCCTCGGTGTTCATGGCCGTCTGCTGCTCGGCGCTCAGGGGCTTGTTCATGTCCTCCTGGCGCTTGAGGTCGGCCAGGACCTCGTCGAAGTGCTCCAGCATCATGCCGCAACGATCCGGCGGGAACTCCTTGGTCTTGTCGCGGACCATCGCGCAGGTCTGAGTCTCCTCGCCGAGCCCCTTGCAGAGCCGATCGACGAGCTCTTCGCACTTCTTGCTCAGGTCCTTGATCTTGCCGAGGCTGATCTCGATGTCCTTCAAGCCCGCCTCGCAGGCCGAGGGCGCCATCAGGTCCGAGGCCTGCTTGAAGCTGGCGCAGGTCGGCGACTGCTCGCCGAGCTCCTTGCAGAAGCGATCCGCGTAGGCCTTGCAAGGGCCACCCTCGACCAGCGCAGCGGCGCCAGCGTCGGCCGAGGCAGGCGCGGCGGCGCCCGCGTCAGCCGCGGCAGGCGCGGCGGTGCCCGCGTCAGCCCCGGGCTGCGTCGGCTTGACCGGCGTCTTGGGCGGGCCGCTCTCACAACCCAGGGTAAGCGCGCTGGCGCAGCCGAGCGCGATCGTCAGAGCGCCGAGGCGCTGCACCTTCCTATTCATTGCCATTGTCTCTTACTCCATGAATTCTAAAGAGCATCGATTGTGTTTTCGACCGGCGAGGCGCTCCCAAGTCCGCCGCTGGTGATTCGCAAGAGGGAGTAGTCAGGGCAGGGCCCTAAAGTCAACTGTTGGCGACACGAGGAGGCTGATCATTCGCCGATGAGCCTGGATCATCCCGGACGGCGTCGAACAATCCCACGACAGGGCCTGATCATTCCCCGATGGGTCCCCTCGTTGGCCGAGGGCGCCCGCTCTTCATGGGTGCGGCCCGGCGGCGCGCCGCTCGCTCTTCGCATGTACCCGTAGTCCTTGACAAAAAATAATGTCTGGTGTTGGCTCAAGGGGCAG
Source organism: Pseudomonadota bacterium (assembly GCA_005804885.1). Taxonomy (GTDB): domain Bacteria; phylum Myxococcota_A; class Bradymonadia; order Bradymonadales; genus SYOX01. Next base: position 1,556 of record SYOX01000190.1, read on the forward strand.
AGACCCATCATCGAGGTGAGCGATGTCGTCCCAATCGAGCGATGAAGGCCAACAGAACCCTCAAGACGGCCTCAAGGGCCGCCCCGATGGCTCGTCGTTGCAGGACTGGCTCTTTGACGAGGTGATGCGCTCGGTGGGCGAGCTGAAGGGGGCGTTGGACCTCAAGGACCTCAAGGAGGTCTTCTCCAGGGTCCTGCGGGCCACCCAGGGCGAGGTCGCGGAGGAGGTGCGGCCCTCGACCTCTCGTCCGCTGCGGGTGGTCGAGGACGGGGATCGGCGGATCTTCTTTGGCGAGCGGCCCTGGGGCCTGGTGCTGGCCGTGGAGGTCTTCAGCGCCGTGTCCTTTCAGGACGTGCGCAGCCAGATGATCCAGAACGGCGCCCTCTTCTTGAAAATCCCGGAGGCCTGGCCGGTCAACATGGAGGCGGACATCTGCGTCGTGTTGCCCAACGTCCAGCTGGAGATCTGGTTCAAGGGTCGGGTCGTCCACCAGTCGGACGCGGGGACGGCCTTCGAGGTCCGCCCGGCCTCCCGCGAGCACGAGACGTGGTGGGCGATCGCCGCGGACGCCTTCCGCGCGGGGCGTCAGGTGCCGAGGCTGCCTTCGGCCGGCCCGAAGACCGAGCCTCCTGGGGCCGAGCGGCGCACCGCCGAGCGGGCCAGGCCGTCAAGCGCGTCGTCCCGAGAGGCCGCCCCCGCCTCGCGCCAGAAGGCCTCCAGGCCGCGCCCCGAGCTGCGCACCACCTCCGAGATGCCCGCCATCCGGCGCGAGGCCATCGGGGAGGTTGATCCTGCCGAGCTGGAGGGCCAGCTGAACGAAAAGGTCGCCTCGCTGGCCAAGGGAACCCACTTCGACGTCCTCGACCTGCCCTGGAGCGCGTTCACCGAGCAGATCGAGGCCTCCTACTTTCGCCTCCAGCACCGATTCCACCTCGATCACTTCCCGGTGACGCGCCGACCCGATCTGCGCGGCGTCGTCCGGCACCTCCAGGAGGCGCTCGACGAGGCCTACCACGCGCTGCGCGACACGCAGAGCCGACGTCGATACAGGGCCGGCTTCATCGGCGAGAGCGAGAACAAGCGCGGCGCGGAGATGTACCTTGAGAAGGCCGAGATGGCGCTGATGATGGGCGACGAGAAGCGCGGCCGCCGCTACCTCAAGCACGTCCTGGAGCTGGATCCGCTCAACAGCGAGGCCCGTCGGCTGATGGTCTGAGCTTTCTTGACCTGACGTCTCGCAGTTGGCGCGCGCCGCGGGTGTTCGCCGCGGTGTCCATCTTGAGCCTGATCGTGGTGTAATCCCAGGGATGAAGAAGAGCAGACAGACGCCAGTGCCAGTCATCCCCGCCATCATCGCCGCGGGCGTCGCCGTGATCGCGCTGGTGCTCCTGGTGGTCTTGCTGCGCGCCCCCTTCTTGATCGACTGGGTGCGCTACTCGGACGTCGACGGCCAGTGCTCGGGGGTGATCGTCTTCTCCGGGGAGGTCGACGGCGTCGACGTCGATGGCCGACATTGCCTGCTCGGACCGGACACCGTCGAGACTCGGGAGGGTTACTCCGATTCCTTCGAACTGGCTTCAAGGGGGCGGCTCGTCGTCTTCGGCCAGGGCCCGCCCTCACCTGAAGGCGGCCCCATCGGCGCCAGTTTCTTGCGGCTCCCGGGGCAGCCCGGTCGGTGGTACTGCGCGGCGGGCGGTCGGTACGGGCGAGGGGAGGGCGAAGGGGAGTTCGTGTTCGAGCGCGTGTCCGAGATGTCCGAGCAAGGGGGCAAGGGGGAGCTGTCGGTGGAAGTGACGGCCTCGGGGGAGATCGTCGAGGTCGCCCTCGGCGATCGCGCCTTGAGCCACGGGGGGGTCCTCGGGCACGCGTGCATCCCGGGCAACCGCCGCTGCACCCTGGAGCTTGGCGACGGCGCGGTGTCGCTCAAGGTGATGCTGCGGACCTGGATCGGGATGCGCACCGCCGATCACCGCGAGATCGAGATCGGCGACGCCGTGGTGGTCTTCGAGGAGCGCGGTGCGTCAGGGCAGCGCCTCGTGACCTCGATCCAGCCCGGCGGCAACTCGACGATCGCGTGGTCGACAGGGTCGAACCTCCTGACGCTGCGGCTGCGCGGGCTCTCCGAGCCGATGGCCTGCCCGCCCCCGGCCCCCGGCGAGGGGGCGATCGAGGGGGATTTTTCTCAATAAGATCGACGGCTTGTGTGTCGTTGCCGGGCCTCGTCGGGCGCGCGGTGGATCAGATCGCGGTCAGGACGACGCCGACGCTGACGAGGATGGCGCCGGTGAGGGCCTGTGCCCCCAGGCGCTCTCGGCGAAGGACCAGGCCGAGGAGGACGGAGAGGCCCGTGGAGAGGCTGGCGACGGGGGCGACGATGGCGATGGGCGCCAGGGAGATGCCGACGCTCAAGCCCACGAAGCCCAGGGCCTCCAGGACGCCGACGCGCCCGACGAGGGAGATGCCCCTGGCGTCGCGCGGGATCGACTGAGGCCCGAAGGCGGCGGCGAGGTCGAGGCCGAGGGCGCGCAGCAGGAGCCAGAGGGCTGCGCCGGTGGCCAGCTCAAGGCCCCAGAGGGTCGGGACGGCCCAGAGGGCGCCGATGTCAGCGCCGAGCTGATCGACGACGGGGATCATCACCCCGAAGCCCAGGGCGGAGAGGAGCGCCCAGCCGACCGCGGCGCGCAGGTCGCCGTCGTCGCCCTCGCGCTGGGCGTTGGCCAGCAGCCCATTGCCGAGGATGACGAGCGCGACGCCGGCCCACTGGCTGGGGGTCAGATCCTCGGAGAGCCAGAGGGCGCCGATCAGGACGCTCAAGACGGTCCACCCGCTGACGATGGGGGCCACGACGGCCAGCCGGCCCAGGCGGAGGGCGCGAAAGAGGCCGACGTAGGCCACCAGGGCGGCCATCGCGCCCAGCGGCAGCAAGGGCAGGTGGTGGCCGGGCAGCTGGCCGGGGGCGCCCTCGATGAGGGCGGCGGCGGGGATGACCAGCAGCCCCCCGGCGAGCTGCGCGCAGACGAGGGCGCTGATGTCGCCGAAGCGGTGTGCGGCGGGCTTGATGCTGAAGTTGGCCGTGGCCCAGGTGATGGCGCTGAGCAGGCCCCAGAGGACGCCGCTCACAGGCTGGGGATCTGGTCGTCGAGCTCGCCCTCAAGCAAGCTGAGGGCGCCCTGGATGTCGGCCTCGCGCATGCGCCGCCTGGTCAGGGCGAAGGCGGCCCGGTCGAGGACCTGGAGTTCGGCCGCGGCGGTCCTCAGGCGGGCCTCAAGGTCTGCCTCGGGGGAGATGAGCGCGTCGACGAGGCCGATGTCGGCGCACTGGCGCCAGTCCAGGGGGCGGGCCTGGAGCAGGAGCCGGTTGCGCCATTGGGCCGGGATGGTCGATCCGGCCACGAGGATCGCCCAGCTCGGCAGGGGGATGCCGATGGCGACCTCGTTGAGGTGGAAGCGGCCCGGGCCGTCCACGGCCAGGCGCGCGTCACAGGCCAAGGCCAGGATGGCGCCGCCGGCGATGGCGTGGCCCTGGCAGAGCGCGAGGGTCGGGACGGGCAGGCCGTGGACCCTCAAGATGGCGCGGCCGAACTGGACGGCCAGCGCGCGAAGCCGCACAGGGGTCAGGGTGGGGATGAGCTTGAGGTCGAGGCCCCCGGAGAAGAAGCCCGGCCGGCCCCGGAAGACGAGGGCGCTGGCCCGGCCAGCCTCGGCGCGATCCAGCGCCGCGTGGAGGGATTCGAAGAAGTCGAAGTTCATGGCGTTGGCCTTGCCGTCGTCCATCGTGAGGGTGGCCACGCCGCCGCTCAATTCAACCTGGATCATGCCGCTGGCTCCTTCGCGCTCTGTGACCGGCGAGGGTCGCGCCCACGGCGCCCCCACAAAATGAGTGAGCGCTCACTCACTTCATGCTCTGAAGATGCAGCATCGAGGGCGGATGTGCAAGGTGTCGGCCGACGAGGGCGTGGCGCGCGGGGCCCTTTTGCCAAAGTCGAGCGGAGGCACTATCACTGTCGGGGCGAACCGGAGGGAGGGCGAAGGATGTCCATGAGGTGCTGGTCTGTCGTGGTGGGGTGCGTGGCGCTGTGGTCGCTCGGGGGTTGCGCGGTCGAGGAGCCGTCCGAGCCCCTGGAGGGCGTCGAGCAGGGCTTGACGGTGTGCGCCGACGGGCCGACGCTCGAAGGCATCGACGTCTCCAAGTGGCAGGGGAGCGTCGACTGGCGCGCGGTGGCGGCCTCGGGGGTGGACTTCGCCTTCATCCGGGTCAGCGACGGGCTCCAGTACCGCGACGAGTACTTCGACGCCAACTGGGAGGGGGCGAGGGCCAACGGGATCGTGCGCGGCACCTATCAGTTCTTCAGGCCAGGGCAGGACGCGCTGGCGCAGGCCGACCTGCTCATCGAGCGCATGGGCCCTCTGGAGCCCGGGGATCTGCCGCCCGTGATCGACGTCGAGGCCACCGACAACCAGCCGCGCGCCGTGATCGTGTCCAAGATCCGCCAGTGGCTCGACCGGGTCGAGGCCGCCACGGGCTTGCGCCCCATCATCTACACCGGCAAGTACTTCTGGCAGGACAACGTCGCCACGACCGAGTTCAACGACTACCCCCTGTGGGTCGCGCAGTATGGCCCGGTGTGCCCGAACCTGCCGGATCAGTGGAGCCGGTGGGCCTTCTTCCAGAACTCTTCGACGGGCCGCGTGCCGGGGGTCTCGGGCAATGTGGACACGAACTTCTTCAACGGCGATCTGAACGCTCTGATGGCGATGACCTCGGGCGATCCGGTCTGCGGCGACGACATCTGCCACCTGGCCGAGCGCGAGGGCGTCTGCCCCGGCGACTGCCCGGTCTGCGAGCCTGTGCCGGCCTCCGGGCGGATCGTCGAGGAGGACGATCTGTGCTTCACGGGAGGCGGTGATCCGCGCTGGCTGCGGCACGTCGAGGGCGGCCACGGCGACGCGCTGATCTGGACGCACGCGACGGACGCCGCCGAGGCCGCGAACTACGGCCTGTGGACGCTCGCCTTCGACCAACCCGGCGACTACCTGCTTGAGGTCTTCATCGATCCCGCCTGGGCCGAGACGCGCCAGGCCGCCTACGAGATCGCCCACGCCGGCCAGACCTCGGAGGTCGTCGTGGATCAGACCGCGCAGGAGGGCTGGAGCCCGCTGGGCGTCTTCGACTTTGCGTCGGGCGGGCAACAGCACGTCCGCCTCGACGACAACACCGGCGAGCCGCTCGACGATCAGCTCCAGATCGTCTTCGACGCCCTGCGGCTGACCCCCCTCGATCCGCCCGTCGAGCCCGAGCCCGAGCCCCAGCCCGAGCCCTCGCCGGAAGTCGAGCCCGAGGGCAACCCCGACGCCGAGCCCGAGGGCTCCCCCGAGGCGTCGCCCGAGGCGTCGCCCGAGGCCTCCCCCGAGGCCTCCCCCGAAGCCTTGCCGGACGTCGAGGGCGCGCCCGCCGTCGATGATCGCGAGGTCCTGGTCAATGGGGGGTGCGCGGCGGCGGGCTCGCCCTTGAGGCCGGCGCCCATCGAGGGCTGGCTGGTGTGGGTGGGGTTGGCCTTCGCGGGCGTGCTCAGGTCGCGCCGAGGCGCTTGACTTCGAGGGATCGGCCTGCTTGACTCACCCTCGGTAAAGTGAAACAGAACAACCTGTTTTTGAAATGGCTGCGACCTCCTTCGGGAGAAAGGGCGGTGATGGGTCATGAAGACGCTGACGGCGCGGGCTGGTCTTTGCGTGTCGATGGTCTTTTTGCTGGGCGCCGCTGCGTGCGGCTCCGACTCGGAGAGGTCGGTCTCCCCTGAGGAGAACAGGGCGGTGAGCCAGGCGGTCGACCTCGCCATCCCCGTGCGCGAGCTCCTTGAGGTCACCGCGGGCGGCGCGGCCGCAGGAGAGCTCCTGGGCGACGCCCTCCTGCTCGACGGGGATCTGGCCTTCGTCGGGGCGCCGGGCCGCGGGATCGCCGGCGAGGTGCTGGTCTTTGGTCGCGATCAGGGCGGGCAGGATCGGTGGGGGAGGGTGGCGCGGCTTGTGCCTTCGGACGGCGCGGCCGGGGACGGCTTCGGGTCGGCGCTGGCGAAGTCTGGCGACCTCGTCGTCGTCGGCGCCCCTGCGGGCGACGGGCGGGTGGCCAACACCGGGGCCGCCTACGTGTTCGACGTCGCGAACCTGGCTCCGGGGGCGACCCTCCAGGAGCAGATCAAGCTTCAGGCCAGCGCCGGCACTGAGGCCAGGGACGCGGCCGCCGGAGACGGCTTCGGCGGCGCGGTGGCGATGGACGGCGCGCGGGTTCTTGTCGGCGCCATCGACGGCGCCAACGAGACCAACAACGTCAACAGCTCCGGGGCCGCCTACGTCTTCGATCTGGGCGCCTTCGTGCCCGGCGAGCCGCTGGTCGAGCTGGCCCGTCTCGAGGGCTCGGACGTCGACAACAACAGCGAGGACTTCGGCTTCGCCGTGGCGCTCCAGGGCGACAGGGCGCTGGTCAGCGCGCGGGTCGGCGACGGCCGTGTCGCCGACACTGGTGTTGTCTATGTGTTTGATCTGGCGGGTGTTTCTCAGGGTGATCTGCGGCTCCAGGCGGGCTTCCTTCAGGCCGGGCTGGGGGCGGAGAGCCGCAATGCCCAGGTCGGCGATCAGTTCGGCTTCTCGCTGGCGATGTCGGGCGATCGGGTCGCCGTCGGGGCGATCAACGGCGGCAATGAGGCGCACAACACCAACAACGCCGGATCGGTCTTCATCTTCGACATGGGGGCCTTCGTGGTCGGCGACCGCGACGTTGAGCTGGCGCGGCTGGAGGCCTCCGACGGCGACAGCGACACCGAGGAGTTCGGCAGCGCGCTGTCGATCGCGGGCGACAGGCTGCTCGTCGGCGCCCAGCGGGCCACCGGGCAGGTCACTGACACGGGCTTCGCCTACCTCTTCTCGCTGACCGGGCTCCAGCTTGCCGAGGTCCGGTCGCAGCTTCAGGGTTTTTCGTCCTCCAACGGCGTCGCCGCGGATCGCTTCGGGGCGGCCGTGGCGCTCTCCGAGGGCGCGGCGCTCGTCGGCGCGCCCCAGGCCGACGCCGAGGCCTCCAACTCGGGCGCCTTCTATGTCTTCGAGCGCAGTGTCGTGGTGTCGCTTGCGGCTTCGGGGAACATGGATGAGGCCGGCGGCCAGTCCCTCATCACGGTCACGCTCTCGGAGGCCACGACCGATGCCGTCGGGGTGACGCTGGCCTTCTCCGGTCAGGCTCAGGCGGGGGTGGACTTCGCGGCAGAGCCCGCCGCGCTGACCTTCGAGCCCGGCCAGACCGAGCTGAGTGTCGCGCTGACGGCGATCGACGACGACCTCGGGGAGGGCAATGAGCGCGTCGTGGTCCGGCTCGGCGCGCTGGAGAACGCCGCGGACTTCGGGGCCAGGGCCGAGCTGTCGATCGTCGACGACGAGCCTCTTGGGCGGCCGGACGCCTTCATCGTCTCGCGCGGCAGCACCGGCAATGCCTTCGACGTCCTGGTCAACGATCAGGACTTCCAGGGCCGCCCGTTGACTCTGGTTGCCGTCGGCCAGCCCGACAACGGCGGGATCGCCACGGTCCGCAATGGTCTGGTCTTCTACAGCCCCGATCCGGCCTTCTCGGGCACCGAGTCCTTCACCTACACGCTCTCCAACGGCGTCAGCCAGAGCCAGGCGCGGGTCACGGTGACGGTGCCGGCCTTCTGCTCCGGCGCCTCGGATCTGGTCGACTTCGCGGTCCAGCAGGAGTGGGTCAGCGCCAACGGGGGCGGCGCGGATCGCGGCTCGGCCGTCGTCGCCGATCTCAACGGCGACGGCGCCGTCGAGATCCTGATCGAGACAGGCGGGGACGCCAACATCTCGCCGCGCGTCAACATCTTCAACGGCGTCAACGTCAACGAGGCGACGCCCGTCGACGCCATCGTCCTGAACACCAACAAGATGGCCAACATTGCGCTGGCCGACGTGGACGGCAACGGCTCGATCGAGGTCATCGTCGCGGACACCAACCGCCGCATCCACGTCTTTACGGGCTTCAACGGCGGCCAGAGCCCCATGACTCGCCTTGTCCAGTCCGTCGATCTGGCCGACAACCTCGGCGGCGCCAGCCCTGGCTCTGGCCCTGGCCAACTCCACGTCGCCGATCTGAACCAGGATGGCCGACCGGAGATCATCAGCGGGAACAACGTCTTTGCCTTCACCGGCGACTTCGGCGGCGGCGACCTGGCGCTGGTGAAGGCCGCCACGGGCGGCGCGACTCGCCCTGCGGGCAGCGGCGCGGGCTCCAGCACCAGCCGCAACTTCAACATCGGAACGACTGTCGCCGTCGACATCCTGCCGGACAGCTTCTGCGCGACCTGCCAGGGCCTGGAGATCGTCGCCGGTCAGGTCGTCTATGCGGTGGATGGGGCGAGGCTCGCCAGCCCATCGGGGAGCCCCGAGGCCGCGATGGTCGTCGCCGCCGATCTCAACGCCATCGAGGGGCTCAACAACGTCTTCCGCGACGGCCCGGTGGCCATCGCGGATCTCGACCTCGACGGCGACCTCGACATTGCCGTGGCGGGCACCAAGAGCGGCGTCGGCTTCGGCGTGTACGTGTGGAACCCCTTTGACGGCGAGGTCGCCTTCATGGCGGTGCCCAACTCCAACAACGACGTCAGCGGCCCGATCATCGCCAACGTCTTTCTTGATCGCGCCGATCCTGCGCTGTCCGGGGTGACCCTGGACATGCCCGAGGTCATCGTCGTGAGCACCACCCGGATCTCGGCGGTCAACGTGCAGAAGGGCGCCACCTTCTGGTCCGAGGTGACCACCGACACGTCGGGTTCGACCGGCATCACGGTCTTTGACTTCAACGGCGACGGGATCAAGGAGATCGTCTACCGCGATGAGCAGGTCCTGCGCGTCATGTACGGCGGCGCGGCGCCCTTCCCGGCGGGCGTCGACACCAGCCGCAACTGGGTGCGCTTCACGGGGGTGACCTCCGGCACGGGCCACGAGCAGGCCATCGTCGCCGACGTCGACAACGACGGGGAGGCCGAGATCGTGACCACGGGCGCCAACCGCCTGCGCGTCTTCGGGCGGGGCGGGGCGGCGCGCTGGATCCCCGCGCGGAAGATCTGGAATCAATACAACTACTTCAGCGACAACGTCGCCGACGACGCGGGGCTCATCCCGCGCGTCCAGGCGGACAGCGCGCGGATTGTCGGCGCGGGCACGCAGCGCCCCTTCAACGCCTTCAAGGAGCAGAGCGTGCCCCTCGGGGCCGCCCCTGGGACCATCGATCCGGGCACGGGCCTGCTCTTCCCGCCCGTGGCGCCCGACGCCGTCCTGACCCTCGTCTCGGTCACGCCCCAGGGCGAGTGCAACCAGCAGGGCACGGTGATCGAGGTGGTCGTCCAGATCGAGAACCGGGGCGACGATCTGCTCAACGCCGACACCCCCGTGACCTTCTACCGGGGCGATCCCAGGTTCGAGGGCGCGGTGCGGATCTCGACCGAGGTGCTCGGCGAGGCGATCCCGGTCGGTGGGACACGGCAGCTCACCGTGAGCCTCCCGGACCAGGGCGGCGCCTTTGCGCTCGTGGCCATCTTCAACGATCGCGGCACTTTGGAGCCGCCCTTCGAGGTGCCGGCCTTCGTCCAGGGGGAGTGCTCGCTGGTCAACAACGTCGACATCGACCCCAACGTCTGCAATGTGGACAGCGACGGCGACGGCGTGCCTGACGGGGTTGACGCGGACGACGACAACGACGGCGTCCTCGACCTCGACGAGCTCGGCGGCGTGGACGTGACCGGCGACACCGACGGCGACAACGCCGCCGACTGGCGCGACCCGGACTCGCCGGGCTTCGTCGACGCCGACATCGACGGCACGGACGACCGCTTTGACTTCGACGGCGACGGCGTGCCCAACCACATCGACGTCGACGCCGACAACGACGGGATCCTCGACATCGTCGAGGGCGGCGGCGGCGATCTGGACGCGGACGGTGACGGGCGCGCGGACGATCTGACCGACGCGGACGGCGACGGCCTCCTTGCGGCCTTCGACGCCGACGACGGCGACCCGGACAACGTCGCCGCCCTCCAGCCGGCCCGCGACACCGACGGCGACGGGCTGCCCGACAGCCTGGAGCTGGACGCCGACGGGGACGGCCTCTTTGACCTCGTCGAGTCCGGCCAGCCGGATCTCAACGGCGACGGCCTCGTGGACGCCTTCACGGACGACGATGGCGACGGCCTGGCCAGTACTGTCGATCCCAGTGAGGGCGGGCAGCGCGTCAACCCCGTCGATTTCGACGGGGACGGCCGCTTCGACTTCCAGGACGTCGACGACGACGGCGACACCATCCTGACCTTCGTCGAGGTCAACGACAGCGACACCCTGGGCGACGACGACGTCGACGGCGACGACCTCCTCAACTGGCTCGACGTCGACAGCGACGGCGTGGGCGAGTCGGATGGGGTCGAGGGCATCGGCGACGTGGACGGCGACGGGGTGCCGAACTACCTCGATCCCGACGACAACGACGGCCCCGACGGCGATCTGGACGGCGACGGCCTGAGCAACGGCGTCGAGGCGCAGATCGGGACCAACCCGCTGGACAGAGACTCCGACGGCGACGGGATCGGTGACTTCGTCGAGGCCGACGGCGGCTCCCCCGTCGACACCGACGGCGACGATCTGATCGACGCCCGCGATCCCGACAGCGACGGCGACGGCATCCTCGACAACGTCGAGGGCGCGGCGGATCTGGCTGACGGCGGCGACGGCCTGGGCAACTGGCGCGACCGCGACAGCGACGGCGACGGCCGCGATGACGCCGTCGAGGGCCTCGTGGACAGCGACGGCGACGACACCCCGGACTACCTCGACCCGGACGATGACGGCGACGGCGTCCCGACGATCGAGGACAACTGCCCGCTGACTCTCAACTCCGATCAGCTCGACACGGACGACGACGGCACCGGGGACGCCTGCGACGTGGACGACGACGGCGACGGCGACGAGGACGAGGCCGACAACTGCCCCCTGGTCGTCAACGCCGATCAGGCCGACGCTGACAACGACGGCGTCGGCGACGCCTGCGAGGGCGACGCCGACGGCGACGGCGTCCGCGACGACCTCGACAACTGCCCCGCCGTCTCCAACGCCGACCAGACCAACACCGACTTCGACGCCCAGGGGGACGCCTGCGATCCGGACGACGACGACGACGACATCCTCGACGGCGACGACAACTGCCCCCTCGTCTCCAACGAGGAGCAGAGTGACACCGACGGCGACGGCCTCGGCGACGCCTGCGACGACGACGACGACAACGACGGCCTCGTCGATCGCGAGGACAACTGCCCCTTTGACGCCAACGCCGACCAGGCCAACCTCGACGGCGATCTGCTCGGCGACGTCTGCGACCCGGACGACGACAACGACCGCGTCGAGGACGACCGGGACAACTGCCCGCTGGTCGCCAACGCCGATCAGGCCGACGTCGACAACAACGGCGTCGGCGACGTCTGCGAGGGCGACGCTGACGGCGACGGCGTCACCGACGACCTCGACAACTGCATCGTCGTCCCCAACGGCGATCAGGCCGATCAAGACGGCGACGGCCAGGGCGACGTCTGCGACGAGGACATCGACGGCGACGGCCTCGACAACGACGAGGAGGAGGACATCGGGACGGACCCCGCCGACGGCGACAGCGACGACGACGGCGTCAGGGACGGCGACGAGGGCGGCGAGGACGGCGAGCCCGGCGATGACCCTGACGGCGACGGCCTGGTCAACGCGCTTGATCCCGACTCGGACGACGACGGCATCCTCGACGGCACCGAGCTTGGCCTGACCGAGCCCGACGCCGACACCGACGAGGAGGCCGGGAACTTCGTGCCCGACGCCGACCCCGACACCACCACCGACCCCGTTGTGGCCGACACCGACGGCGGCGGCCTGGACGACGGCGTCGAGGACGCCAACCAGGACGGCCGGATCGACGATGGCGAGGGCGACCCCAACGACCCGACCGACGACGTGGTCGCCGACAGCGACGGCGACGGGATCCCCGACGACGTCGACAACTGCCCCGAGGTCCCCAACCCCGATCAGGCCGACGTCGACAACGACGGCGTCGGCGACGCCTGCGAAGGCGACGCTGACGGCGACGGGATCCCCGATGACGTCGACAACTGCCCCGAGATCCCCAACGCCGATCAGGCCGATGAGGATGGCAATGGGATCGGCGACGCCTGCGATCCGGGCCGCGTCGGCGAGCCCTGCGAAGAGGGCGTCGGGGAGTGCCGCGCCGAAGGCACCCTGCAGCTCGACGAGGACGGCGCGATCGTCTGCAGCGCCACGCCGGGGCTGCCCGGCGACGAGGCCGACGAGCGCTTCCTGTGCGACGGGCTCGACAACGACTGCGACGGTGAGATCGACGAGGCGCTGGACTGCGACGGGGACGACGACGGGATCCTCGACGGCCAGGACAACTGCCCCGAGATCGCCAACCCCGATCAGGCCGACAGCGACAGCGACGGGACCGGGGACGCCTGTGAGGACGATCCGCCGGAGAGCGAGGTGGCCGTTGAGGTCATCGGGGGCAGCGACTGCCTGTGTCAGCAGCCCGGCGCTCCGGCGCCCCGCTTCGAGTGGCTGACCCTCTTCGCGGTGCTGGGCGTCTTTGCGCTGCGTCGGAGGCTGGCCGGCTCGACGGCCCCCTGATCGCCGCCCCGGGCTCGCGCCCGGGGTGCCCCGCGCGGGGGCGGCTCAGGGCTCGATCGTGATGAGATCCATGTCGTAGATGAAGCCCTCGTCGCTGGCGTCGGTCGAGACGCGCACGAAGGCGGCCTCGGCGCCCAGGGCCTTGTAGGTCAGCTCCAGCTCGTCGCCGAGCACGACGGCGCTCGCCAGGACCTCCCCGTTCGGGTCCATCACCTCCAGGCGGACGTCCTGCAAGGGGTCGCCGCTCAGGATGGCGATCACCTCCAGCGTCACAAGCAATGTGTAGCCCGCCGGGACCGCCGCCACGAACCAGTCCTCGTCGCCCGGGCACAGGCCGACGAAGTCCCGCTGCCCGCGATCGGGGTTGGTGGCCTCCAGCGGCGCGTCGTTGGGCTCGTTGGCGTCGTTGGCCACGCAGTCCCGATCGTCATCGCCGCTGTCGTCATCGACGACGCACTGGCCGTCGATCTCCACGGTCCCCGGGCCGCAGGCCGCGCTCAGATCGGCGCAGCCGCCCGCCGCGCTCATGATCGCGGCCAACCCCATGATCCACGACGCCCCAAGGCGCCCTGGCCCCTTCTTCTGATTTCCTGATTCTCTCATCAATCGCCTCAAGACGATCCAGCCCGGCCCACGCCCTCGCGGGCGATGACCGCAGTCGCCGGACCTTCGCCACATTCGTCAACGGGGTCTGATCTTCGCCCCTGCATCTGCTATCATCCCCACGGGATTGTGCAAACCTCCACGGAGTGAGGCCATGACGCTCAACGGCCCCTCGCGCGCTTTTGTTCTCTTCTTGTCCCTCCTGCTCGTCAGCGCGGCCTCGCTCGGCGCCTGCCAGGACGACGCGCCCTCCCTCGGCGCTGGGAGCGGCGAGCCCGAGGGGTTCCCCGAGCCCGAGGGTGGGCCGGATCCCGCACCCGAGCCGACCCCCGAGGCCGAGCCCGCGCCAGAGGCCGAGCCCTCCCCCGAAGCCGAGCCGACCCCCGAGGCCGAGCCCGACGACGACCCCGACCGGGACGGCGACGGCGTCGAGAACGGGCTGGACAACTGCCCCGGGCTCGCCAACCTCGATCAGGCCGACGGCGACGGCGACTTCGTCGGCGACCCTTGCGACGGCTGCCCCACGGTCGCCAACTTTGATCAGGCCGACGGCGACGGCGACGGCGTCGGCGACGCCTGCGAGGGCGTCATCGACCCCAACGGCGACGGCGACGGCGACGGCGTCATCGACGCCTCGGACAACTGCCTCGACGTCCCCAACGGCGGCCAGCTCGACGCCGACAACGACAGCGTCGGCGACGACTGCGACCTGTGCCCCTCCGTCGCCGATCTCGATCAGCGCGACGACGACCGCGACGGCGTCGGCGACGCCTGCCAGGACCCCGAGGGTCTCTACGACCCCGAGGTCGACGGCGACGGCGACGGCGTCCGCGACATCGAGGACAGCTGCCGCCTGATCGCCAACGCCGACCAGCTCGACGGCGACAACGACGGCGTCGGCGATCTCTGCGACGGCTGCCCTACGATCGCCAACACCGATCAGGGTGACTTCGACGGCGACGGCGTCGGCGACGCCTGCGATCTGGACATCCCCGAGGAGACCTGCGGCGACCAGTCCTTCGTCGCCGAGCCCGTCCTGCCCAACCTGCTCATCGTCCTGGATCGCTCCTGCAGCATGCGCCAGAGCGTCGGCGGCCAGTCCAAGTGGGAGAGCGCCGTGGCCGCCATCAACGCGGCCCTGGCCACCTACGCGGGCCAGATCCGCTTCGGCCTCTCGCTCTTCCCCGATCTCGAACCCTCAGCCTGCAACCAGAGCGACACCATCATCATCCCCGTCGGGGACGACAACGAGCCGCCCATCGAGGCCCTGCTGACGGCCGCCCTCAACGACCGCGACCGCTACTACCCGGATGACCCCTGCGTCACGAACATCGACACGGCCATCGAGCAGGCCGGCACCGATCCCGCCTTCGTCGGCGACGACCAGCCCGATTACGTCATGCTCATCACCGACGGCAGCCAGTCCGACTGCAATGGGGCCGGCGGCAACAACGGCACCAACGCCATGCTGCTCGACTACTTCAACAACCGAGGGATCGCGACCTTCGTCGTCGGCTTCGGCGACCGAGTCAACGCCACCCAGCTCAACCGATTCGCCCTGGCCGGCGGCGTCCCTCGCCAGGGCGACCCGAGCTACTACCAGGCCGACGACGCCCAGGCCCTCCAGGCCGCCCTCAACGACATCGGCCGGCTCGTGACCAGCTGCGTCTTCCGCCTCGACGTGGCACCCCCGGACCCCTCGCGCCTCTACGTCAGCGTCGCCGGCCAGCCCGTCCCCCGCGATCCGTCCAGGGCGGAGGGTTGGGAATTCTCAAGTGAATCCAACACGATAGAGTTCTTCGGCGGGATCTGCGAGGCGCTGCTGGTCAGCGAGACCCTCAACATGGAGATCGTCTACGGCTGCCCGGTCGTCTGCGCCCCCGCCCTGGAGGTCTGCGATCTCTTCGACAACGACTGCGACGGCCAGATCGACGAGGACTGCCTGACCTGCCTGCCGGAGCGCTGCGACGGCGCCGACAACGACTGCGACGGCCAGATCGACGAGGGCTGCGGCTGCGCCCCCAGGCCCGAGGCCTGCGACGGGCTCGACAACGACTGCGACGGCGAGGTGGACGAGATCTGCGCGATGTGCCCGGACCCCGCCCCTGAGGTGTGCGACGGGCTCGACAACGACTGCGACGGCGAGGTGGACGAGGGATGCCCGGTCTGTCGGCCCCAGCCGGAGATCTGCAATGGGGTCGATGACGACTGCGACGGCGAGGTGGACGAGGGCTTCGACGTCGACAGCGACGGCTTCAAGGTCTGCGAAGGCGACTGCGCCGACGACGACCCGGCCCGCAACCCCGGCGCCTCGGAGGTCTGTAATGAGGTCGACGAGGACTGCGACGGGCGGGTTGACGAGGACGCCAACTGCGGCTGACAATGGACGCCGAGCCGCCGATTACGCCTGATCCGCCGCGCGCCCCGAGGCGCGGCCCAGGCACCTCAGAGCCCGTCTGGGGAGGGTGGCGCCAGCCAGACCAGCCCGATGGCGACGGGAGCCCTCACCGGATGGGCGCTGACCGCCCCCATCGCGCTGGCTACGCTGCGGGGAGGGCAGGGTGTCCGTCGATTACTTCCTGACACGCCTTCGCGAGATCTTCTACGAGCCGCCCTCGGCCGAGGGCTGGGCGGCCATCTGCGCGCTCTACAACAAGTGGCCCTGGGACGATGAGGACGGCCTCGCGATGGGCCTGGACTACACCCGCGCCCACCTCGACCGCTGGCCCGACGAGCTGCGCCGCGCCCCCGAGCGCTGGATCGCCGCGCTCCTGTCGACCTTCACGGGCGCTGGCCGCGTCCACCAGGGCTGGAGCCTGGTCAAGGCCCTCGACCTCGATTACCGCGAGATCGCCACGGCGGTGTGGCCCAGGCTCCTGGCCTCCGAGCACCTCTCCGGCCTCGCCCGCCTCCACATCAAGGGCCAGGTCCCCCGCGACGGCCTCGCGGCGCTGGCGGCCTCCCACCACCTCGCCGGCCTGACCCACCTTGAGCTCTCCTATGTGAAATACCTCGCGCCCGTCCTCAAGGATCTGTGCTCCGCGCGCCAGTTCGAGGGGCTGACGCACCTGAGCCTCCGCTACAACGACCTCCGAGATCAGGTCGCGGCCTTCGCAGAGGCGACCTCTCGCCCCACCTTCCTCAACCTGACCGCCTGCAACCTCACCGATGAGGGGCTGGCCGCGCTGCTGAGATCGCCGCTGGTGGATCGCGCCGCCGGTCTGAACCTGGACCACAACGCCATCAGCGATGTGGGCTTCAAGACCCTGTGCCAGAGCCCGAAGATGAGCGCCCTGACCCACCTGCGCCTGGACTACAACGGCATCACCGACGAGGGCGTCGAGGCGCTGCTGCGCGCCCCGATCCTCGACGGCCTCGTCTACCTCAACCTCGATCACAATCCGATCAAGGAGCGCGGCGCCATCCTCATCGCCCGAAGCCCCCGCGCCAAGGGCCTGCGCTTCCTCGGGCTCGGCTACAGCATCGGCAAGAACGGGCAGCGGGCGCTGGCCGGCTCCCGACACTTGCAAGAGCGCGTCCGCGCGCTCTACGACAAGCGCTGACCGGAGCGCTCCGAGATGGCCGCCCCGGGCGCGCGCGCCCACGATAGCCGCCCCGGGCTCGCGCCCGGCGCTACAGATCCAGGGACGCCCCTTTCGGGGCTCTCGACAGTGTGGATGCCTTCGCAGCGCCCTGTCACAAGCCACAAGGGACACGATGGGTTGAAGGTCTGGGTGTGAAGGGACACGCCCCCGCGCAGATTGACGCCTCGCCGCCAGCCCCGCAGGGGCGAGACGCCGTCGGCAAGATCGTAGCGCCGGGCGCGAGCCTGGGGCGAGCGGGATCTGCACCCCTGTTCACGGCCTGCTCCACACCCGGTCGGGGGTCGATCAGGACCGCAGCTCGCGCTTGAGGATCTTGCCCGTCGGGCCCTTGGGCAGGCTGTCGAGGAACTCGACGACGCGGGGGTACTTGTAGGCCGCCAGGTGCTCCTTGCAGTACTCGATGATCTGCTCGGCGGTGGCCTCGTGGCCCGGCTTGAGCGCCACGATGGCCTTGACCTCCTCGCCGTGAGAGTCGTGCGGGAACCCGATGACGGCGGCCTCGATGACCCCAGGGTAGCCGTAGAGGACCTCCTCGATCTCCCTCGGGTAGACGTTGAAGCCGCCCCGGATGATCATGTCCTTCTTGCGGTCGACGATGAAGTAGTAGCCGTCGGCGTCGCGCGTGGCGATGTCGCCGGTGTGGAACCAGCCCTCGGTGATGATCTCGGCGTTGGCCTCCGGGCGCTTGTAGTAGCCCGTCATCACGTTGTGGCCCTTGATGCAGATCTCGCCCGTCACGCCCTCCCCGGTCAGGGCGGCGTTGGCGTCGTCGACCAGCCGGAACTCGACGCCCCGGATCGGCAGGCCGATGGAGCCGGGCTTCTTGGGCTGATCCAGGACGTTGAAGCTGGCCACGGGGCTCGTCTCGGACAGCCCGTAGCCCTCCAGGATGCTGACGCCGTACTTCTGGTCAAAGGCCCTCATCACCTCCACCGGCATCGCCGAGCCCCCCGACACCGAGTAGCGCAGGCTGCCCAGGTCGAAGCCCCCGGCCTCCGGGTGGTTGAGCATGGCGAAGTACATCGTCGGGACGCCGGCAAAGAGCGTCACCTTGTGCTTCTGCATCAGGCCCATCGCCGCCGTCGGGTCGAAGCGCGGCAGCAGGATCAGCGTCCCGCCCACCCGCAGCACCCCGTTCTGGATCACCGTCTGCCCGAAGCTGTGGAAGAGCGGCAGGGTCGCCAGCGCCACGTCGTCGCTGGCCAGCGGCAGCAGCTTCGAGGAGGTGTAGTCGGCGTTGTAGAAGAGGTTGAAGTGTGTCAGCTCCGCGCCCTTGGGCTTGCCCGTCGTCCCCGAGGTGTACAGGATCACGGCGGTGTCGTCCGGCATCGTCGAGGGCAGCTCCGACACCGGCGACGCCCCCCCGATCAGCGCCGTCATGTTCAGCGCCCCCTCCGGGGCGGCCGTGTCCGTCGGGTCGGCCTTGGCGATGATCAGGTGCTTGCAGCCCTCGGCGCGATCAAAGCCCGCGCGGGCTTGATCGTAGAAGCCCTCCCAGGCCACCAGCGCCACCGCGTCGGAGTCCTCCAGGTGGTAGGCGATCTCCGATCCGGTCAGCAGCACGTTGAGCGGCACGATCGGCGTCGCCGCGTAATGCCCCCCGAAGTAGGCGATCGTGAAATGCGGCACGTTGGGCAGCAAGAGCGCGATGTGCTGGCCGGGCTCCAGCCCCAACCCCTTGAGCGCCCCGGCGAAGCGCTGCGCGTAGGCGTGCAGCTGGCCGTAGCTCAGGGTCGCGTCGCCCAGGACGATGGCGGCCTTGTGGGGATCGCGCTGCGCGCTCTCACGGAGGATCGTGGCGAGATTGAGAGACATCTTTCACCTCATCGGGTCATCGGGTTGTCGTCGAACCGGCGACACTCTACCCGAAGAGCGGCCCTCGGACAATCACCCCCCACGACCGCCTCGCCCCAAGCTCAGGTTTGCTCAGTGAAGCCTGAAGTCCTGCCGCGCTCGCCGATCGCCCCACGCTCCTCGCACCGCCCCCGTTGGGGACGGGCTCGTCGGGTGGGGCTTGGAAGCGCGGGGGGGCTGCGCCCGTTGGGCGCAGGCCGGCGGGCGGGCCAGGGCGGATCGCAGGGGCGGATCAGCGCGTCGAAGTGGGCCTGTGGATTGGGGTTTTCACGCCCCCAGGTGTCGACCTGGGTCGTGCGCTGGCCTGCGACCGAGAGGTCGCAGCCCACCCTGAGCTTGTAGCCCCACCCGACGAGCCCGTCCCCGACAGGGGCGGTGCGAGGAGCGTGGGGCGATACGCCGTGGGCACGATCGTGGCGTGGGATGCCGTGGCCTCGCGGGCCTTGGAACCTTCACTGAGCAAACCTGTTCCAGGGCCTCCAGGCCGTCGATCCTCAGTCGTCGCCTCAGAGCAAGGCGAGCTGGGCTGACGGCGAGGGCTTCGGGGGGCGGTCGAGGCGATCGCCGGTCCAGATGAGGGGGGGATCGAGCCAGCCGGGCTCGCCCAGCAGCGCCGACAGACGGGCGGCGTCGGGGTGGTGGTCGGGGGGCTCGACGTCGCCCAGGACGAAGTCCGTCACCCAGCCCGCGACGGCCTGCTCCAGCAGCTCCCCGACGGCCTCGATCCGCCGCCACCCGATGGCCGTCAGCTGCCAGGGCTCGCCGGTCCAGGGCGGAGGGCGCCGGGGGCCGCTCAGGCAGCAGATCACGCCGCCCGAGGCCCCGCAGGTCGCCGCGTAGTGCTGGAGCTGGAGGGCGTACTCCACCGGGACGCTGCCCTGATCAAAGAGCTGATGCCTGTGGCTCTCGAAGACGGTCGTCTTGGCCTCGAAGATCCGCCCGCCGGGCAGGCTGCCGTCGGTGGCCGCGATCATCGCCACGCCCTCGGCCCAGCGCGCGTGCCGCGCCCGCACCCCCGCGCCGACCTCCTGCCCGGTCTGCCGCCCGTAGAGCCACCGGACGATGGGCTCCAGGGCCACGCCGCGCCGCATCGCCGCGCTGCGCTCGAAGGCCACGGGCCGATCGGTCTTGCGCCGCCAGAGATCCCCGGCGCTCAAGCCCGGGTGGAGGTGGAAGATCGCGGCGACCTCGCTGCCGCCGATGCCCTTGTCCGGGAGATCGGGGGGCGCCTCTTCCGGCGCGCCGAAGAGATCAGGCTGCTGCATCTGACCTCCCCTCACTCCTCGTCGGGAGGCCCCCAGACGCCGCCGAGGCCGTCGTCGTCGATCCGGTAGAGCATGACGTCCTCGAACTCGAAGTCGTCGCCGTCGGGCACCACGTGCCACAGGCTGATGTTGGCCGACACGTCCCCCGTGGTCAGGTCGAACTGCAGCGGCCCGGAGGCCCCCTCGTAGTTGATCGGGTTGCCGCTCAAGAGCGTGTTGCGCGCCGTCCCCACGTCCGTCGGCCCCGCGTTGATCGTCTGCCCCGTGACCACCTTCGCCATCGCCGCCGCGAGCCCCGCGCCGGTGATCTCGGCCCCCGACCCCAGCGACATCGCCGCGTAGGCGACCAGGAAGGTCGCGTCGTAGGCGTTGGCCGCAAACGAGCCCGGCTCGACGCCGTAGCGGTTGCGGAAGCGGAAGGCGAAGGCGGTGAAGAGCCCGCCGTTCTTGCCGTCCGGGGCCACCCCCTCCAGCCGGTCCGCCAGCTCGGGGTGCGCTGCGATGTAGGTCAACAGCTCCGCCGACTGCCCCCCGTCCGACAGGATGTAGTTCGGCGGCAGCAAGCCCTGCTGCTCCGAGAAGGACTCGTAATTGTCGATCAGCGTGACGGTCTCGTTGGTGCCAAAGAGCAGCACCACGTCGGCCTGCCCGAACTCCTCGATGAGCCCGATCACGGGCGTTGCCAGATCCCCGGCCGGCGCGTAGATCCGGCCCACGAAGTTGTCCTCGCCCAGCTCCACGCCCAGCTCGTCGATGATCCGGTTGAGCAGCCCCGATCCGTAGGCGTCGTCCTTGGCCAGCGCCGCCAGCCGCATCTGCCCGCCCTGCAGCGCCCGCAGATCGCGGATCCGATCGGCCGCCGCGCCGCCCTGGAAGGCGTCGCTGGGCGCCGCCCGCCACGACAGGTTGTTGTCGTCCAGCGTCGTGATGCTGGCGCTGGTGGCCGAGGGCGACATGATGAAGACCCCCTTGCGCGAGGTGACCTGATCGCTGACGTCGGTGAAGACCCCGCTGAAGGCCGGCCCCACGATGGCCGACACCCCCACCACGTCCACCAGGTGCGCCGCGGCCACCTTGCCCTGATCGGCCTTGCCGTCGTCGTCGCAGCCGATGTGGACCAGCCGCCGACCATTGCCCAGCCCGCCGTTCTGGTTGATCTCGTTGACCGCCAGCTGGATCGCCTGCTCGCGCGGCACACCCTTGGAGGCGTTGGCCCCCCGCGTCGGCAAGATCGACCCGATGATGAAGGTGTCGTCCTGCTCGATGGGCCCGGCCACCGCGAAGCACTCCTCGCTCAAGGCCTGCACGCACTGACACTGACCATTGCAGATGAAGTTCTGGCCCTGCTCCGCGATGCAGCCCGTCGTCGTACAGCAGCCCTCCGGTTCCGGCTCACCCTCGGGCTCACCCTCGGGTTCTCCCTCCGGTTGCCCCTCCGGTTGTCCCTCCGGCTGCCCCTCCGGCTCCGGCCCGGCGGCGCCCTCGACGCAGAAGCCCTCCGGCGAGCAGACCAGCGCCGGACCCGCGCCGGCCCTCGCCGCGCAGTCCCCGTCGGCCTCGCACTCGTCGAAGTCCAGCGTCAGGCTGCACCCCGACAGGAACATCAATGAGATCAACAGTATCCGCGTCATGGTCGCTCATGCCTCGTCAGGACGTCGCGCCCTGCGCTCGCCGGACTCGCTCGCCGCGGGGACATCAAAGGTGTGGCGATCCTAGCACAACCCATCACCGCAACATACCGCCTGGCCCCAACTCCCCGGCGCTGCCCCCACTTTCACAAGGCCCCCTCCCGATCCCAAACGTCCCACGCACAACGAGCGCCCCACGCTCCTCGCACCGCCCGTTGGGCGGGCTCGTCGGGTGGGGCTGGAAGCTCAGGGTGGGCTGCGCCCTCTCGGTCGCAGGCCAGCGCACGACCCAGGTCGACACCTGGAGGAGTGATAACACCAATCTGCAGGCCCACTCAGGCGCGGCGATCAGGCCATGCGATCCGCGCTAGGCCGCCCGCCTGCGCCCATCGGGCGCAGCCCCCCGCGCTTCCAAGCGGGGCGCTGGCCCGGCGTCGAGGATCTGTACCGGGGATCGCCGCCGGTGGTAAGGTGGTCGGCGAGGCGGCGCGACGGCTGGCCTCAAGACGCCCACGACAATCTTGAACGCCCGCTCGCAGGCAGGAGGCCCCCGATGGCGATCCGCGACCAGCACTTCTTCTTCGCCAAGAAGCTCATCCCGGCGGAGGTCTTTCGATCTCCGGGCGAGATGTTCGCCGAGCTGACCGGCCCGAAGCGCGAAGCCTTCTTGATGTACCTTTGGATGGAGGCGGGCAAGAGCGTGGGCGGGTCGCTGCCCCACGTTGACGTGGTGGAGTATCCGGGCGCTGGCGTGCCGCAGCTGGTCAAGCTGGAGGTCGTCGGGGCGATCAAGAGCGAGGGCTGGGAGGTGGTCGTCGTGTCGATGCCGCCTGCGCTGGCCCCGAACGAGGCCGTCTTCATCGCGCTGGCCCGCAAGGGCGACGAGACGCGCCTCTTCTTCTGGGAGCGGTGCCTGGACGCCGCGATGACCGGCGAGGCGGGCGGGGACGGCGTGCTGTCCGAGGTGAGGGGCGATCAGAGCCGGAGCAATTACGGCTTCTTCCCGGGCCTCGGCCTGGACGACTTCTGCAAGAACCTCGGCGGTGTGCTCGGCGTCAAGATCGAGGGCGTCAGGGGCAGCCTGCCCGAGATCGACATGGCCGCCTTCCTGGGCGCGGGGGGCGGGCCAAAGGGCGCGCCGCAGGCCAGCCGCCTCGGCGGCCCGCCGAGCCCAGGGCGGAGCGTTACGCCGAGCGACGTGCGGAGCTTCGGCGAGCTGCTGGCCAAGATCATCGCCGTGAGGGCGGGGCTGCCGTTGGTCATGTTCCTGGTGGGCTTCGTGCTCATGAACCTGATCGGGCAGTTCTACGGGATCGTCTCGACTCTGCTCACGCTGATGTCGCTGGTCATCGGCGTCATGCTCATGATCTGGACCTTCAAGATCTTCGACGTCCAGCGCGGCAAGACCAGCTTCTCGCCGGGGATGGCGGTCGGGGCGTGGTTGATCCCGCTGGGCAATATCTTCTTGCCGCCCTTCGTGCTGCGCGACGCCTGGAAGTGCGCCCGAGGCCCCCAGGGCAGCCTGATCATCTTCGTCTGGTGGCTCTTCTGGCTGCTGGAGATCGTCTTTGTCACGCTGCGAAGCCTCGGCGTGTCGATCCAGACCGAGCTGGAAAGCGGCGCCTCCTACGTCCACGTCCTCGACCAGATCATCGAACTGCCGGACGGGATCGGCGGCGTCCTCGGCGCGGCCTACTCTTACGGCGGCCTGCTGGTGACCGTGGCGGCCTACGGCCTGCTGTGGCACATCGTCAAGAAGATCAGCGAGAAGCTCTGAGGCGGCGGCGCCTCCCCCGGCGCGGCTGGCGTCGGGAGATCGGCGCGCGGCGGGATCAAGGGCGATGAGGGGTGAAGGCCGGCAGAGTCGTGGGGCAGGGCGGGTCGCCTGGGCGGCGTGGGCGTGGGCGCCTTCTTCGACGAGCTGCGCGGGATCGCGGGCGCCGGCGGCGAGGTGGGCGCGTTCTTTGGCGATCTGCGCGGGATCGCGGGCGCCGGCAGGGAGGTGGGCGCGGGCGGCGCTGGCGTGGGCGCTCCTGTCGGTGTTGGCGCTGGTGACGGCGGCCGAGGTCGCCGCCGAGGGGCGCGTCGGGCCAGAGAGGCCCAGGGTGGCCGGATCGAAGGCGGGGGCCGGAGAGGCGACCGAGGCGCAGCTCGATCTCATCCAGCAGGCCCTCCGGACGGCGAGCCCTTCGCTGCGGGCGTCGCTGGCGGCCCAGCTGGATCGGGAGCTTGGGGCGCGCGCGACGGCGGCGGCCATCCCGCGATCTTTTCGGTACAGGTCGGTGCGCGGCCGGATCATCGAGTCGTCGGCCTACGACAGCCACCGGGAGCCGCTGCCCTTCTACATCATCCTGCCGGCGGGCTACGATCCTGGGCGGCCCTGGCCCATGCACGTCTACCTGCACGGCGGCGGCTTCGTGAGCCACCGCGCCTGCCGTCGCTTCTTCAGGCAGGAGGAGATCGACGGCTTCATCCTGCTGTGCCCCACGACCCCGAAGGCGCACTGGTGGACGCCGGAGGGCGAGGAGGCGGTGTGGGAGGTGGTGCAGGAGGCCGCGCGGCGGGTGAACGTCGATACGGATCGGATCTCGCTGGACGGCAAGTCGAGCGGGGCCACGGGGGTCTGGCACCTGGGCCACAAGTTCCCCTGGCGCTGGTCGGCGCTGGTGACCCGGTGCGGCGGCAAGATCCGCGAGCCGCGCTTCTTGACCAACCTGGCCGACACCCCGACCTTCATGATCCACGGCGACGAGGATCATACGCTGCCGGTGGATCTGTCGCGGGAGATGGCGTCGCTGCTCAAGGCGCGGGGGATGTCCTTCGTCTATCGCGAGGTGCGCGGCGGCGGCCACGACTTCTTCCCGGCGCTCAACGCCGAGGTGATCACGTGGCTGGCGCGACAGCGGCGCGCGATCCCGAGGCGCTTCGCCTTCGAGCCGACCCGCCATCAGGACCACGGGATCATCCACTGGCTGGAGCTCAGCCCGGCCAGCCCGCTCCAGGCCCGGATCGAGAGCGACGCGCGGGGGTCGGTGGTGTCGGTGAGCACCCAGGAGCCGCCGAGGTCGGCCACCGTCTACCTGAACGACGCGCTGGTCGATCTCGACAAGCCCGTCCGGGTGGTGCTCAACGGCGCGGTGGTCTTCGAGGGAGTGGCCGCGCGCTCGACGGCGGTGGTGCTGTCGAGCTTCGCCGAGACCTTCGACGCGCGCCGGACCTTCTCGGCGGCGATCAAGGCGCGCTGAAGGGGCGAGCCGCGGCCTGGGGCGGCGGGTCAGTGGAAGTCGGTGGCGTTCTTGTCCAGCGCGTAGGCGTCGGAGATCCACTTGAGGATCGTGCGCCCGGTCACCGGGTTCCAGCGCTCGCGGACGGGCTTGATGACGACGCCCTCCATGATGTGGTGGCGCTGGCCGACCTGCGTCGAGACGCCCGGGCCGTTGACGATGGCGTCGAGCGCGCCGCGGTCAAAGGGGCCGCGGTAGAGGACGGGGGCGACGGGCACCCCGTGGCGGCCGCAGAGCGCGACGAAGTCGTCGTAGTCCATGTAGCGGCCCTCGATCTGGAGGTCGAAGGCCACGTCGGCGACCTGATTCTCCAGCCCGTAGTTGAGGTTCTGGATCTTGCCGCCGTAGACCTCCTTGAAGAGCAGCGCGGCGCGGTGGCCGACGACGGCCTCGCGCAGCAGGGCCTTCGTGCGGTCGTCGAAGGTGCGCCAGTAGGTCGACTCGGGGTCCTCGCGGCGCCTGTGGCGGTGGCTCGACGCCATGAAGACCTCCCGCCCGTCCTCCTCGATGATCAGCGCGTGCACGCAGTTGGTCCCGTGGACCTTCTCGGTCGCGACGACCTCCTCTCCGGGCTCCATCAAGTCATTGTAGTTCTTGATGTTCTCGATGTCCGTGTAGTGGGTCAGCAGCGGGTGGGGCGCCTCGACCTCGCCGCCGGAGAGGGTGATGGGGGGCTCGAACTTCTCGATCCCGAAGTGGGCGGTCACGTCCTGGCCGGCCTCGAAGCCCTCCTCGTTGGGCATGACCAGCCCGTAGGAGACGACGCCGCGCAGCTGCGCCGCCCGGACGCGGCCGCGCGAGAGGTACTTCGTCACGCCGAGCTTGTCGCTCAGGGCCTCCGGCAGCACGCCGTCGACCGGGATGTAGATCACCACCTCGCCGGGCACGTAGCGATCTCTGGGCACGACGCACTGCCAGCCGAGGACCTGGGCGAGCTCAAGGCGGTCGGCGTTCGGGTGGGGCGACAGGGACAGGATGGGGGTGGCGATGACCTTCAACGTGCTCAAGGGCGCTCTCCTGTTGACGTGGCGCGGGGGTCGTTCAGGATAGGTCGCGTCAACCCGGCGGACAAGGGGGCGATCCAGGGAGGGTGGTGATGGGCGCGGTGGACAAGATCATCGAGGGCCTGCGAGCGGCCCTCCACGAGACCCCGAGCGAGGACGCATGGCTTGAGGTCTGGGACCGCGTCGCGGCGGCCTGGACCGAGCACAGGGGTCAGGTCGACGCGTGGCTGCCCTACGCGCTGGAGGGCGCCAAGGGCTGGCCCGAGCGCCTCCGCAGCGTCGACTCCGAGGGGCTCGATCTGATCTTCGAGGGGGGCGCGGCGCTGGCGCCGCTGGCGCGCTTCGCCCTGGTCGACGGGCTGCCGAGGCTCCAGAAGCTCTGGGCGCTCCACCCCCACATCAAGGTCGAGTCCCTGACGCTGACCCTGGGCCTTGGCAACAAGGGCAGGATCGGGGAGGCGGAGCTCGCGGCGCTGCTCGTCGACAGGAGGCTCGAGGGCCTGAAGTACCTGTCGCTCGCCAACCAGTACCTCGGCGGCGACGCGGGCCGGGCGCTGGCGCGCTCCGAGGTGATGGGGGCGGTGACGACGCTGACGACCCGAGGGTCCTACTTCAGCAACTTCACAGAGATGATCCCCGAGCGCTGGGGTGCCCTGAGGGCATTGCACCTGGCGGGCAGCGGCCTGGAGGCGCGCGACATGGCGAGGCTGGCGGGCAGCGGCCTGCTGGAGCGCCTTGAGGTCTTGAACCTGGAGAGCAACCGGATCGGCGCCGAGGGGTTGGAGGCGCTGGGCGGCGCGGGGCTGGGGAGCTTGAGGACGCTCAAGCTGGGCCACAACCAGCTTGGGGACGCCGCCGTGGCGGCGTGGGCCCGGAGTCTGGGCGCCGAACCTTCGAAGTTGAGCCACCTTGACCTCGCGCACGACAGGCTCAGGGGCGAGGCGCTGGAGGCGCTGGCGTCCTGTGAGGCGCTGCGGGGCCTTGGGTGGCTCAAGCTCAACGGCAACAACCTTGGCGCCGGGGGGCTGGCCGCGATCTCCGGGGCGAGCTGGTTGGGGACGCTGACGGCGCTGGATCTGTCGAGCAACATGTTCGGGCCGGCGGGGGCGGCGGCGCTGTCCACGGGGTTGAGCGCCCCGAAGCTGGGCAGCCTCAAGCTGTCCGGCAACCGGATGAGGTCGG
The DNA here is from genome assembly GCA_005804885.1 of Pseudomonadota bacterium. Taxonomy (GTDB): domain Bacteria; phylum Myxococcota_A; class Bradymonadia; order Bradymonadales; genus SYOX01. Next base: position 28,694 of record SYOX01000190.1, read on the forward strand.
CGGGCGTCGAGGCGCTGGCGAGCGAGGCGACCTTGCCCGCGCTGCTCTGGCTGGATCTGGCCGGCGAGCTCATCGACGCCGCGGGGGTCAGGGCGCTGATCGGCGCCCCCTTCTTCGGCCAGCTCGTCGCGCTCGATCTGGCCGGGAACGCGCTGGGAGATGAGGGCGCTGCGGTGTTGGCGGAGGCGAGCGCCGGCGCGCTGTCGACCCTCCACCTGGGCGGCAATGAGATCGGGGTCGAGGGCCTTGAGGTGTTGGTAAAGGGCAGGATATTCAAGGGCTTGCGATACGCGACCCTCGGCTACAATCGCTTCGGCGAGGGGGATCTGGGCGCGCTCCAGCCGGCGTGCGCCGCGGCCTTGTCGGCCCCTGGCTGGGGGGGCGACGACGCGCGGGCCGACGATCTGTGGGCCGCCATCGAGGCGGCCCGAGGGGACGCCGATCATCTTGAGACCCTCGACAGCGAGCGCCTTCAGGACATCCACGCCGTGGGGCTGGAGATCGCGGAGCTCCTCCAGGGGCCTTATTACGATGGCGAGCCGGTCTTCTTCGAGCACGTCCACTCGATGTTGTCCGAGGACGGGATCGAGGATCTGGTGGCCGGGTTGATGGGCGAGGGCAGGGCGGCCTTCCTGCGGGCGCTGGCGACCCCCTACGGCTACCCGCGCGACACGGGCGACGTGGCGAACAGGGGCGGGGTGACGCTCTATGACATCGCGGAGGTGCTGCGCGGTCGAGGGTTGGACGTGGATGAGGATTATTGAGGGCGCTGGGGCGCTGGGGAGCCGCGAGAGGCGGCGCCGCGAGAGACGGCGCCGCGAGCGGCCTCAGCGGGCGGAGGGGGTCGTCCCCAGGGGCGGCGCAGCCCGCCCCGGCGAGCTTGAGGGGGAGGTCGTCGCCGCGCCGCTTTGGCCTCGGGAGGGGCGGCGGAGCCCGCCCCGGTGGACTTGATCCTGCGTGCGTGTCGCGATATTGCGTGCAGGGTTGCGCCGCGCAAAGGGGTTGAGAGGGGAGGGCGGGGGAAGCGCGATCATCAAGGGCTTCTTGCCTTGAGCGAGGAGAGTGGTCATGGTGGTGGGGTCGAGCGGGTTCAAAATCTCTCATCAAAACCGGGGAGTTGGAATGGTGGAGTTCTCAAGGAGGAGCGTGGCGCTGTCTGCTTCGGCGTTGATGGCGTTGTGCGCTTGTGGAGAGGGCGAGCAGACCCCTGGGGAGGTGGCGGAAGAGGGGGTCGAGTCGGTCACCTTCCATCGGGATCTGCGCCCGGTGCTGGAGGCGCGCTGCAATGGTTGCCACGACGGCAGCGGGATCACGCCGGACGCGCTGGACTTCCGCGATCCCGTCCAGGTGCAGGCGCTGGCGCCGGTGATCACGGCGGCCGTCGTCGGTCGGACGATGCCCCCCTGGCAGGCCAGCGGCGGTTGCAATGAGTACAAGGATGACTTGAGCTTGAGCGCCTCGGAGATCGCGACCTTCGTGGACTGGGAGGCCGAGGGGCTCAAGCTGGGCGACCCGGCTGACTTTGTGATGCCCGACCTCAGGCCCTCGGAGCTGGGGGCCGAGCGGCTGCCGTCCGAGCCGACCTTGACGATACGATCGGCCTCCCCGTACACGCCGGACAAGAGTCGCCCGGACGACTTCCGCTGCTTCGCCGTCGACCCCGGCTTTGAGGCCGATCGCTTCCTGCAGGGCTTTGAGGTCGAGGTGGACAACGTCTCGGTGTTGCACCACATCGTGGTCTTCGCCGTGCCTGGGGACGAGGAGACCGGCCAGCTGCTGGCCGAGCTTGAGGCCGAGGACGAGACGCCGGGCTACAGCTGCTTCGGGGACTCGCGCACGAACGTGGAGACGCTGGCGGCGGTGTGGGCGCCCGGCGGCGAGAAGACGGCCTTCCCGCCGGGCACGGGCCTGCGGATCAGCAAGGGCGCGCGCTTCGTCATGCAGATGCACTACAACCTCTCGCAGGGCGGCGACGGCCAGGACAACTCGGGCATCAAGCTGTGGTTCGCGCCCGAGGACTCGCCTCCGGCCAGAGAGGCCGAGATGGTCTTCATCGGAAACCTGCCCTTCGAGATCCCCTCGGGCGTCAACGGCGGGACGAGCCAGAGCTGCGAGGGCGTCTACGCGCTCCTGGACGACACCTCGATGCCGCTGACCGAGGGGATCAACGAAGAGAACCTGGAGGATCCGTCCGAGATCGGCAGCGGCGGCTGCGTCCAGCAGGACTTCCTGTACACGCTCACTGGCGCCGAGCCGGTCGAGGCGCACGCGGTCTTCCCCCACATGCACCTCAAGGGCACCCACATCCGGGCCGAGTTCGTGCCTCTGGAGATCGACGGCGAGCACTCCCGGCCGGCCCCCGGCGCCGAGGTCTGCCTGCTGGACACCGACCGCTGGGACTTCGACTGGCAGCGCTTCTACTGGTTCCAGCAGCCCGTCAAGGCGCCCGTGCGGGGCTCCGTGCGCCTGACCTGCCGATACGACACGCGAGGCGCGAGCGAGGCGGTCAGCCTCGGGGAGGGCTCAGGGGATGAGATGTGCCTCGTGCTGCTCTTCTTGACGGGCACCCGCTGAAGGGGAGGGGGTGGCGGCGTGGCCTTCGAAGACTCCATCTTGATCCAGGCGTCCCCGGAGGTCCTCTTCGCGCTGACCCAGGATTACGGCCGCCGCTTGAGCTGGGACAGCTTCCTCAAGGCCGCCGATCTGGTCGGCGGCGCCCCCGAGGCGGGCCTCGGGGTTCGGGCGCTCTGCGTGGCGCGCAGCGGCCTCGCGATGGAGACCGAGTACGTCTCCTTTGACGCGCCGAGGGTGGCCGCCGTCAAGATGACCCGCGGCCCGTGGTTCATCGACAGCTTTGCGGGATCATGGCGCTTCATCGCCGAGGCCCCAGACCACACCCGAGTGTCCTTCAAGTACCACGTGCGCGGGCGGCCGGCGGCGATCTCGGGGCTGCTGACGCGGGTCTTCGCGCGGGACACGCGCAAGCGGCTCGAAGCCCTCAAGCGCGCGGTCGAGGGGGCTTGAGGGGCGACAGAGTTCTGGCACCTGCTTTGCGCTTGCCCCGAGGCCCGAATCGCCCGATGATGCACGCCGCGCCCTCGGTGGGCGCGCGCCAACCAGGATGCGACCAGGACGATCGATGAGCGTCTTCACCGAGCCCGAGGAGATCAGCGGCGAGCTGCCTCCCTCCTTCGCGACCGCGCCCTCAGAGCTCCACCGCCGGATTCAGCTCGTCGAAGGCAGCCGCATCGACTTGAACCTGACCCTCTACAACACCGGGACGGCCAGCGTGGGTCTGGCGGTCTACGTCGTGGGCGACGCGGTCAGCAACAGCTACGTGACGGCGGGCATGGTCCGGGCCTTCAGCGACAGCTTCACGCGGGCCCTTGAGGCGCCCTTGCAGCACCGCCGACACCAGGGGGACTTCATCTTCGAGGCGCACCTGTGGGAGCAGATGCCAGGCGGCGGCCCTCCGGAGAGCATCATCCTGCCCGGCTTGACGCTCCCGCCGCCCTTCTTGTGCCACGATCCCCAGGAGGTGGCCCTCTCCGAGCGCCACTGGGGGCCGAGGGCCGTCCACGTCCACCTGCGCCTCTTCGCCGTGAGCGCCGGCAGCGCCGAGGCCGAGATCTGGATCGTGCCCCCCTCGGCGCCCACCGAGGGGATCATCATCACGCTCGACCTCGACATCTCGCCCGAGTAGAGGGCGCCTCAGGCAGGATGGCTCCCTGCGAGGGGATCAGCATCACGCTCGACCTCGACACCTCGCCCAAGTAGAGGGCGCGCCGGCGGCGCGCTGGCGCGTCGCCTCCAGGCTCGTCCCCGTCGCGCGGGGCGTCGAGCCGCGCAGGTCGGCCAGGCTCAGGGGTGCTTCACCTTGGCCTTGTCGAGCATGAACTTGACGACGTCCTCGATCTCCTTGTCGGTGCAGGCCACGCAGGCCCCCTTGGAGGGCATCAGGCCGGCGCCCTTGATGGTGTTGAGCACCAGGGCGTCGAAGCCGCGCGACTTCAGCAGGATGCCCCAGGCCTCGGGATCGGCGGTCTTGGGCGCGCCGGCGATGCCGGGATCGTGGCAGTTGGAGCAGAACTCGGCGTAGAGAGCGCCGGGGCTGCGATCCTCCTCTTCATCCAGATCGACCGGGGCCTCGGCCTTCTTGTCGGCCTTCTTGTCGGCCTTCTTGTCGGCCTTGTCGGCCTTCTTGTCGGCCTTGTCGGCCTTCTTGTCGGCCTTCTTGTCGTCTTCGCTGAAGGGTGGGTCCTCGTCGTGGTCGTGGGCTTGAGGCGAGGTGGGGGCGCCGACCAGGGTGATGAGGAGCGCGGCGAGGGCCGCGAAGGTCGAGTTCTTCATCAAGGATCTCCAGATTGATTGGACAAGCGTCGCCGCGCGGCGGGCTTGCTGGCATTTCACGGGGTGGACAGCCTGGGCCTTTCCTGCTTCGCGGCCCGGAGTGTACTCCGGGCATCGCGGCAGAAGCAACGCCGCGAGGCCGCGGGCCTGCGGCGTCCCGGGTTGGGTCGCTCGCCGACCGCCCCACGCTCCTCGCACCGCCCCGTTGGGGCGGGCTCGTCGGGTGGGGCTTGGATGCCCGGGGTGGGCTGCGCCCTGTCGGTCGCAGGCCAGCGCAAGGCCCAGGTCGACACCTGGGGTGGTAAAAATCCCAATCCGCAGGCCCACTTCGACACGATGATCCGGCCCTGCAAGCCGCACTTGCCCGTCCGCTGGCCTGCGACCGAGAGGTCGCAGCCCACCCGCTCATCCAAGCCCCACCCGACGAGCCCGCCCCAACGGGGCGGTGCGAGGAGCGTGGGGCGCTCGTGGAGCGTGGGGTGCTCGTCGAGCGTCGGGCGTTCGGCGGGGGGTGTCAGACGCGGGCGGCAATGGCCTCGGAGGTCTCCCAGAGGCGGGCGGCCTGGGCCATGTCTCGCCCTTGGGGGCTGGTGCGGGCGACGTTGCAGTCCGAAAAATACTCGCCGCTGACGGCGGCGGCGTCGGGGTGGGCGGCGAGGTAGCACTGGGTGGCGGCGCCCTCCGGGATTGTCTTTAAAAACAATGGGTTGGCGATCGCGACGCCGACTCTGGCGGCCACGTTCATGTGTCGGGCGAGGTTGGTCTGGATGACGCCGGGGTGCAGGGCGTTGGCGACCTTGGAGGTGCCCTTGAGGCGCTTTGCGAGCTCTCTGGCGAAGAGGATGTTGGCCAGCTTCGACTGGCCGTAGTTGCGCCACGCGCTGTAGCGCTTCTCCCCGGAGAGGTCGTCGAAGTCGATGCCCTCGCTGGGGGCGTTCTTGTGGGCCTCGCTGCTGACGATCACGATCCGGCCAGCGTCCGAGAGGCTGTCGAGCAGCCCGGTGACGAGGATGAAGTGGCCGATGTGGTTGGTGAAGAGCTGCAGGTCGACGCCGTGGCGCTGCTCCAGCTTGGGCAGGGCCATGATGCCGGCGTTGCAGAGGATCACGTCGAGGGGCCTGCCGAGGGCCTTGACGGCCTTGACGCAGGCGCGCACGGAGTCGGGTTCGGAGAGCTCGCAGGTCACGGGCGTCGAGTCCTTCAGCCCCGCGAGCGCCTCGCCGGCCTTGCCCAGGCTGCGGGCCGCCCCGATGACGTGGGCGCCGCGGGCGCCGAGGGTCCTGGCGGACTCCAGGCCGATGCCAGAGTTGCACCCCGTAATCAGGATCGTCCTGCCCTTGAGGTCGATCCCCTCGGTGACGTCTGCGGCGGTCGAGCCGTAGCCGAAGCCGTTGGGGCCCTTGGGCTTGATGCGAGACAGGAGCGACATGTGGGACCTCAGGGTTGGGGCTGCGGCGAACCGGCCGCCGTCGAGGGCCGACCCAGAAAAAGGGTCGCCGCGCCGCGCGGCCCCTCATGGAGGGCGCTTACCGGGTGGGCTTGCGCTCGAAGTTGACGAGGGTCGGGATGCGCATGTTCTGCGGGGAGGCCTGGGCCTCCCCGTCGCCCAGATCCTCGACGTGGACCAGGACGACGGTGATGTTGTCGTGGCCGCCACGCCCGTTGGCGATGTTGATCAGGCGCTTGCCGATGGCCTCGATGTCCGGAGAGATCAGCATGTTCTCCAGCTCATCCTGGTGGAGGTAGGAGGTCAGGCCGTCGGAGCAGAGCAGGAAGGTGTCCTTCTCCTCCACATCGAGGACGAGGGTGTCGACCTCGACCTTCGGCTCGCGGCCGAGGCAACGCATCAGGACGTTGCTCATGGGGTGTTTCTCGGCCTCCTCGGGGGTGCACTGGCCGCGCTCGACGGCCAGGGCCACGAAGGTGTGATCCTTGCTGATCTGGTTGATGGCCTCGTCGCGCTGGCCGTAGAGTCGGCTGTCGCCGATGTGGGCCATGATGCCCTTGCCCTGGGCCAGCCACAGCGCCGTCAGCGTCGTGCCCATGCCGCGCTCGCCGTGAGAGAGCCTGTGGACGGTGGCGGCGGCCTCCTGGACGGCCTCGGCGAGGTGCTCGACGAGGACGTCGGTGTTCAGTTGATGGCGGCGCGAGGCCATCTTGCGATCTTGCAGGAAGCTGTAGACCGCGCGGATGGCCTGGCGAGAGGCCATCTCGCCGTTCTCGTGCCCGCCCATCCCGTCAGCCACGATGTAGAGCCCCATCGTGTCGTCGATCAGGAGGCTGTCCTCGTTGTTCGTGCGCTCGCGCCCCACGTCCGTGATGCCGACTGATTTCACCTTCATGATGTGACCCTTGCTGTGTGCCTCTCGTCCTGTCGTTAGGTTGCTCAAACAGCGCCTTGTTGTCAAAGCCCTGGCTCGCATCAAGCGGCTCGCGACGCGGGCCTGTCCATGCCCTCGAAGTGGCCCTCATCCGAGGCCACCTGAAGCGGCACAAGGGCGCTGCACGCCGCACCAGGCGAGACGGTCATCTCCCAGGAGGGGCGCTGAAGGGCTCAGAGGCCGAAGTCGCGCATCCACCACGCGCCGCCAGGATCGCGCTCGAAGGTCACCGGCGAGGGGCTCCCGCCGGCCTTTCGCAAGAAGACCTTGATGACCCCGGTGTCCTCTCGAAGCTCGGCTGGCGCCGTGCTCACGATCTCGAAGGCGCCCTCGGGGTCGAGGTAGCGCCCGACGCTCTGGCGCAGCGCCCGCCACACGGAGCCGCGCAGCGAGTAGACCGCGCGGGGAGAGTCCTGCCGCTGAGGCAGGACCAGCGCCCTGAAGCGCTCAAAGCCAGCCTCCTCGTCCTCGACGCGCGCGGCGGCCATCAGCGCCGCGATGTTCGCCTCGATGGTCGCCATGGCCGAGCCAGCGGGCACCCTTGAGGGGGGCGCGGCGGGCAGCGCCGCGGCCGCGGGGCCGGGCGCGCTCACCCCGGCGGCCGGCCGCTGGGCGATGGCCTGCCGCAGGAGGCGGACCTCGTCGGTCAAGGCCTCAATGGCCCTCGTCAGCGCGCGAAAGCCTTCTGCCATCTCAGGATCCTGGCGCGTCATCCCCCCTCCCTTCTGACCTCGACGCCCCCTCAGGGGCTCCTGACCACGTTGACCAGCGGGGACTGACACCCGCCCTCGCCGATCTGGACCTTGAAGCGATACTCGGCCTCTTCGCCGAAGCCGTCGCTGACATGGCGGAGCGAAGTCGAGGCCGTGGCGACCCCGGCGACGAGATCGGCGTCGAGCCGGGCGGTGGTGTCGTTGGCGCCGGGATCCTCTTCGAAGATCTCCATCCGGATGCTCCGATCCGGCACCCCCCAGGTCTCGACGCGGAGCAGGATGTTGACCGGCGAGCGGAAGCTCTCACCAGCCCGCACGTCGCTGCCGTTCTGGTAGAGCCAGGCGCAGCGCAGGTAACCCCAGCGGCGCATGGTGATCGCCCGAGAGGTCTTGCTGACACCCTCCAGCCCGACCTCGAAGCGCAAGCTGTAGAGCGGGCTCGGGCCGAAGTCGCGCGGCGGTTCGAAGACGAAGCGCGCCCGGCCTCCCTCGGCGATCGAGGCCGACTCCACCGCCGAAAAACCCTCCGGCGAGGCCCGCCATGTCAACGAGCGCCCGTCGATGCCCTCGCCGCTGACCGAGGCGACGATCGCGTCCACGAAGCGCACGTCGACCTGCTCGTCGCCCCCGATGGCGCGCTCCTGGCCGTCCTTGAGGATGTTCACCGCGACAGGGCCGAGGATGAAGGGCACGTCGACGATGAAGGGCTCGGAGTCGACGCGCTGGTCGCCGACGGCCATCGCGAAGGAGATCTCGTGGGTGTCGACCTTGTCGAGGAAGGTCCCGCGGACGGTCCAGGCGCCCTGTGCGCGCTGCCCCGCAGGGGTGTTGTCGAAGAAGACGAGGATCCTGTCGATGGTCGTCGCCGTGTCGAGGGTCAGCGAGGTGGCGATCACGTCCACGGCGAGCGCGTGGCCGGCGACCCCCTGGCCTTTGACCTCGAAGGTCACCTCCTGGCCCGGCTCGGCCCGCTGCCCTGGCTCGATGGAGGTCAGCTTGAGGTCGTCGAGGCGAGGGGCCCAGACCCCGTCGAGGCGCTCCGACTCAAGGGACTGGGCGCCGAAGGAGACCTGGGCGACGATCTCGTACTCTCCGGGGGCGAGCTGGCCGAAGTTCACGTCCCAGTCGTAGCGGGCCTGGCCCGACAGGGGCATCTGGATCAAGGCGCTGTCGAGATCCTCGATGACGCCCTCGGTCGAGCGCGCCATGAGGTTGACCTCGACCTCGGCGGCGCGGCGCACGTCCACGGCGCCGATCTGCAAGCTGAGCGTGTCGCCGGGGTTCAGGGCGCCGTCCTCGGGGGGGTTGAGGATCTCAAGGGAGCTCAGCGCGAAGGAGGGCGCGGCCGGCTCGAAGAAGAAGTCGTCGTCGTCATCGTCCGAGCCGTCCACCAGGAAGATGCACCCGCTCTGCGCCAGCGCCACCAGCGCCGCAGCGACAACAAGACACCCTCGATACATCTTCATCACACTCCCCACATCCATGCCATCGACCCCCCTCTTGCGATCCTCGCAGAGTTGCCGGTGCACGTCACATGCCAGCGCTGACTGACCCGTCAGCGCTCAGGGCGCGCCGGGACTATATCGCCCTGCGCGCCCTGAGCGACGGGGGGGGGCCTTTGGGGTGGGCCGGCGTCGATGCCCGCTCAGGATAGCGGGTGTGGCGGCTTTTATCCAAGGAGTGTGGCGCGGATCTGCCAGCGGACAGGTTCGCTCGGTGAAGGTGACGACGCCCCCCAACGCCCCACGCTCGACGATCGCCCCACGCTCCTCGCACCGCCCCCTCCGGGGACGGGCTCGTCGGGTGGGGCTTGGAAGCGCGGGGTGGGCTGCGACCTCTCGGTCGCAGGCCGGCGGGCGAGAGAGGACGGATCGCAGGGCCGGATCGGCGGGCGGGAGAGGGCGGATCGCAGGGGCGGATCAGCGCGTCGAAGTGGGCCTGTGGATTGGGATTTTCACGCCCCTGGTGTCGATTTCGGTCGTGCGCGGGCCTGCGACCGACAGGGCGCAGCCCACCCTGAAATTCTAGCCCCACCCGACGAGCCCGTCCCCCTTGGGGGGCGGTGCGAGGAGCGTGGGGCGCTCGTCGATGGGCTCACCCTTCCCCTCAAGGCGCCTTGTCCGACGCAGCCAGCACCCCCCAGATCAGCGCCGCCCAGCCCGCCAGGAAGCAGAGCCCGCCCAGCGGGGTGATGGCGCCGAGCACCTTGACCCCCGACAGGCTCAAGGCGTAGAGGCTGCCCGAGAAGAGCGCCACCCCCGCCACCAGCAACCACCCCGCCACCGTCACGCCGACGTGCTCATAGCGCGAGGCCGCCAGCGCGACCCCGAAGAGCCCAAGCCCGTGCATCATCTGATACCGAACCCCCGTCTCGAAGACCGCCAGCATGTCCGGCCCCAGCTTCGCCTTGAGCGCGTGCGCCCCGAAGGCGCCCAGCCCCACCCCGAGGGCCGACAGCGCCGCCCCGAGGACGATCCAGATCTTCATCGCCCACCCTCCCTTGTCTGGCAAGTGGTTGTCGTTGAACAGGTTCTTGAACTCTCGGGGCGACCGGGCGGCGGCCCGCCCGCCTCCAGGCTCAGGCGTGCGCCGCGACGGCGTGCTCCATGAGCTCCTCAAGCGGGACGATCTCCAGCGCGGCGATGTGCGTGCTCTCCAGCACGACGGGGCAGCCCTTGCCGGCCTTGTGGGCCTGCCGCCAGCTCGCCGCGCAGACGCACCACTGGTCGCCCTCGACGAGCCCCGGGAAGCCGTACTCGGGGCTGGGCGTGATGAGGTCGTTGCCCATCGCCCGGATGAACTCCAGGAACTCCCGCGTCAGGTGGGCGCAGACCGTGTGCGAGCCGCGATCCCGCTCGTCGGTGTTGCAGCAGCCGTCCCTGAACCACCCCGTGACGGGGTCGTGGGAGCAGCTCATCAAGGGGGTGCCAAGGACGTTGATCGAGGGGCGCATCATCACCTCCAGGGTTTGTGATCCTGTGGGGCTCTATGCCGAACTGGCCGGAAAAGCAAGCCGGGCCCACCGTCCAGGCCCCGCGCCGACAGCCGCCGAGCCCCCACCGGCGACGCGCCAGCGCGGGCCGGCTCAGGGCGCCTGCGCGTCGCCGGCCAGGCCGTGGCGCTGGGTGAAGACGGTGGCGAAGCTGAAGCCGGCCGACTGCCAGAACCAGACGCTGGTGTAGAGGAAGCCCACCCCGGCGCCGAGCAGGCCCGTGAAGGAGAAGGCGATCATCACCGAGACGATCCCCCAGGCCCGCCAGTAGGCCGCGCCCCCCTCGGAGACGCGACGCAGCGCCCTCCTGGGATCGAAGATCTCCCGCACGTCAAAGTGCTTGCAGTAGAAGGTCATGTAGCCCGGGATGGCGATCGTCGCCAGCGCCCACAGCACAAAGACCCCGATCCAGAGCCACACGACGCCGCTCAACCACGCCACGGCCCCGAGCGCGATGGCCGGGCTGTCGTAATAGATCATGCCCAGCCAGGTGATCAGGCCGTGCTTGAGCAGCACCGGCCAGCCCTCCCAGGCCGGGAAGGGCGCCTGACCCTGGTGCATCCGGTGGACGAACATGATCCGGTGCCCCATGTTGAGCAGCCACCCGACCACCGGCACCAGCAACCACAAGGCCCCGATCAGCACCTCGCGCCGCGCCTGCGGGCTCTGGACCGGGAAGCGGAAGGAGCTCCTGAGCGAGAGCGGCGTTGTCAGGTTGATGTCCTCCACGAGAGCCTCCTGCGCGTTCTGGGGGTCCTTCCTGCTCACTCGGACCCTGCGAGGGTCAAGCTCGGGGCCGCGCTCAAGCCCAGCAGGACGGCCTCGTCGCCGTCACTCCAGGCGTAGAGCCAGCTCCCTTCGAGCGAGCCCCCCAGCGGGTCGCCCTGCTCGCCGGCCGACTCCAGCCGGAGGCCGAGGGTCGCGCCGAGGATCCACGTCGTCGTCACGGTCTTCGGAGGCCCGATGCGCGTCGAGCTGCTCAGGTCGACCTCGTAGATGGGCTCACCCTGCCTCAACGGGACGGAGACGGCAAGCGCAGGCCCCCCATAGGGCGTCAACACCGCCCCCTCCCCATGCTTCCCCAGCGCGAAGCCCTCGCCGACGAGCGCCCCGGTGTTCGCCGTCAGCGCGAGCAACCCCCCCGAGGTGAGGCCCAGGCCAAGCCCGCCCTCGACCGCCACGACCTCCTGTCCGGCGGGGTTGAAGCGACCGAGGCCGCGCGCGACGAAGAGCGCGCCGGGGTGGTTGCCCGGGTTGGGCCGGTCCGTGTGGTCGATGTTGAAGCCCGCGCCCACCTCACCCCCCAGGGCCACCCCCGCGTCGATCTGGCCCAGCACCCGCACCAGCACGCCCGGCCCGCCGTCGATGAAGATCCCCAGCCCCAGACCCACCACGAGCATGACCTCGATCTGACCCGCCTCCATCGGCGCTGGCCCGTCGTGGCGCATCACCATCGGCGGCGGCGAGATCGTCGCGCATCCCGCCGCGCCGATCACCGTCGCCAGCGCCACCACCCAGCCCGCCGCCCCCCAACCCCCTCGACGCCTCATCTCACCCCTCGTCCGCCTCGATGTTGACAGAGCAGAACCCCTCGCCTCGTGTGGCGCCCCGACGCCGCTCACCCCGCCTCGGGCGCGCCGCGGAAGATGAAGTAGACCGCGCCCAGGATGCACAGCGCCGCCCATAAGTAATCGAGCTTGAGCGGCGCCTTCATGTAGAGGACGGCGAAGGGCATGAAGACCGTCAGGCTGATGACCTCCTGCATGATCTTGAGCTGGGGCAAGCTCAGCTGCGTGTAGCCGATCCGGTTGGCGGGCACCTGGAGCAGATACTCAAAGAGCGCGATCCCCCAGCTGACCAGCGCCGCGACGTACCACTTTGACCCTTCGAGGTCCTTGAGGTGGGCGTACCACGCGAAGGTCATGAAGACGTTCGACAGGATCAGGAGCCCGGCGGTCTGGAGGGTGACGGTGGACACGATCGATCTCCAGGGTGGGCGGCAGGCCGCCGTGTTCGGCAGGTTGTTGATATCGCCGAGTAATTTCAGGCTCAAGAAAAATAGGAGGCACGCTTGCCGTCATCAAGCGTGCCTCTGTCGTTCGCGGCGAGAGTCGAACTCGCGCTTGAGCCCTGTCAAGGCCCCGTCCTGCCGCTGGACCACGCGAACAGGGACCGTGGGGTTGGAGGCGTGGATAAGGTCCGGTCGCTCATAAGCCCAGCGTGTTGCCTCTACACCATCCGATTCGGAGTCGGAGGGAGAATCGAACTCCCGTGACTGGGTTGAAGTCTGCGACCTTGGGGGTGCCTCCGGGGCGGTCCTGGATAAACCTGATGAGCATCAACCTGATCGCCCGTGGGCCTCCGTTCCGGCAAGAATCGGAGGCGATCTGGTGATAAGCCAGACCGGCGAGCCTGAACCTGAGCGCGCGGTGGAAGGCCGCGCCGATAAGCCGTGAACCTGAGCCTTGCTCATTGGCCAGCAGAAGGTCGGACCTGGGCGCGGCGCTGTCAACCGGGCGCCTTCAGGGCGCCGCGCCAGGGCGCAATTTTTCCTGGGCGTCGAGGGAAGGAGGGGTCAGCCCTTGAGGGGGCGCAGGATGAAGTCGACCAGGGGGTCGGAGATGCGGCGCTCGGCGTCGACGTCGATGGCGTTGGCGCGGGCGCGGGCGCGCTTGACGGCGATCATCAGGCGGTCGACCTGCTCGATGCTCTCGACCTTCTGGCGCGGCGAGAGCATGCCGGTCCAGTCGTGGGCGCGGATCTCGCCGACGGGCTCCTCGATCTCGACGATGTCGATCTGGGCGGGGTGCTCCTTGGTGGCCTCGTGCATGACGTTGTACTTGCGCGTGCGCTGCTTGCGGATCGTCACGACCGGCTCGGCCCGCAGGACGTTCTTGTGGTCGGCGCCCGGGTCGGGCTGCCACAGGCGTACGGGGTCGAAGGTCGGGGCGGCCTCCAGGATCGCGCGGACGTCGCGCAGGCGTTTTTCGAACTGGAGCAGGAAGGTCGCCGGGACGTCGCGGGCGATGACCTCGTCGTCGATGACGATGTCGGCGCGGGCCCTCGTGTTGGCCTCGTCGATCTGGTAGCTGACGTCGAGGGCCTTGCCCATCGCCTTGAGGGCGTCGCCGAGGACCTCGTGGACGGTCGTGACCAGGCGAGTCTCGGCCTCCAGGCGCTCGCCGGCGCTCTCGCCGCGCTGCTCATCGACGGAGAAGGGGCGGAAGGTGCGCCGCATCCCCGTAAAGTGCCCCTGGCGCTTGTCGAACATGGATCTGGCCTCGCTGCGGGCGCGGTCGGCCTCCCCCTTGCGCTCCTGCTCGACGGCCAGCAGCTCGTGCAGCTTCGTGGTCTTCTTCTCGGTCATGGGATCCTCTGGGTTTGCGCCAGCATCTCGGCTGGCCTCGTCGACGGGGCACCAAGCTAGGATCTGCCCGGCCGCTTGTCATGGGCCAGTCGGCCATTTTTCGTCGGGGCGCCGCAAAGTCGGCAGACTCCAGGCGCGGCGTGGATGAAAGCGCGCTTCGGGACGTCAGACCCCTTCGGGGCTTGATGGGCGCGCGGTCGCGCGGCGAACCAGGAGGGAGGCGATCATGTCGGAGCGGGCGGCGGCGAGAGAGGGCGTGTTCAGGATCGGGCCAGGCGAGATCGTGGCGATGGCGGCGGCGCTGATGGCGGCGTGCTGCGTGCCGGGCTTCCCAGGCGATCTGGAGGCGCCGACGGATCGCGGCGATCGAGGGGGTGAGGGGGTCGCGGGCGAGCCCGATCCGTCGACGCCGCAGGCTCGCGCCGTGGACGCGGCGGTTCGGGGGCTCGCGCCGCGCGGCGGGCCGGGCTTCGCGCTGGCGATCGTGGAGGACGGGGAGGTGGTCTTCAAGCGGGGCTATGGGCTGGCGGACGTGTCCTCGGGGGCGGCGATCACGCCCAGGACGCCCTTCCGCCTGGCCTCGGTGAGCAAGCCGCTGACGGCCACCGGGGTGCTGGTGCTGGTCGAGCGCGGGGATCTGGCGCTGTCCGATCCGGTGTCGAGGCACCTGGCCGCCTTCCCTTATGGTGACCGGATCACCGTCGAGCACCTGCTCCAGCACACCTCGGGCTTGCCGCACTACGAGGATCTGCCGGAGCGCTTCGAGCGAGACAGGCCGACGAACGCGGACATGCTCGACTTCCTGGCGCAGAGCCGGCCGAGGGTGCACTTTGGCCCGGGAGAGCGCTTTGATTACAACAACCTGGCCTACGATCTGCTCGCGCTCGTGATCGAGGCGGCCTCGGGTCAGCCCTTCGCGCGCTTCATGCGGGAGGCGGTCTTCGGGCCGCTGGGGATGCGGGACACGCGGGTCATCGTGGCCGGCGAGCGCATCCCTGGCCGGGCCATCGGCTACCGGCTCGGGCGCAGGGGGGTCGAGGTCGACGACGACGATCCGCTCAACAACCTCGTGGGGGCCGGCGGGATCGCCTCGACCCTGGACGACCTGCTCCTCTTCGAGCGGGAGCTGCGGCGGCCCTCGCTGCTGACGCCGCAGACCTGGGCGCAGGCGATGCGGCCAGGGCGGCTCAAGGGCGGCGGTCGGACGGAGTATGGCTACGGGCTTGAGATCGTGGAGGAGGACGGGGTGGTGACCGTGCAGCACGACGGCTCGTGGGTGGGCTTCAACCACGACTTCCAGGCCGTGCTCGAGGATGGGGACGCGACCATCCTGCTGACCAACGCGGACTTTGATCTGGACGACATCCTCGAGGCGGCCCTCGACGCCGAGCCTTGACGGGCGGCGCGGCCGGGTGTTTGATCGAGCCCGCGCGCCGCCGGTCGGCGACCTCGTCTGCCTCCTGCCCGTGGCGGTCATCGGGCTGGACGTTCATCAAGCGCGCCGCGTCGTCAAGGAGAGGTTCATGTATCAGTGGCAGCAGTTGACGGTGTCCCTCGGCGCGTTGGCGCTGACGCTCAACGAGCTTGAGCTTGAGCACTGGGAGATCAGGCAGGTCGTCCCGCTCGATGGGATCAAGGCGATCGTCCTGGCGCGAAAGTCGGCCACCTCCTACGAGGTTCGCGAGGCGGTCGAGCGCTCGCTCAAGACCGCCGAGCCGACCTGGATCGCGGAGGCCCGGGAGATCGCCCGGTCTGGCCGCAAGATCGAGGCCATCAAGTACGTGCGCGAGCAGACCGGGATGGGCTTGAAGGAGGCCAAGGATTACGTCGAGTCGGAGTTCCAGTGTTGAGCGCGCCGTCGGCGCGTCGGCGCGACGGCGGCGTGCGAGGTATGCTCGCCGCGCCGGGTCTGGTCACCTTGTCTGGAGAGAGAGCCATGGTCATCCCTTCGCTTCGATCGATATCCCTGGTGTCGGCGCTGGCGTGCGCGGCGGCCCTTGCCGCAGGGTGCGGGCAGCCCGAGGTCACGCCGGACAAGGCCGCGCCCCTCGGTGGCGCCCCGGTTGAATCGCAAGTCGTTGATTCAAAACAAGATGCTGAATGCGATCTGGCCTCGGTCGAGGACTGGTCGGCGTGCGTCGATCGGCCCTCGATCCTGACGGGGCGGCTGGCGGTGCAGGTGTCGCAGCACCCCGTGATCGCGGCGCCCTTCGGGCCTGATGGGGAGGGTCCGGGCCAGCAGCAGGTCTATGTGGACGTCGAAGGCAAGGGGCAGATCATCGTGGTGACGGCCTCAGATCCTGTCCAGTGTGAAGGCCAGGTGTCGGTGCGCGGGGTGCTCCAGAGCGTCGATCTGGGCGGCGAGGAGGGGACCAAGGAGTCCTACAAGGGTTGGAGCGTCCAGGGGGCGACGATCACCTGCCTGAAGTAGCCTGCGTCGACGCGGAGGCGCTTGCGAAGTCGGCGCGCGTCCAGGGTGGCGACGATCACCTGCCTCAAGGCCAGCCGCCCCAGGCGTAGGGCCGCCCTCGCGCCCGGCGCTACAGGGAAGGGACGCCCCTGCGGGGCTCTCGACGGGCTCTGGGACAGCCCGCAGGATCGTGTCGCTCGGCTCGATGGCCTCAACATCAAGGGCCGCTTGTCCTGGGTGACACCATCCCTGCAGGTTGACGTCCCGTCGAGAGCCTCGAAGAGGCGTCCCTTCCCTGTAGCGCCGGGCGCGAGCCTGGGGCGAGCGGGCTGGAGCCTCCCGAGGTGTCTTGCGATCTAGAACGCTGACCGGTTTGACTCCCGTCGGCCTCGCCGGCCTCGGTCCCTCAAACCAATCAGCGTTCTAGGGATAGATGAGGTGTCGGGCGCGCTTCTGGGCGAAGGCGTCGAGCTCGGGCGCCCATCGGGCCTCGATCTCGGCGGGGGTCTTGCCCCGCCGGATCATGGGGAGGATCCAGTCGTTGCCCCAGGTGCGGCCGAAGCGGCGGTCGTCGTCGATGACCAGCTCGTCGCCGTAGAGGGCCTGGAGGGTGGTCAGGATCGTCAGGGCGGTGCGCAGCGGTCGGAAGGCGGCGGGATCGTGCACCATGAGGTGGACGCCGGCCACGTCCATGTCCTTGAACTGTCGGCCCCAGGGTCGATAGATGAGGGGTCGGAAGGTGAGGCCGGGGAGGCCGGCGGCGTTGAGGCGGTCGGCCAGGATCCTGGGGTCGTCGACGAAGAGGGCGCCGATCAGTTCGAAGGGCATCGAGTTGCCGCCGCCCTCGTTGACGTTGGGGCCTGAGCCGCCGACCATCCCGGTGGCGATGTAGAGCTGGGCGTTGTGGGGGTGCGGGATTCCCGGCGAGGTCGGCACCCAGGTCAGGCCGGTGTCCTGCCAGACCATCTGGCGGCGCCAGCCCTCCATCTCGACGACGATCAGCTCGCAGCCGATCTTCAGCTCCTCGTTGTAGAAGCGGGCGACCTCGCCGGCCGTCATGCCGTGGCTGACCGGCAGCGGCCCCCAGCCGATGAAGCTCTTGTACTGGTCCTCCCGGATCGGCCCTTCGAAGACGAGGCCGCCGAGCGGGTTGGGGCGATCGAGCACGATGATGGGGACCTTGGCGGCCCTGGCCGCCTGCATCGCCAGCCCGAGGGTGGAGATGTAGGTGTAGGTGCGCGAGCCGATGTCCTGGATGTCGAAGATGAGGACGTCGATCTTGCGCAGCGACTCCGGGCTCGGCTGCCACCGATCCCCGGTCAGGCCCTGGACGGGGATCTTGCGGCCTCCCCTCTCGTAGCTGGCCTCCTTGTCGCTCTGGCCGTTGCGCATGGCGCCGGCCAGGCCGTGCTCAGGGGAGTAGAGCTGGACGACCTTGACGCGGGGGTCGTCGATGAGGCGGTCGACCGTCATCGCGAGCGCCCCGTCGACGGCCGAGGAGTTGGTGATCAGGCCCACCTTCTTGCCTTCGACCAGATCGGCGCGGCTGTCGAGCAGGACGTCGATGCCGAGCTTGACCGCCGGGGCCTTCGGGCCGCCCGCCCTCGCGCCGGAGGGGTTGTCCGGCGCGGGCGCCTTGGCCGCGACTTCGACCTCGGGGCAGGGCGCCCCTTGGGGCTGGCCCCGCTGGGTCTCGGCCCGCTGGGTCTCGGCCCGCTGGGCCTCGGCGGTGCCTGCGTCGGAGGGGCAGGGGCAGAGGGGCTGGTTGTTGTTGCGGGCGGCGCTGTCATTGCCGCAGCCAGACAGGATCAAGGCTCCCAGGACGAGGCCCGGGAGGAGCGACTTTGCCATCTCACCTCCAAAGTGTCTCGGCCCCTGGAGTGTGGCACAGCCTTGCGCCGGGTGCAAAACCGTGGGTCACAGGGCAATCGCAAAGTCGACTTCGATGGTGGGTGAGGCAACTCCCCCTGGCATCACTCTCCCTGCTGTCCTCCCCCCGGCTTCACTCCCCCTCCTGTCCTCCCCCTCGTTCCACAAGGGGGAGGGACGCTCGTATTACGGGCAAGGCGGATCGGGGAGTCGACTTCGTTGACGGGCACAAGACCCCGTCGGGAACAATCGAGATCTTCGAATCAGCAAAGATGACGGACACTTCGAGATCGGCGAGTCGGCTTCGGTGGCGATGATCTCGATGGATGCGACAACGCTGCCGATTTGCCGATCATCGGCCTCGCAGGTGGCGATCGAGGAAGGCCGGGATGCGCTCTTCGAGCCAGTAGCGGGGCCTGAGCGGGTGCTGGCCGTGGACAAAGCCGACGTGGCCGCCGCCCTGGCTGATCTCCATCTCGACGCTCTCGGAGAGGGCGTCGGGGTCCGGGATGACGGCGGGGGTCATGAAAGGATCGTCGCGGGCGTGCAGGACCAGCGTGGGCCGCCGGATGTGGCGAAGGAACTGGGCGCTGCTGCTGCGGGTGTAGTAGTCCTCGGCGCCCTCGAAGCCGTGCAGAGGCGCGGTCACGCGCTCGTCCCAGGCGCGGATCGTCCGCAGCGGCTCGGGCAGGGCCTCCCCGGGGCGCTTTCGCAGGCGGCTGGCCTTGAGGTCGCGCAGGAAGTGGGCCTGATAGAGCCGCGACGGGCCCTTGTCGAGCTGGTCCGCGCAGGCGCTCAGCGAGAAGGGCACCGAGACGGCCACGCCGCAGGCCAGCGGGCTGTCGCCGCCGCGCTCGCCCAGCCACTTGAGCAGCACATTGCCGCCGAGCGAGTATCCCACGGCCGCCAGCGGCGCCCCCGGGTGCCGCCGCGCCAGGATCTCGATGACCTGGGCCACGTCCCCGGTCTCTCCCGAGTGGTAGGCCCTATCCAGCCGGTTTGCCTCCCCGCTGCACCCGCGAAAGTGCATCAGCACCCCTCGCCAGCCCCTGGCCTGGATCGCCCGCAGCAGCCCGCGCGCGTAAGGCGACTCGATGGACCCCTCCAGGCCGTGCAGGACGACGACCAGCGGCCCCTGTCCGCCCCCGAGCCAGTCCAGATCCAGGAAGTCGCCGTCGGGCAACTCCAGGCGCTCTCTCCGGGTCTGGAGCGCGGGCTTGCGCCGCGTCATCGTGCTCCAGAGCGTCTGGGCGTGGCCGCCCCGCAGCCACCAGGGCGCCCTGAAGTCAGCCTCTCGAACAGGCATCGCGGCCCTCCTCCAGCATCCGGGTTGATCCTCGGCGGCGCGCTCTGAGGGCGAGGCGGGCCGAGGGTGTTTTACTTGGACGAGCGCCCATTTCGAGTCAAGGCGCTTGTCAAAGGGGGAGGGGTGTTGATGCTCAGCGGGCTGAATGGTGATTCAGCGTCCCCACCAACAGTGCCCTCGGCCCCTTGGGGGTTGGGCGAATTGAGCGCAGAGCACAGAAGGCCATGACACGATCCATCCTCGACGCCGCGAAGATCCACCCTCAGATCCAGGACAAGGTCGCCACCGATCGCAAGGACATCGTCGATGAGGTGAAGGCCGCGCTTGAGCGCAACCCCATCGTGGTGGTGGGCATGGCGCAGAACCCGCATTGTCGAAAGGCGCGCAAGTATCTCAAGGAGAGCGGCCAGGCCTTCGAGTACCTGGAGTACGGCAGCTACCTCAAGGGCTGGCGGCGCCGGACGGCGCTCAAGATGTGGACGGGCTGGCCCACCTTCCCGATGGTCTTCGTCAAGGGGACGCTCGTCGGCGGCGCCAGCGATCTGAAGTCGCTCATCGACGCGGGGGAGCTGACCGAGCTGCTGGGTTGACCGGCTCTTCGTCGGGCTGCGCCGCGATATTCGCCTTCAAGGGACATCCCGAGGGGGGACGCGGGGTTGGGCGTCACCAGCCGTAGCTCAGCGACAGGCTGGCGTCGCGGCCCTCGCGGGCGACCTCGGTGACCTTGTCGCCCTGGGTCAGGCGGATGGGCGGATCGAGCAGGTTTTTGGCCTTGAAGGAGAGCTTCCACCCCTGGCCGAAGCTCTGCGAGAGGATCAGGTCGAGCGTCGGCGCAGGCTGCTTGAGGACGTCGGGCGCGCCCAGGGCGCCGACCTCCTCGATCCGTGGGCCGGTGACGTTGGCCAGGATCGCTGCGCGGGAGCCGTCGTCCGGGTTGTCGTAGCCGAGCTGGAGGTTCAGGACCCAGGGCGCCTGGCCCTGCAATGGGCGCTCGTCGGAGGTCTGGATGCCGGCGTTGTCGTCGAGCGTGACGCGAGAGTAGACCGCGGTGGCGTTGAAGGCGACGTAGAGATCGCGCAGCGCGGGGTCGAGGATCTCCAGCGACCGTTGGGCTTCGATCTCGATCCCCAGGTTGTCGGCGTCTCGGGCGTTGGCGTAGGTCACGGAGTGCTGCGCGCTGACGACGACGATGCTCTCGATGGGGTCCTCGAAGCGCTTGGCGAAGACCCCGATCGAGAGGCTCTCGCCTTCGGCGGGGTACCACTCCCAGCGCAGGTCGGCGTTCCAGATCCGGGCGCGCTTGAGGTCGGGGTTGCCGAAGACCTGTCGGCCGCCCGTGACGTCGTTGAAGGTCGCCGGGGAGAGCTCTCGGAAGTCTGGTCTGGAGAGGGTCTGGCTGGCGCCGAGGCGCAGCTTCATGTCGTCGGCCAGATCCCAGGTGGTCACGGCCGCGGGCAGGAGATCGAGGGTGGTCAATTCGGCGTTGACCGGCGCGGCGTCGGGGTTGAAGAGTTCGAAGGTCTCGACGGTCTGCGCCGAGCGTTCGAGCCTGGCCCCTGTGACCAGGGAGAGGGTGGGGAGGAGGCGCCACGTCCCCATCAGGTAGAGCGCCAGGAGGGTCTGATCGGCCTGATAGTTGTCCGTCTGTCGGGTGATCTCCTCGAACTGGAAGCCCTGGGGTCCGATGTTCTGGGGCGTGAAGATGTCCTCGGGGCGCTTGTCGAGGATGTCGGTGTCGCCAGACAGGGCGCCCTTGTGCTGGAACTTGAAGCGGCGGGTGTCGACCTCGCGGTCTCTGAAGACGGCGGAGAGGCCGAGCTGGAGGGTGTCGCTCGGGTCGAAGAGGGCGAAGGGCAGGGTCAGGTCGGCGCCGAGGTCGTGGGTCAGGTCGACCAGCGCGCTGAAGACGCGCTGGTTGCCCTCGGGGCGATCGGAGAGGAGAAATTCTCCTGTGTTTTCCTCAAGATCGTAGCGGACCTCTCGCCGGTCGGGTTCGTCCCGCAAGGCCAGGGAGAGGCTGTAGCGCCACTTGAGCTCGCCGCCTTGTCCATCGCCGCCGAGGTCGTGCTCCCCGCGCAGCTGCTGGGAGATCAGGCTGCGCTCCAGCCAGCTCAGGCGCGTGATCTGGATCGTGGAGCCGACGTCGCGGTTGGGGCCTTCGAAGCGGCGAGCCTCGTTGTCGGTGATGCGGTTGGTGAAGATCGTCCAGCGCAGGCGGTGGCGCGGGCTCAGGTCGAGGCCGGTGCTGACGAGTCCAGAGAGGGAGATCGTGTTGACCAGCTCTTCGAATTCGTAGCGGTGGGCCTCTTCGAGTTCGCCGCCGCTCAAGATGTGGATGCGGACGGTGCGGTCCTTGCGCGCCCACGCGTTGTCGTAGCTCAGCGAGGCGAGGTAGCCGGAGGGCATTCCGAAGAGGGTCCCGCTGTCGCCCAGCTCCACCGACAGGCCGAGGGCGGGTGGCGGCGTGTGTGTCTCTGGGGTCCAGACGTTTCGCATGGACTCTCCGAAGGCCTCCAGCTCTTCGGCGGAGTAGCCGCGCGTGCCGAAGCGATCGCCTTCGAGGAGCTTCTCCTGGCTGGAGGCGGCCTTGATGGGCTCGGGGAGCGCGCGGGTGCCGCCGTCCACCCCGAGCCAGTCCCAGGTCCCGCCGGGCTCTCGGAGCGAAGGTGAGAAGGTGGTGCCTTCGCGCAGGCCGAGGTCGAGGCTGAGCTTGCCCGAGCGCTCGCCAGGGAAGCCGCGCGTCCGGAGGACGACGACGCCGCCGGCGAACTCGCCGGGCATCTCGGGGGTCCAGGTCTTCTGGATGAGGATGCTGGCCAGGATGGAGGCCGGGAAGAGGTCCAGCGGCACCACGCGGCGCTCGGGTTCGGGGCTGGGCAGCGCGGCGCCGTTGAGCAGGGTGCTGGAGTACCTGTCCCCGAGCCCTCGGACGTAGACGTAGCGTCCGCCGACGAGGGTCACGCCGGTGACGCGCCGCAGCGCCCCGGCGGCGTCGGAGTCGCCCGAGCGCGAGATCTGCTCGGCGCCGATGATGTCGCTGACCGCCGCCGTGCTGCGGCGCTCGTCGAGCAGCTCCAGGGCGCCCCCCTCGATCCGTGGCGCGGTGACGGTCAGATCGGTCAGCGCGCCCCCCGTCGGGGTCAAGCGCAGCGGGACCTCCGCCTCGCCGCCCTCCTGGACGAGCACGCCCGACACCACCAGGGCGCTGAAGCTGGGGTGGATCACGGTCAGGTCCACCTCGCCGACCGGCAAGAGCAATGTGAAGCGCCCATCGGGGTCGGTGAGCGCCTCGGCGCTGGCGCCGCGGACCACCACGCGGGCGCCCTCGATGGGCTTGTCGTCCTCGACGTTCACGGCGCGGCCCGACACTCGGCCTGTCGGGCCGTCTTCAGGCGAGGCCTCGGCGGGGTCGGGCGCCCGTCCGCGCGCAGGCGTTTCGATCTCGACGTTGGGTGGGTCGCCCAGCGTCACGATGAGCTGGGTCTGCTCGCCGCTGAAGATCACGATGGCGACCTCGATGACCTCGGCGCCGGCCAGCACCTTGAGGGCGTGCGCGCCCGGCGGGAGCAGGACCCTGAAGGTCCCGTCGGCGTTGGTCGTGTGGCGCTCGGTCGAGATCTCGACGGCGACGCCCGCCAGCGGGGCGTTGTCGCCGTCGAAGATCACCCCGAGGAGCTCTCCGGTGGCGGACGGATCGGCCGCGGCGGCCGCAGGCGAGAGCCACAGCAGGAGCGCGGCCAGCCACGGCGCGGTTCTCATCGGCAGGCCTCCGGCTGCTGTTGACAGGCCAGGATGATCCTGCGGAGCTCGCTGGCCTGCTCGAAGATCTCGGCGTCCTTGATGCCTCGGAGGCGGGCCTCGGCGCGCTCGTAATCCTGGATCTTGAACAGGGCGTAGGCGACGGCGTACTTGACGGGCTCATCGTCGAGGAGCCCCAGGCGAGAGAGCCTGGGTTCGAGGGCGCAAGCTTCTTCGAAGAGCTCCTGCTCGATGAGGAGGCCGAGGCGCTGCCTGGCCCTGACCTTGGCGTCGGGCACGAGCGCGTTCAAGCGCAGGGCGCTCTCGGTCCAGCCGGCCCGTCGGAAGGTCTCGGCGGCCTCGACGGCGTGCTCGGGGGCGCGCATGGCGGCCTGTTGGTAGAGCTTGGCCGCGGCCAGCGGCATGTCGAGGTCCGCGCAGGTTCGGGCCAGCATGACGGTCACCGGGAGGTCGTCGGGGTGGCGCAGGTGAGCGCGCTCAAGGAGGCTGCGCGCCTCTTCGAAGCGTCGAGCGCGCCGCAGCACCTCGGCGATGGCGACGAAGTCCTCCGAGGTGGCCTCTGGCCGCTGCAATGTCGCTCGGCCGGCCTCCGCAGCGGTCTCGTAGAGGCCCAGCTCGACCAGGATCACGACTTCCTGTCGAGCCAGCCCTGAGTGAGCCGGGTGGAGCTGGGCGCCGCGCTTGACCGCCGCCCAGGCCAGCTCCGGCTGGCCGAGGCTCCAGCGAGCCTGGACCCGCATCAGGTGCGCCTCGGGGATGGCGTCGGCGACCTCTGCGGCCTCGTCCAGCGCGTCCACGGCGGCCTCGAAGTGGCCCTCGGAGAAGCGCGCCTGGGCCAGCAGCAGCGACAGGTTGCGCGTGTCGGCGCTCTGCGGGGCCAGCCGGATGGCCTCCTGCAGAGAGCGCGCGGCCAGCGCGTGATCGCCCAGCTTCAGAGCCACGACGCCGCGCAGGGTCGCCAGCCTCCCGAGGTCGAGGCCGGGGGTCGCCGGGTCGACCTGGGCCAGCACGCCTGCGGCGCGCTCGTGGTGGCCGTTCTCGGCCAGCACGGAGGCCAGCGCGATGGGATCGACCTCCTGCCCGTCCTGCGAGAGGGCGGGCAAGGGGAGGAGGAGCAAGGCGGCGAGGATCAGGGCGCGCATGGCACTCTCTAGCTCAGCTTGAAGGTGAGCCGCTGGGTGACCCAGACCTTGACGGGCTGGCCCTTGAAGGTGGCCGGCGCGAAGCGCCAGCGGCGAATGGCCTCGACGGCGCTCTGGTCAAAGACGCCGGGGGGCTCGGATTGGGTGACCCGCACGGCGAGCACCTCGCCCGCGCTCCCGATCTGGAGGCTGAGCTTGACGAAGCCCGTCACGCCGCGGGCTCGCGCGCGGGAGGGGTAGGAGGGCTGGACGGTCTGGAGGGGCCTGGGCAGGACGTCGACCGTCTCGGAGGTCATGACCGTGTCCCGGATGGCGGCGGTGTCGCCGATGACCTTGGCCTGTCCGGACAGATCCAGCCCGCCCGGCGCCGCGATCCCCATCTCCACGCCCGACAGGCCCGCGGCGAGGCTCGGCGGCGGCGCGGCGGCGGCGCGCGCCGGGCTGGCCTTGCGCCGCTCAGGGCGTGGCCTGGGCTTGGGCGTCGGCCTGGAGGCGCGCTCCATGGCGATGACGGGGCCGTGAGCGGCGGGGGGCTCCTGGCGGCGGTCGACGGGCGAGTTCATCACGATGATGAGGCCCATCACGAAGCCTCCCCCGAGGATCATGGAGCCCACGGACGCGATCTGGCGCAGCCATCGCCAGCTGGCTGGCATGAAGGCGCTCACCCGGCCTCCTTGTCCGTGGCCACGCCCACGTCGTCGGCCCCGGCGAGGCGGCACTGGTCGACCACCTCGATGAGCCGCTCGACCGCCACCTGCGCGTCGACGATGACCAGCACCGTCTTGCTCGATGAGGTCCGCAGCAGATCTCGCAGGCGGCTCTGGAGCATCCAGGCCTTGATCGGCTGGCCGTCGAGGACGATCTGACCCGCGCGGTCGATGTGGACCCGCAGGGCCTTGTCGGCGGCGCGCTCGGCGCTGGCCGCGGAGGGCCGCTGGAGATCCAACTTCATGTCCTTGACGAAGGTCGTCGAAACCATGAAGAAGATCAACAAGATGAAGACAACGTCGATCAGCGGCGAGATGTCGATGCCGGTCTCGACGCGCGCCCTCTTTCGGAGAAACATCACGGCTTCACCCCCTCATGGCCCGTCTGGGTGAGGATCGCGGCGAGCTCTTCGAGCTCGTCGTTCAGCAGCGCCTCGCGGCGATCCAGCAGCCTGCCCAGGATCAGCCCCGGGATGGCGACCGCAAGCCCCATCTGTGTCGAGAAGAGCGCCTCGGCGATGCCCCCGGCGACGCCCCCCGACTGGGTGAAGAGCGCCAACTCCGCCAGGGAGTCGAAGGTCTCGATCATGCCCGAGACCGTCCCGAGCAGCCCCGTCAGCGGCGCCACGACGACGAGGCTCTGGATCAGGATGCGGCAGCGCCCGGCTTCGCGGGAGATGTCGCCGCAGGCCACCTCCAGGTGTCGGCGGAGGTGCGCCGGAGCTCGCCGCTCGATGGCCGCGCCCGCCTTCACCGCGGCCTCCAGCAGCCCGGCGGCGGCCCGCTCAGGCTCCCGCCGGTGCAGCGCGAGCAGCTCCCGGCATCCGCCGCGCGTCCCTCGCCGGAGCGTCAACAGCCGGAAGCCGAGCCCGTACCACAGCCCCAGCGCGAAGAGCAGCAGCGGGATCATCGTAAAGCCGCCCTGCTCCAGGGCGTCCAGCATTTGATCAAGGATATCCACGTCTTACTCCCCCACGATGCCCGCGGTGGCCGCGAAGGCCGCCTGGGGGGTCAGCTCCATGTCGGCCTTCACGGGGCCTCGATCGGAGATGGGAGGCGAGGGCGAGTCCTTGGCGTTGAGGATGCGCAGCGCGCCGCGCTCCAGATCGCGCTGGAGCGCCTCGGCCCTGGCCGCCAGCAGCGAGCCGATCAGCAGGGTCGGGATGGCGACCAGGAGGCCCAGCTCGGTCGTGATCAGCGCCTCCGAGATGCCGCCCGAGAGCATCTTGGGGTCGCCGGTGCCAAACTCGGTGATGATGTCAAAGGTCGCGATCATGCCCGTGACCGTCCCGAGCAACCCCAGCAGCGGCGCCACGGCCGCGAAGACGGTCAGCGCCGTCCCGAAGCGCTCAAGCGAGGGCGTCACGCCCAGGAGCGCCTCCGCGATCAGCCGCTCCTGGGTCTCCGGCGGCTCATCCAGAGAGGTCACGGCCGCGCTCAGGACGCGCGCCGTCGGGCCTCGCGAGCGCTTGCACGCGTCGAGCGCCTGGGCGCGCCTGTCGGCCACCACCAGCGCCTCGACCCGCGCCAGGAGCCGGCCGGTGCCCAGCCCGCTCCACGCCAGGATCAGCAGCCGGGCCACGATCAGGATCAAGGCCACGAAGCCGAGCACGACGATGACCCAGGCGATGGATCCCCCGCTCTTGACGATGCTCAGCGCGGTCTTCTCCTCCGGCGCCTCGATGGCCTTGTCCAGCCCCTCGTGCAGGAAGATCCCCACCGACGCTGGCTTCTTGCCGGAGAAGAGCGCCTGGGAAGTGGCCGAGGCGTCCTGATCCCAGATCTTCAGCCGCCCCTCTCCCGCCGGGGCCAGCGCGCCCTGACCCCGCTCGCTCAGGCCGTAGGTGGCGATGTGGCCGACGCGCAGGAGCTCGCCCTTCACCTGGGTGCCGTCCCGCAGGAAGAAGGTCCCCTCGCTTCGGGAGACCGCCCCGCCGAGGCGGACCAGCTCCGGGACCCTCGAGAAGATGATCTTGATGTGCGCCGCGACCTCGGGGCCGTCGAGGGCTTCCGGGGACCTGGGCGGCGCCGATCCCTCTTTGGAGAGGGTGCCGTCGGCGCGCTCGAAGAGCTGCTGGAGCAGCGCGTCGCCCTCGGCCGTGTCGCTCTCGGGCTCGGCGCGCCGCAGGCTCTCTTCGAGCGCGTCGGCCTGCTCTCTGAGCGACAGCGCCCGAGCCTGGAGGCGGGCCAGCTCGCCCTCGGCCTCGCGGACCGCGCTGCGGCTCTCGGCCTGGAGCTCATCCCGGCGTCGGGTCAGCGCCACCTTCTCGGATTCGAGCACCGCGAACTCGCGCTTGTAGGCGGCGCTCAGGGTCGTCTCCTGGGCGTCGGCCGTCGAGGGCGTCAACCCGGCCCCCAGAGCGGCGGCCAGGATCAGGACAGGGTAGAGGATCTTCACGGCAGCTCCTGGGGCAGCAGGTAGGGCAGTTCGAAGTAGCCGACGCGGATGTTCTTGCGCAGGGCGTCGAAGAGGGACGCGACGCGGGCGCGATCCTCCTTGGTGTCAAGCTCGACCCACCGCCAGGCGCCGTCCTTGCCGCGCTGGACCTTGCCAAAGCGGCCGTCCTGGGTGCGGAAGGCCATCATCGCCATCCCCAGCCGCGCCACGTCGGCGAGCACGGGCTCGCCGTCAAGCTCGATGATCTGCTGGTGGATCGCGTTCTCGCGCGAGAGCCGCTGCTCGTCCTCGACGCGCTCCCAGAGGCGCCACAGCGCCTGCTGGGGCGTGATGAGGCCCTCCTTGAGCTGATCGCGCAGCGCGTCCAGCTCGGCCAGCCGCTCCTGGCGCTGGAAGGGCAAGGTGTCCTGGACGCTGGTCCTGACCGTGGCGATGGCCTGTTCTGCGGCCGGGCCCAGGCGAGCGCTGTTGGCGGCCTCCTGGTCGCTGCGGTTCTTGAGCGCCTGCTTCTGGTCTTCGAGCTGGCGCAGCCGCAGCTCTTCGCGCTTCACCTCCAGCTCGAGATCGGCGCGCTGCGTGGACAGGGAGCGCAGGCGAGTGCGGCGCTCCTCGGACAGATCCCGGATCTCGGTCGAGAGGACCTCGACCTCCCCGCGGATGAGCGAGAGGGCCTCGGCGAGCCGATCCAGCTCCCCCGCCAGCGTCGGGGAGGCCAGGAGGATCGCCGCGCTCGCGGCGATCAAGGTCAGCAATGTTGCACGGTTGCGCGTCATGGGGGCTCCGTCAGTTGCGGGCAGAGGTGGTCCAGCCGGCGGTCCAGTCGTCGTCCGGGCCGACGCCGCCGCGGAAGGAGACCGGCTCGAAGAAGCTGTCGGCCGGGACGACGGCGCCGGTGATCATCTCCGAGCCCTCGCCGGGCCGGAAGTCCGGGGTGTCGCCGTAGGGGTCAATCAGCCTGGCGTTGCCGAGCGTGTTGCCCGTGTTCATGGCGTTGAAGAAGTCCTCGACCGTGAAGGGGTCGTCGTCCCCTGCCCCAAAGGCCGCGGCGCAGTCGAGCAGGGAGTTGGCGACGATCAGGTCGCCTCGCTCGGCGTTGGCGAAGGTCTCGGGGTTGTCGATGTCAAGGCAGGTCTCGTTCCAGCCGGTGACGATGGCGTTGTGGAGCTGTCCGCCTGTGCCCTCGCGCAGCAACACGCCGATGTCGCTCAGCTCGCTGTCCGGCTGGCCGATGAGCGTGATGTTGGACAGCACCGGGGTGGAGCGAGGGGAGGCGGTGTTGTCTTCGCCGTTGTTGTCGGCCTCGACGCCGTTGTCACCGGCGTCGTCGTACTGGAGGGCGACGAAGAACTGGCCCTTGCCCTGCCAGCCGTCGGTCCAGTCCAGGTTGTCGTCCGCGATCCCGGTCGTCAGGATGTGCTTGAAGTTGACCGTGCCGCCGAAGAACTCGACGCCGTCGTCCTTGCCCATGTGGACCTGGATGAAGTCCAGCGTCGTGCCGCTGCCGACCCCCTGGAGGCCAAGGCCGTTGAGCTCGTTGTCGGGGCTGATGAGGCTCCCGGCGAACTCGACGCGGACGTAGCGCAGGACGCCGCTGTTGTCGTCGGGGTCGCCGCCGCCGTAGAAGCCCGTGCCGCCCTCTCCGAAGGCCTCGCAGGCGACCTCCTGATCGGCGCAGGAGTTGACCGGCGCCCGCCCGTTGATGATCACGCCGCCCCAGTCGCCCCGGGCTCGGGAGCCCTCCTCCTTCGAGGAGGTGAAGACGATGGGCGCCTCAAGTGTCCCTTCGGCCAGGATCCGCGAGCCGCGCTGGATGACGAGCATCCCGTTCGTGGCCGTCTCCCCAAAGATGGTCGTGCCAGGCTCGATCGTCAGCGTCGTTTGCTCGACGTCGTCGCCGATGAAGACGCCGCCGCGCAACAACCACTGGGTGTCCGCCGTCAACGTCAGATCCTCCTTGATCGTGCCCGTCAGGACACACACGCTCCCCTCGCAGCTGACCCCACCGCCAGCGGGGGCCGCCGGCTCCTCAGAGCCCTCGCCGCAGCCAGCCACTGTCGCCACCGCCGCTCCCACCAGCGCCCATCGCCGCATCAACCCGCCCATGATCTTCATGTTGTTGCTCATAATCTTCACCTTGTTCGTGTCTCGGGGGCGGCGTCGTGCCTGCCGTGTGGCCCCCTTCGCTGTTGCGGGCAACTTATGAGCGGCTTGTGGCTGGAGGATGATGTTTTATGATGGTCTTGAAACGTTTCTGGGGAGTTTCTGGATCAACGCTGGCTCAGGCCGCCCGGTAGCCCACGCCGCGGATGGTCTCGATGTGCTTCCCGGAGGGGCCGAGCTTCTTGCGCAGGCGCATGATGTGGGCGTCGACGGTTCGGTCGAGGACCTCGGCGTCCTCGCCCCAGACGATGTTGAGCAGCTCCTCGCGGGAGTAGATCTGGCCGTCGCCCTGGATGAGCGTCGACAGGAGGTGGAACTCCGAGCGCGTCAGGGGCAGCTTGCCCCTGGCCGTGTGCGCCTGCCAGGAGTCGAGGTTGAGCTTGATGTCGCTCAGCCGGACGGTGTGCTCGGGGGCCTTGGCCTGGGTGCGTCGAAGGACGGCGCGGACCCTGAGCGGCAGCTCGCGCAGGCTGAAGGGCTTGATGACATAGTCGGAGGCCCCCAGTTCGAAGCCCACCACCCGGTCGATCTCGCTGTCGCAGGCGGTGGCCATGATGATGGGGATCGAGGACAGCTCAGCGTCGGCCTTGAGGAGGCGGCATATCTCCTTGCCCGGGATGTCCGGGAGCATGAGATCGAGGAGGATCAGGTCCGGGGCGCGCTCGCGGATGGCGTCGAGCGCACTTCGGCCATTGCTGGCGGTGCGGACACGGAAGTGGTTCGCGGTCAGGTTGAAGGCGAGGAGCCGGGCGAGGTCTTGCTCGTCTTCGACGATGAGGACTTCGGGTTGCGGCGTTGGGACCATCGGAATCTCTCTCTCCCTGTCATCCAGGCGAGTCAGCCTCGCCGGGTGCCCTCTTATAGTGGAGTGTTGACACGCCCCTGTGATGGTTGTGTTAACGGCCCGTGATACCTCTGTGACAACCTTGAAACGCCGGGCGCCTCTCTCCAACGACGCCCGCGGACCTCACCCACAAGCCGCGGCGCCTCGGGCGCGCTCAACGATCTGACAGGCTTGTCGAACCGCCGGCCTTGAAATCAGATCAGCGCCCAACAGTTTATTTTGTGTTTGATATCAACAGGTTGGGCCGGTCGGTGAGGCTCCGGCGCCCTTTCCGTGATCGATGACGCCGTCAGCACGATACATCGTCGGTATGAAGACGCCGTCGGCACGAGACGCCGTCGACACGAGACGCCGTCGGCACGATAAATAGCCGCCCCAGGCTCGCGCCTGAGGCTACAGAGCAGGGATGCCCCTTCGGGTCTCTCGATAGGCTCTGGGCCAGCCCGCAGCATCGTGTCGCTCGACTCCAGGGCGTCAACCACGGGCGCCGCTTGTCTTGGGTGACACGACGCCTGGAGGTTGACGCCCCGTCGTTAGCCCCGAAGGGGCGTCTCTGCCCTGTAGCCCCTGGCGCGAGCCCGGGGCGGCGGTCTGGCTGTCGATCTCTGGCGCGGCGATCGGGCGACCCGGCGCGGTCTGTGTCTGCATTGGCGAGCGTCGCCCGGCATCGGCCTGGGGCGGCGATCGGGGGCGCGATCGGCGGCTCCAGATCCAGGATACGGGCGGCTTGACGGCGACGATCGCGGCGCCAGGGTCGCGTCGGGCGCGGATCGCGATCAGGCGGGGTCGAGCAGCATCACGTCTGTTTCTTCAACGATGCAGGACACATAGCGGAAGTCGCGGAGGAGGGTGCGTCAATCCTCGCCGTGGACGAGCATGCCCTGGGCGCGCATCTCCATGCGGGCGGCGGTCTCCAGCAGGCGCTCGTCGAGGCGCTGGTCGCGGGCGGCGGCCAGGAAGGCGGCGCGCAGGACGGCGTTCTTGATGTGCCCGCCGGACAGGACGTGCTGCTCGGCGAGGTGAGCGAAGTTGATGGGGCCAAGGGGGAGGGTGTCGCTCTGGAGCATGGAGCGCCACAGGGCCTCGCGCTCGGGGGCGCCCGGCTTGGGGAAGGCGACGCGCAGCGAGAGGCGGCGGGCGAAGGCGTCGTCGATGGAGGCGCCGAAGTTGGTGGTCAGGATCACGACGCCGGTGAAGGCTTCGAGGCGTTGCAGGAGGTAGTTGACCTCCATGTTGGCGTAGCGATCGTTGGAGGACTTGACCTCGGTGCGCTTGGAGAAGAGGGCGTCGGCCTCGTCGAAGAGGAGCATGGCCTGGGCGCGCTCGGCCTCATCGAAGACGCGCCCGAGGTTCTTCTCGGTCTCGCCGATGTAGCGGCTGACGATCCGCGACAGGTCGATCTGGTAGAGATCCAGGCCGAGGTCGCTGGCGATGACCGAGGCGCTCATGGTCTTGCCCGTGCCAGGGGGGCCTTCGAAGAGCGCAGAGAGGCCGCGCGCGTCGCCAAAGCGCCGTCCGAGCCCCCACTGTTGGAGCACGCGGTCGCGGAAGCGGAAGCGGTGGACGAACTCCTGAAGCTGGAGCATGACCTCTTCCTGGAGGATGAGATCCTGCCACGACCAGCCGCGCTCGACGAGGCTGGCGTTGTCGCCCAGGCGGTGGGCGATGCCTCGCTTGACCGCGGCCCGCAGGTCGTCGGGGTGGACCTGCAGATCGGGCTGGGCCGGGTCGCGGGCGGACTCGATGGCGTCGTGGATCTGGCCCGGGGTCAGGTGCCAGGTCGAGGCCAGCGTGTCGAGGTCGAGGGCCGGGTGTCGGATGGTGCGGGGCAGGACGAAGCGCCACAGGCTCAGCGCCGTGACGCCGTCGAGCGGGCAGGGGGCGTGCTCGATGGCGCGCATCGAGGGCAGCGAGGGGGCCGTCGTCGAGGGGTCGAGCACGAGCGCGACGGGGTGAGGGTGGCCGCGCAGGCCGACGGCCAGGGCGCGGGAGAGGCGGTCGCGGCGCGCGGCTCGCCGGCTTGGGGCCGAGGGGTCGTCGCCGTCGGGGTCGAGGGAGAGCAGGCGCTCCCAGCCGATCAAGGCGAGGTGCGCGTCCTGCATGAGCGCCTCGCGGCGGGCGATCCTGAGGTTGAGGGTGAGGCCGCCGGGGAGGTCGTGGAGGGCGTCGAGGTCGGCGCACAGGAGCGTGCGGCCGGCGCGGCGGGCGATCTCCAGGGCGCGGCGCCGCCGGCCGATCCCCGCTGGGCCGCGCAGGACGATGAGGGGCGGCGGGGAGGAGGCGGCCTGCTCCAGCAGGCGAGCCCAGGGCTCGCGCTCGGGTTCGGGGAGGAAGAGGCGGTCTCGCTCTGGAGGGAGCTCGTGCAGGAGGGCGACGCACGCGCTCAGGTCGGGGTCCGGGACGAGCTCGCCGCGCAGGAAGCGGATCACGCGGTCGTCGACCAGGAGGGGCTGCGCGGCGTCGGGGAGGTCAGGGAAGGTGCGCTGGTTCACCAGGAGGCGGTAGCGGACCAGCGGCGCGTCAGGGGACAGCAGGCGCGTCAGGGTCGGGGCCACGTCCGAGGTGGCCGCCAATTCTTGAAGCAGCGCCAGCGAGGGCCAGGTCTGGTGCGGGCGTCGGTGCAGCCTGGAGAAGAGGTCGCCCGCCTGCGGATCAAAGGCCGGCGCGGCGGCCAGCAACAGCAACAGCATCGCCTCAGGGTCGAGCCCGAAGCGCCGCTCCAGGATGCACAGCGGCAGGACGGCCTGGGGAACCTCGCCGAGCAAGCGGTCGACGCGCTCGGTGGCCTCGACGGCGCGAGCCTCGGCGGCCTCCAGCCCACGGGTGTAGGCGTAGACCTCCCTGACGACAGGCGACGCGGCGTCCTCGCCAGACCCCACGCCGTCCAGATCGGAGCGCAGGAAGGCGGCGTCGGGCTGGTCGGCGTCGAGCCCCTCGGAGCCCTGCTCGACGGGGCCGCCCGCGGCGCGGCCGAGGCCATCGGCGGCGATCTCCTGAAGGCGGACGTCGATCAGCGCGCGCAGGCGCTCCAGCTCAAGGGCGAGGTGCCGCATGGGGAGGTTGACGAGGGGAGAGGGCATCGAGGCTCCTTCAGGGCAGGCAAGTTCGCGCGAGGTGCAGCGGCCAGGGCGCGCAGGCCGTCAGGCGGAGGCCGCTGTCGGGCGTCTGTCGAGCATTTTTTAAGGGCGCGTCGACGTTGCCACCATCTCAAGACAACGATATCATTTCAACCGGCTGGGGGATCTTTGGCCCCTCGAAATGACGAGGGAGATACCGAGGTCGGGGCGCAGATGAGCATTTTTTCGCGTTCAAGGGAACGCAGGGCGAGGGCCGACGAGGGCGAACGCAGCGGCGGCGGGGAAGCGCCGTTGGCGACGGGGACCGTCGTCGTCGGCACCACCGACAGCCTCACCTTGCGCTCGGCGCCTGGGATGAGCGGCCAGTCGGTCGCGGCCTTGCCAGACGGCGAGCGGGTGCAGCTGCTCGGCACGCAGGGCAACTGGTTCCACGTCCGCACCGGCCAGGGCGAGGGGTGGGTCTTCAGCAAGTACATCGCGCTGCGGGCCGTGCCGGTGGAGGGGGCGGGAGAGCAGCGCCAGAGCAGCCAGCGCCAGTCGACGCAGACGCCGGAGCCGACGCCAGAGCCTGCGCCGGAGGCGCCGAAGCGCAAGGGCTTCTTGAGCCGCCTCTTCGGGCGCGACGACAAGGACGCGTCGCCGGGCGGCGCCTCGGACGACAAGGCCGGCCAGCACGATCGCGCGCCGCAGGGCCTGCCGAAGGAGCTTCGCAGGCTCCTGTCGCGCAGCGACCTGAGCGCCCAGCAAGTCCAGCAGGCGCGCGCCATGATCGAGGAGCTTCCGGCCGATCAGAAGGCCGGGGCCTTCCAGGCGCTCCAGGCCGCCACGCCCTACCTCAACCAGCTCAACAACGACGAGATGGGGCCGCGCCACACCAGCGACAAGGAGATGCGCAATCTCGGGCCGATCTCCTGCAACCTGACCGCGCTGTCGATGTGCCTCCAGGTGCTCGGGGTGCCCAACCCCGATCCGAGCACGACCTACCCGCTGGCGCTGGAGCACATCCGCCAGAAGCACTTCCCGAAGATGGACCGCAAGGAGTACAACACCTGGGCGCGGATCTCCCAGAAGCTCGGCGCCAACGTGATCCACATCCACCAGGGCGACGCGAAGCTGCGCCGCCAGTTCTGGCTCGGCGCGCCCAAGAAGGCCTTGCAGTCGGGCCAGGGGGTGCTGGTGAGCATCATCGGGCACATCGTCCGGGTCCAGGAGATCACCGAGCACGGCATCATCGTCGACGACACCTACGGGGCCTCCAAGCTCCTGCCCGGGATGAGCAGCAACAACTACCAGTTCCAGGACTACGACGGCAACGACAACCTCTGGCCCTGGGCCGACGTCGAGGCCCACGGCTTCCGCTACGTCGGCAAGGTCGTCAAGTAGGGGTGCGCGTCGAGGCCGCCGGCTTGGGCAGGCGGGTCCAGGGGTAGTCGGCGCCGCCGGGCTCGCCGCCGGCCTTCCAGACGACATAGCGCGCCTTCAAGCAGGAGGCGCAGGGCCGGAAGCCCGCCGCGATCGCGGCCGCCTCGTCGGCGAAGAAGACCCTTGACTTCTGGTAGGTGCCCTGGGCGACGTAGCGAAGCGCCGTGGGGCAGTCCAGGCGCCCGTAGATCTTCTGGCTGCGGTTGCCGCCGAGCGTGCCCGGCGTCTGGCTCTGCGTGAACCCGCCCGCTCCAAACAATGTGTAGGTCTTCATCTGGGGACCGCGTCAAGTGTCTGTCGTTGCAGGGATTGTTGGGTTTGCAGGACCCACGCCGCCGACGGGTTTGTCGGACCCTGATCAGGTCCGGCTGCACCGCGCGGCTACGATCATGCCAACGGCGTCTCATGCCGACGGCGTCTCATGCCGACGGCGTCTCGCCCCTGCGGGGCTCTCATTACCGAGCCGCCCCTGCCGGGGCGGTAAGGGATATGACAACGGACCGACAAAATCAATCGGTCGGTCATGGTCCATGCCGGGCGGATCGCAAGTCTGGACCTTCGGCGAGGGCGATCCACACTTGGAGGTGGTCCAGACTTTGAGGAGACTTTGCATCTTGGGGCCTTGGGTGGGGGGAGACATGGCGGTGGGGCGTGGCGTGGGTGTGGCGGTCGTGCTGGCGTTGATCGGGGTGATGGGCGCGGCGTCGTGCTCGGAGTCGTCGGAGGTCGACGCGCCGGAGCCGGGTGACGTGGGTGGTCCTGGCGCGGGGGACGCGGGGGAGACAGCCTCGGACGCGGGGAAGATGGAAGCGGACGCAGGGGAGATGGAGGAGGACGCGGCCGTCCTCGACGACGGCGGGGGGCCGGAGGACGTGCCGCTGACTGACGTGCCTGAGGATGAGCCGCCGCAGGAGCCCGAACCGGGGTGTGTGTTCGTCGAGCGCTTCGAGCAGGAGGACGCGCCGGGCTGGCCTTCGGTCTGGCGTGAGGCGGGCGGCGTGGCGAGGGCGGACGTGGTGGGCGGGCAGGGGAGGCTGATCCCTGAGAAGCGCCGCGATCCCTACTCGCTGGCGCGCGTGTTCGCGCCGGGCTGCGGCCCGGTCAGCGGCGAGGTCAGCGCGCGCGTGTTGTTCACCGAGGCTGCGACGCAGGGCGTCGGGCTCTATTTGAGGTCCAGCGGCGGCTGGCTGACGCACACGGCGCCGCCCGGGTCAGGCTACGGATTTTTTCTGGAGGGCTTCAGGAATCGGCGCGTCGGGCTGTGGCGGGAGATCAACGGCGTCGAGCAGGAGGTGCTGGTCCCTGTGGGCGAGCCGCTGCCCTCTGGCGTGGCGCTCAGGGCCAGGTTCCGCGTCGAGCAGATCGACGCGCGCACGACGCTGCTGCGCGGTCGGGTCTGGCCCGAGGGGTCGCCTGAGCCCGAGGCCTGGGACGTGGAGGTCACCGACGCGACCCCCTCATTGCAGGGCCAGGCAGGGGTGTTCGGCATCGACGCCTACTCGACGCGCTTCCCCGAGGACGCTCAGGAGCCGGCGGACGTGTTTATTGATGACATCGAGGTCATGTCTTTGGATTGATGACATCGAGGTCATGCCTCTGGATTGATCCATACCGCTGATGTTGGGCTCGGTGGAGTCGCCTGGGTTGAGAATTCACTCGCTGTAGAAGACGAGGTAGGCGCTCATGTTGATGTTGGCGCCAAAGCCGCCGTTGCCGCCCCCGGAGGGCTCGGGGACGTAGTCCACCCCCCGGAAGAGGCCGCGGTAGGTCAGGGTGTTCTCTCCGGGCTGGAGGGAGGCCGTGATGTCCGCCACCCAGGGCTTGACGTCCAGGCCCGGACACCACCCGCCGCGGCCATAAGGCCAGGTGCCGTACTGGTTGGGCACGACGCCCGAGGCGACCTGCTCGACGCAGCCCTCGGCGGTGCCGGCCTCGGGGTGCTCCTTGACGTAGGCGTCGCCGTTGATCTCGAAGTGGTGGGTGTGGTTGCAGAACTCGGCGCAGTTGGCGCGCTCGACGCCCCAGCCGTGGCCCGTGATGTAGGCCACCACCTCCACCCTCGTGGTCCCCTCGGGCGCTTCGAAGGCGAAGGGCTCGCGCGTGGTGTTGTAATTCTGGTTGAACCCGCCCCCGCCCCAGAGAGGCCGGATCTCCGAGGGCTTGTGGCCCTTGCCCTTGTTGGACAGGCGGATGGAGAAGTCGAAGTCGTAGGCGTTGCCCGAGTTCATCCTGAGCCTGTGCTGCCCGCCGCGCTTGAAGAAGCCCAGGAAGGGGCTGATGTCGGTCACCCAGCGCCCTTCGCGCCCGTAGGTCGTGATCCAGCGGCCGATCTCGGTCCCGCACGGACAGTTGCACGCCCCATAGCCCGTCCCCTCGTTGTTGCAGACGTGCTCGCGCGTCTCCACCTTGCCGTAGGCCGTGTCGCACGCGCAGGCGATCGTGTCGGCCTCGACGGCCTCGATCCCCTCCACGGGCGCCGTGTAGCCCTCGCAGGCCACCTCCTGGCCGCAATCTTCGGCGGCGCGGCAGGGGTCCTCGGTCCCGGCGCAGACCCCAAGCACCTCCGCGACCGCCTCCCGGCCCTGGACGTGGGGCTGGCAGGCCGTCTCGGCGTGGGGGTTGACCGCCTCGACCGGGACATCGCACACATAGAAGTGAGACAGGTAGTCCCACTCGCCGCAGTTGGCGTCCAGGTGTTCGGGGCAGAAGGCCGACACGTCCAACTCCATGGTGTCGAAGCCGGCCATCGCCTCGGCCGAGGGCAGCTCGATGTCTCGGACGTCGCTGCCGATGCGCTCCCCCACGTAGAGGGGCACGATCGTGACCGGCCCCTCGGCGTCGAGCGCGAGCTGGCGGCGCAGTTCAAAATCAAAGTAGGTCGCCTCGTGGGCGGCGGCGCTGAGCCTGGGCGTCCCTCGCCCGGGATCGAAGAGGCCGCCGAGCTGGCGGAGGCGCTGGGAGGGGTCGATGCCGAACCAAAGCCACCCTGTGTTGCGCAGCATCGCGCCGACCCAGCCTTCGGAGTTCCAGATCTGCTCGGTCACGAAGTGGACGCGGCCCTGCCACGCGGCGCGCAGCGGCTCGGAGTCGCCGAGCACCTCATCGACGAGCGCCTTGATGCGCAGCACGTCCTCTTCGGCGTCCTGATCGAAGCTGGTGAAGAAGAAGTGCACGTTGGGCGGCGACCTGGAGAGCAAGGCCTCGATCTCGCCGCGGCCGCCGCCGAACCAGAGCGCTTCGAGGAAGTTGCGCAGGTTCTCGGGCTGCTGCGGGTCGTTGGTGTACTGGAGGAAGATGGTGCTGTCGCGCCCCGTCCAGGCCTGCGAGAATCGCCACGGGCCCTCGGTGGTCTGGAGCGTGAAGTCGCCGGCCAGCTCCCGGATGTTGAGGCCGGCGGGGCCATCGTCGAAGGGCACGCGGGGCGGCTCGACGGGATCGGGCGTCTCCTCCTCGACCGGCGTGTCGGGGATCTCGACGACGTCCTCGATGGGCTCGGGCTCGCCTGTGTCCATGCGCTCGTCCGCCCCCGCGTCCTCGTTGACGAACCCGTCCGGCAGGGGGGCCGGCGAGGAGGGGGGAGGGTCGCTGCAAGCGGCGAGGAGGCTGAAGGTCGTGGTGAGGATGACGAGGGCGTGGGTGGCCGACTTTGGCGCGCTCATGGTGCAATTCCTCGGCTGCGTTGGGCCGCATGGCCTTTGGGGTGGGCCGGCGAGTTGTCATTTCGACCGTGCGGTTGCCGCCCTCCACGGGCCAGCATACACTCTCTGGTGCTTGAGGACAGCGCCCGATCTCGGCGGTATGCGCTCTGGAGGCCCGAGGCCGTGATGGAGGACACCCTGCGCGCGTTGATGGCCACGGTCGCGCTGGTCGTCGCCTGCAGCGCCTGCATGACGACCGTGCAGCCGCGCAGCGGCGAGGTGGTGGGGGTGGGCGAGCTGTCGTGGGGGGGGTATGCGCCGATCTCGACGGTGGGGTCTGGGCAGCTCCGGGCCGTGGGTCGGGTGCGCGAGGGCGGCCAGACGCGGGCGTTGAGCCTGGGGGGGACGATCACCTCGGTGCTGGACGCCAACGGCGGCCCGCCGCCGCCTTTGAGCTTCGAGGGGTCGTTTCGGGTCGGGGTCATCCCGCGCTGCGAGCTGGGCGCCTTCGGGGGGATCTTCAGGATCGGCGCCGAGGCCCGCTGCGGGCTCCTGTCGCAGCGCGAGGGCGCGCCCTTGGCGGCGGCGCTGTCGTTGGGCGGGGCTGCGGCGCCCTTCTTCGACCTCAAGGGGCCGTGGCTGCGGGGCGGCGTGGATCTGAGCCGCCGCTTCGACAATGGCATGGCCGCGCTGCTCAACGTCGCCTTGAGCCGGGGCCCGGAGCACCGCTTTGCGCTCGAACAGGTCCCGGTGGACTTCTGGGATGTGCCGCCGGACCCCAACGTCGCCGACGATCCCGGCGCCTCCTTCGAGATCGAGCGCGAGGAGACGCGGCTGGCCGTCTCGCTGGGCTTCGGGGTCGGCGACGAGGTGGCGACCTTCGTCATCGCGCTGGTGCCCTACTTCGTGTTGGATGACGGGCCTTTGGGCGCCTTCGAGTGCCACCGCTGCGAGACGGTCGCGCCCGTGGCCCTGGAGGAGCGCTTCGGGTTGACCCTGCTCCTGGGCGTGATCCCGGCATTGTGAGCCGTTCAACGAGTCGACTTCGTTGTTGGGCACGTCGGGATCGGCGAATCAGCAGAGGTGACGGATACTTCGAGATCGACGAACTCCACCCCCTGTCCCCCTCCTCGCTGCGCAAGGAGGGGGGACGCTTGTATTACGGGCACGGCGGATCGGGGAGTCGACTTCGATGACGGACAAGGAGAGATCAACGAGTCGACTTCGTTGGCGGACACGTCGGGATCGGGGAGTCGACTTCGATGACGGGCACGTCGAGATCAACGAGTCGACTTCGATGGCGGACACGTCGAGATCGGCGAGTCGACTTCGTTGGTGAGCTCTGCACGTTGACGGTCCACCCGGGCTCGCGCCCGGGCCTTGGGTTTTGTCCCAGGAAGCCCCGCCATACGGCGGGGCTGGCCAGGGGCGTCAGCGAGCGTGGGGAGTGTCAACCGTGTTGATATCACAGGAGAATTGCAGGGGCAGGGAGGCAGACATCGAGCGGCCCTGAGGGAGTCTGTCGCTTGAAGGTTGACGCCCCCTCGCCAGCCCCGAAGGGGCGTCCCTGGACAAATTGTAGGCCCGGGCGCAAGCCCGGGTGGACCGTCAACGTGCGGATCTCACCAACGAAGTCGACTCCCCGATCTCGACGTGTCCGTCAACGAAGTCGACTCCCCGATCTCGACGTGCCCGTCAACGAAGTCGACTCGTTGATCTCGACGTGCCCGTCAACGAAGTCGACTCGTTGATTTCTCCTTGTCCGTCATCGAAGTCGACTCGCCGATCTCGACGTGTCCACCATCAAAGTCGACTCCCCGATCCCGACGTGTCCGCCAACGAAGTCGACTCGCCGATCTCAACGTGTGCGTCATCGAAGTCGACCGCCGATTGGGAATCCGTTGGGAACGCGATACATTGGGGCGCGCGGCGGCGCTGGACGGCGCCGCGCGCCTCAACCTTCAACAAGAGAGCCACCCCCCGTGAGAACGCCGCTCGTTTCGATCCTCGCGCTCCTGAGCCTCTTGAGCGCCGCTTGCGGCGATGACGGCGCGCGGGCCGACGCTGCGCCCGAGGCCGAGCCGGCTCCTGACGCGGAGCCTCAACCCGAGCCGACGCCGGAGTCCGAGCCCTCCCCGTGGTGCGAGGGCGCTACAAAGCAGCTCTACGCGCCGCAGGAAGGCGTGGAGATCGACATCTGGCCAGACGCCTTCTACGAGAGCGCGGACGCCAGCAGCCCGACCGGGGTGCGTCTGTCGGTGTCGGAAACGGCGATGGTTCAAGAGCTGCAGGTGACCTTCCAGCCCATCGCCGAGGTGGTCGAGGGCATCTCTGGCGCGGCCACCAACAGCGCCTTCTTCGCCCGCTTTGACGCGCCCGTCGGCGAGCTGCCCTCCGTCGAGGCGTCGACGACCAACGACGCGTGGATCTTCGTGGATTTGAGCGCCACCCCGCCCTCAAGGGTGGCCTTCGAGTCCACCACCATGGACGGGGGGGCCACGGTGGTGCTCAAGCCGCTGCGGCCGCTCAAGCGCGCCGGGCGCTACGGCGTCATCGCCACCAACGCGGCGCTGGGCGCCGACGGGGCGTGCCTGTCCCCCTCGATCGCCACCCGGGACATCCTGGAGGGCAAGGCCGCCGAGCCGCTGTCCAGACTCAGCGGCCCTTGGCTTGAGGCGCTCGACGCGGTGGGCGTGGACCCCTTCGAGGTCTCCGCGATGAGCACCTTCACCGTGCAGGACGAGCAGGTCATCTACCCGGCCATTGCCCAGACCATCAACGAGGCGGTCTTTGAGTGGGCGGTGCGCGAGCCGTGCGTGGATGAGGAGTTGTGGCGGCGCTGCGAGATGATCTTCGAGGCGCTGGACTTTCGGGATGGCGACGCCATCGAGACCCCGCAGTCCAAGGGCAGCCACCAGGTGCGGGTGACGGTGTGGTTGCCCAAGGAGCCCACCGAGGAGGTCATCCCCATCGTGTTCGGGCACGGGGCCAACACCGGGCGCGATCTCGGGGCCGAGGTGGCGGAGTTTCTGGTCCCGCTGGGCTTCGCGCTGGTGGCCTCCGAGGCGCTGGAGCACGGCGATCACCCCATCAAGGGCAATGGCGGCGTGGATTTCTTGCGCTTCCTCGGCATCGACATCAGCAAGGTCCAGATCAACGGCGACAAGATGAGGGGGAACTTCAACCAGTCGGCGCTGGAGTGGGTCCAGCTGCTGCAACTGGTCAAGACCCGGCCGGACCTCGATGGGGACGGCGAGCCCGAGTGGAGCACGCAGAAGGTGGGCTACTTCGGGATCAGCATGGGGGCGCTCATCGGCAGCGGCGTCTCGGCGCTGTCGGACGACGTCGACGCCGTGCTTTTGTCCATGGGCGGCGGGTGGTTGACGCGCTTCTTGACCGAGATCGAGATGATCAAGGGCGCGCTGTCCCTCCTGCACCCGCTGGCGGGCGGAGAGAGCCGCTTCAACCGGCTCTTGATCATCGCCCAGACCGGCATCGACGACGCGGACCCGGCCACCTGGGGGGCGAGGGTCTTCGAGGACCGGATCCTGGGCAACCCTGCGCCGCATATGCTCTTTCCCGTCACGATCAACGACGAGATCGTGCCCTTCCCCAACGGCAAGACGCTCGCTCAGGCGCTGGATCTGCCGCTGGTGGGCGCGGAGCTTCGGCGCGTGGAGGTCAGCGAGCGCCTGGAGTCACCCGTGCGGGGCAACAGAGGCGGCCTGACGGCGGGCTACATGCAGTTTGACGTGGTGACCATGCCGGGCGGGGGTCGAGAGTCGGCGTCCCACGAGGACTTCCCGCGCTCGCAGGAGGCCAGGCTCCAGGTGCAGCGCTACTTCTCCACCTGGCGAGAGAACGGCGTCCCCGAGATCATCCTCCCGGTCGTCGAATAAGCCCTTGCCTCTCCGGGCTCTGCTGGATCGCAACTCCACCCCCTGTCCCCCGCACTCCACCCCCTGTCCCCCGAGAGGCACTGCCTCCCTCGCTGCGCAAGGCTGTCTCTTGGTCA
This sequence comes from Pseudomonadota bacterium, assembly GCA_005804885.1. Classification (GTDB taxonomy): domain Bacteria; phylum Myxococcota_A; class Bradymonadia; order Bradymonadales; genus SYOX01. The sequence continues at coordinate 71,244 of SYOX01000190.1, forward strand.
CATCTCATCGGAGCCCGTCGTGGCGGGGATCGAGGGGAGACTCAGTTGATGGGTCTGGGGTCAGTGCATTGGCCTTGCTCAAAAACTCGATCCCGTGTTGGCCGCCATCCTTCATCGACCCGTGGCCCTGTCAAAAGGGCTCAGAGGGCTCTGCGCCGGGTCCCGGAGGAGATGTGACCAAGAGACAGCCTTCCGGAGGGAGGAGGGGGACAGGGGGTGGAGTGGGGTGGAGTGTGAGGGCCAGGAGGCGCCGCGTCACGCCCCGCCGTCTTCAGCGCCGCCCTCGGCGCCGCCCTCAACGCCGCCCTCAGCGCCGCCCGCGCCGTCCTCTTTGGCAGAACCAGCGCCAGCCGGGGCGCTGCGCGGCAGCGGCCGCCAGAGGCCGCCGTGGCTGAAGGCGCGCCATCCCCAGGGGACCCACTTGAGCAGCCAGGTCACGAGCCAGAGCGCCCACAGGAGCATGGTGATCCGCCACACGATCAGCGGCAGGGAGACGATGCCGGCCGGGGGCAGGGCGCTGTCGACGCGGTCGACGTACCACTGGAGGACGTGCTCCGAGGAGCCCGCGCCGCGGACCTGCATGTCGACGTCAAAGAGCAGGTTGGTGTGGATGGCGCCGTAGAGCGTGCCCAGCGCGATGAAGGTCGCCCCCACCAGCCCCAACTGGACGATGTTGAACTGCCACCAGGCCGGCCGCGGGGAGCGCTGCCGCCAGACCAGCGCGGCGAACCACGCCACGACCGGCAGCAGCGCGACGACCGGCAGCTGCGCCATCCCGATGGCCAGAAGCAGCCATTCCCACGTCTTGAGCGGCATCAGCTTGATGCGACCAAGTACGATCGCCAGGATCAGCAGGATAACCAGATGGCTCCAGAACAGGATCGCCGGCCCCCACGACGGCCCCGTGACCCACAAGAGCCAGCGGTCGGCGCCGAGGTTGAGCCTGAGCGTGGCGTTGACCGCCCTGGCCCCGATCTGGATCGGCGGCATCTGCTCGTAGAGGGCCCGATCCCAGGGCTGCTGCCAGACCATCACCAGCTCCTGCGCGCCGGGCTTGATCGGCAGCTTCGCCACCCCCCCCTCCAGCGCGATGTTGTGGCTCTGGCCCCCGATGTCGATGGACTGGATCTGCGCCCCCTCCGGGAGCTTCACCTCCTGCCAACCCCCCTGCGAGGCCCTGATCCGCATCGTGAGCCGCGCTTCGAGCAGCCGCTTGCCCGGCGTCACCTCGTAGAGCGCCCGATCGACCGTCATCGCCTGACCCGGCGTCCCCTCGGGGCGCCCGATCTCGATGTCGAGCGACTCACCCGGCCACGGCCGCCACAGCGGCGCGTAGGTCGCGGCGCCGTCGACCGAGTGCACCGGCGGCAGCGACGAGAACGCGCAGCGCCAGATCCGGCTGCACGCCACCGTCCAGGACTCGGTCCAGGGCTGCTCGGTGGCCGCGCTCAGGCGCAGCGTCGGCGTGATGGGCAGCTCCGAGGCGTAGCTGACCGAGGCCTGGTCCCGAGGGAAGTTCACCAGCGCCTGCCCCTTCTCCACGCGCACCCCCTCCGTAATGACCTTCTCGCCCTCGACCAGCGGGATCTTGACGAGCTGGGGGCGCTCCGTGTTGTCCCGGTGGACCTCGGTGACGAGCTGCCAGGGCAGGCCCAGCGCGAGGTGGCGCTCGACCCGGTACCAGGGCGGCAGCTCGGCGCGCATCTCGGCCGCGCCCGCGTCCGAGCCCGCCTCGGCCTGCTTGCGGGTCATCTGCAGCGAGTTGTCCGGGATCCCCGCGTCGCTGATCCCGTCCACGTCCCACTGCGCGCTGACGAAGCGCACCCGCTGGGGCCGCGTGGCCGCGTCGAGGTTGAGCGTCACCACGTCGCGCGCCACCAGCACCCCCTCGACCTCGACCGTGTGCAGGCCCTCGGCGAGCCGCACGGCGGTCAGCCCGCCGGGCTCGCGGCGCAGCTGGCGCGTCTCGACGCCGTCGACCTTGACCGAGGTGATGTGGAGCAGATCGGCAGGCCCAGGCAGGAACCAGGCGCTGTCCTTGAGCGCGTGCACCTCGGCCTTCATGCTCAAGGCCTGCTCGTCGACGGCGATGTCGGCGCTGCTGGCCACCACGCAGGGGCCATCGCAGCGCACCTGCGCCAGGACCCTCTCCTTGAGCACCGAGAGCTGCGGCCCCGAGGGCTCCTGCGCCCAGCCCGGCGCGGCCAGACACACGATCCCGATCACCGCGACCACCGCCGCCGCCGCCGGGCCGCCGGGCGCCTCACCGCCGCCCTCGCCGCCGCCCTTGGGGCCGCCCGGCTTGAGCCAGACCATGTCGCGGCGCGCGACCAGCAACAGCGCCAGCAGGATCAACAGCGCGACGCGCAACAGCGTCAAGGCCCGGTTCCAGGTCGGCGAGAGCATCCAGAGGTTGATCTGGTGATCCTTGCTGACGGGCCCAGTCCATTGGAGGTTCCACTGGCGCCAGGACCACGTGGGCAGCCCCGGGCCTGTCTGCACCACGGCGTTGGGATCGATCTGCTGGAGCCGACTGGACCTCTGCGCCCAGTCCTCCCCGCCCATCTTCTTGCCTTCCTGGGCGGCGTACCCGTCGATGGACCGGGTCAGGTCGCTCTTGCTCTGGTCCTCTTCAAGCGGCTGGGCCGGGATGTCCTGCGCGTCCATCCCCGGCTCGAACCCAGGCGCCGCCTTCTGGGCCTCGCCGCGCTCCAGCGCGAAGTCCATGTTCTCGCCGCTGTCGCCCCAGCCGGTGGTGGCCGCAATGGCCCCCCGATCCACCTGAGGGTGCAGCGCGAAGCGGACCTGATCGCGCGCGTAGGGCGCCAGCAGGAGCCCCAGCACCAGCAGCGCGGTGACCCTGTAGACCAGCGCGGCGCGCCTGAACCAGCCCTCGGGCAGCACCCGGATGAGCGCCAGCGTGGCCAGCAGGTGGATCCATATCCACCGCGGCGCGTCCGCGTGACCCTGGGTCAGACACAGCGCCAGCGCCGCCACCGGCGCCCACCGCCAACCGCACAGCTTGCCCAGGCTAAGCGCGATCATCAATAGAAAGAAGAAATCAAAGAGCGACCACGACTCCAGCCACGTCCCCTCGATCTTGTCCACCCCGCCGCCGCCGATCAGATCCCAGCCCGGCGGCAGGTGGAGCTCTGCCGAGAGCGCCTGGACGTCGTGATCCCAGCCCACCACGTCCAGCGTCCGGTCCGCCTCTTCAAGCCGAAGCTCGGCCTGGAGCGCGATCGTTGAGGCCCGCAGCTCCACGCCGCTGAGCTTGCTCACCGCGTCGGTCGTAATGAGCAGGTCCGTGCCCTCATCGGGCTGCGTCACCCGCCCCAGGGCCCCCGAGCCGGTGTGCTCCAGCCGCCAGCCCTGGTGCATCTGCCCGCTGAGCCGGTCGCTGACCGTGTAGCCCTGCCCGTCGAGGTCCAGCCACATCGACCGGTGAAGCTGGAGCGTGTTCGGGGCCGGCGACACCTCGCCGCGCCGCGTCTCGGCGAGCTTGAGGGTGTCGCCGGGCGCCACCAGGAAGGTCGACCCTCCGCGCCAGTCCGAAGGCAGCGCCGTCCGCTCGGGATCGACCGAGTCCAGACCCGACAGCTCCACGGCCCGCTGCTTCGAATCGGGCTCCCAGACCCAGACTTCTTGAGGGTCGAAGTCACCCCCGTCGCGCTTCGGCGCCGAGAGCGACGCCCGCGGCGCCGTCACCAGCGTGTCGATCTCCACCCAGTGAGAGCCGGGCTTGACGTAGACCCGCACCGATCCGTCCGGCGCCGCCTGCAAGGGCAACCCCCCGCGCACCGCCCCCGCGCGGGTCTCGGGCAGCAGGACCGAGCCCAGCGAGACCTCGCGCGCTCGCCCCGAGACGTTGAGTTCGAAGCGGTTGATGATCCGCATTGGCACCCCATCGAAGATCCGCCGGAACACCGACACCCGCAGGCTGTCCGCCTCCGTCGCCCGCGCCCCGTCTGCGCCGCCCTGGAGCCACAGCCGACCTTCGAGGTCGAGCCGCGGGTGCGACACCGACTTGCCCGCCCGGACCAGATCCACGCGCCCCGTCTCCGGCGCCACCGCGATCACCTCCGGCGGCCCTCGCCAGGAGAAGGCCCCCGTGATCTTGTGCTGACCTGCGGGCAGCGTCGCAAAGGGCAGCCCCTGCGCGTTCTTGCCCACCACCACCGCGGCGTCGTTCGCCTTGACGTCCTGCGGCCACAGATCGCCGTTGCCCGGCAGCCGCACCTGGGTCTTGCGGTCGAGCCAGACCACCAGCGCGAAGCTGCCGCCCTTGTCCTCGACCGTCAGCGCCAGCTCCCCCGGCCACGCGCACTGGTGGCTGTCCGGGCGCAGCTGCGCGCAGACCCGATCCGGGTGATCGTACATCACCCACGGGATCCAGCCTTCGAGCTGCGCCGGCACATCGAGCGACCCACCCTGGGCCTGGGCCTGGGTCGGACCCCAGAGCGCAGCCGCCACCACCAGACCCGCAAGACAACGGGCAACACGCACCTCGACGCCAGGTCTCATCGGGCTCTCCATACTTTTTCAGTCTCCCGTCCACGAAGGTGTCAACGTCGGGTACGAGGAGGTCGCGCAAGGAGGCCATTCAGGCCGTGCGACCTCGCCCCGTGCCTTGATGAGCCAGATTGCGGAAACCATCGATCCGACAAGACGCTCTCCCCACTTTGGACTCAAGGCTGACCGTACGCCACAATATGCCGCGTCCAAGTGCCTTTTGTGACTCATGATTTACCATGGACGCGCAAAGGGCAGCCAGCCTCGGCCGCGATCACGAGCCCTCTTCGATTCAGAAGGGCCCTGATCTTCACACCTTGGAGCGTCAACAGCCCCCTCAACGCGGCAGCGCCTCCCCCTTCCCCCCATCGCGCTCCCCTTCGATCCGTCAACGATCGGCCAGGTGCGTGACGACAAGGGCGTGAGCGGATGGGACTCTTCGCGCGACCTTTGACCCCCCGACCGAAGGAGGGAGGATGAACGCGCAGATCGAGGCCGCCTGCCGCGAGATCTCCGGCATGATCCGCCTGGACATCACCTTCGAGATCGACGAGGTCGCCGTGGTCTCGCCGGCGGTGGCCTGCGCCAGGACCCGCAGCGCGGGGACGACCCGGATCCTGGCCAACGACGCCCAGATCTCCGAGGGCAACCAGGAGCTCTTCGTGCTCATCCGAGACGACGCGCAGAGCGACTGGAAGATCGGCCGATACATCTTCTCGACCACCCAGCCGTGGGGCTGACCGGCGTCACGGGTCGACCTTGATCTCGGTCATCATGCCAGGCTCCGCGTGCTCGAGGATGTGGCAGTGCATCGCCCAGTGCCTCCAGTCCAAGGGCACCATCCCCACGTTGTTGGGGAGCTACCCCCAACGACGGCGAGCGCGACACCGCGCCGCTCCCTGCGCGCTCCGGCCACAAGGCCCGGGCGGGGAGCAGCGCGGCCACGACCCCACAGGCCAGCCCAGCGCCCACCATCAGGAGATCGGCGCGCTCGGGCTGGAGCCGCAGCTTCGGGACCGCGTCCATCCGCAGCCCCGCCCTCGCCAGCCCCGACACCCCCACCGCGGCCAGCTGATCGGTCCGCTCCTGCCCCTCTGTGATCACCATGGCCCAGGTCACTCAACCCCCGGCTCGACCCATGGCTCGACCTCCGGCTCCACACCGGGTTCAACCCCCGGCTCCACGCCGGGCTCGGGCTCCGCGTCGCCCGGCACCTCCACCTCCGTGTTCATCTCCCCATTCTGGCTTCCGTTTCCGTCCTTTTCAAAACCGAGGGGGGTGAATGCTAACCTCTTAACATTTTTTTAAGCCGTTGATGTCTGCCTCTGAATGGGGTATAACTAACCCCAAGTGATCCTCCAAGACACTGTCGACCTTTCTCGGGTACAGACCAAGGGGACACACCCCCAAAAATGGATGGCCCCCTGTCCCGACCGCAACGGCCAAAATAGTTTGCCAAGAGGAGAGTGTGATGAAGAAATTTTGGTTCAGGGTTATTCTGGCATCGCTCTTTGGCTTGAGCGCTAGTTCTTGCGTCGAGGAGACTGACACCGACACTGGCGAAGACCTCGAACTCGACGCCCAGGATGCTCGCACTGTCACCCGCTGCTCCACCCGCACAGTCACATCCACCGAAGCGGCCAATGTTCAGATGGTCCTCAACGCGACCACGAACGTGCCAGGATCCATGACCATCCCCGTCCACTTCCACGTCATCACCAACGGCAACCAGGGCAACGTCTCCGACCAGGCCATCAGCGATCAGATCGCCGTCCTCAACGCTGCCTTCGGAGAGCGTGGCACCACGTTCATGCTCGCCAGCACCGAACGCGTCAACAACGCGACCTGCTTCACCATGACGCCCGGCTCCACCACCGAGGCCCAGTGCAAGATGGTCCACTATCGAGGTGGACCCGCCGAACTCAACATCTACACCGCCAACCCAGCCGACGGCCATCTCGGCTGGGCGACCTTCCCTTGGGACTACGCCACCAACCCCTCCAACGACGGCGTCGTGCTGAAGTTCAGCAGCCTCCCCGGCGGCACCGCAACCCCCTACCACCTCGGCGACACCGGCACCCACGAAGTCGGTCACTGGCTCGGCCTCTTCCACACCTTCCAGGGCGGCTGCAGCAGGACCAGCGACTACGTCTCCGACACCCCCGCAGAGAAGACCGGCGCCACCGCCTGCACAGCGAACCGCAATACCTGCACCTCTTCCATCTACCCCGGCAACGATCCCATCAACAACTTCATGGACTACACCGACGACTCCTGCATGTTCCAGTTCACCGCCGGCCAGGACACCCGCATGGACACCGCCTTCACCGCCTACCGCAGAATGCTCATGCAGTAAAATCAAATATTTCATCCCGCACGGGGCATGTCATCCGAAAGGGCCTGAAGCCGGACCCTCAACTCAAGCGCTCATCCTGTACGGGGCAGGTCTTCATGACCCGCCCCGTTCTTTTCTTCCATCAATCAATCATAAAGACCAACGCCCGCCAGAGTACGCGTTCACCACGTTCTGATGCTTTGAACTTGGTTTAGCCAGCAAGGCCGATGGCAGCGAGGTCGGCAGGCTCACTGGAGGGGCGATGGGAGGGCTCGTCGGCGGACTGGGGCAACAAACTGGGCGCTGGCAGCCCA
>SYOX01000191.1 GCA_005804885.1 Pseudomonadota bacterium
AGCGCGCGCCGCAGCGTCGGGTGGCCCTCCTCGGGGTAGCGGTGGAGGTCGGGGGCGCGGGCCAGGCGCTCCAGCGCGCCGCGGGCCGCCGGAGAGGCGCCGCAGGGGTTCTCCAGGCGGTCGAGGGCCAGGACCCCCGGCCCTCGCCAGAGGGCCGCGTCGGTCCGCAGCGGGCGCAGCGCCGACAGGGGGCTGGCGAGCGCGAGCTCGGCGTCCGCGTCGCGCTCCAGCCGGTCGGCGGCGAAGATCCGCCCGTGGATCAGCCCCGCGTCGGCGTCGAGGAGCCGCAAGATGGGCGGAACGGCGGCCTCGGGAGGAGGCAGCGCGGCCCAGTCGTCGGCCGACATCAGCGCGCGGGTCATCTCGGTGCGGAGTCCCCCGAGGCGCAAGGCCGTCGCCGAGATGCCCGAGCCCTCCAGGTCCAGGGCCAGCGCCCGCACCAGCCCCTCCAGGCCGGCCTTGGTGGCCACGTAGGCGGCGGCGCCGGGCCAGGGCGCCCCCGCGAGCCCCGAGGACACGAAGATCAGCCTCCCGATCCCCTGTCCTACGGCCTCGATGAAGGCCCGCGAGCACCATATGGGCCCGGCGAGGTTGGTGAGAAGCGCTGTTTCGATGTCGGCCTCGTCTGCGGCCCACAGGGGGGCCCTGGGCGGCGACACCCCGGCCGCGTAGATCGCGGCCGAGAGCCCGCCGAGGGTCGCGCCGGCCTCGACGCACCGCGCCGCGGTGTCCGCTCGCCCCAGGTCCCCGGCCACCTCCCGCGCCTCGACGCCGAGCCCTCGGATCTGCGCCCCGAGCTGCTCCAGCTCGGGCGCCGAGCGCGCCGCGATCACCACGGGCGTTTTGGAGCGCGCCAGCGCCAGCGCCAGCGCGCGCCCCACCCCTCGCGAGGCCCCGGCCACCAGGATCGCCCGGGCGCCTTCATTGCCCACGGTCGCACCTGAAAAATGCATTCAGGATCAACAACTTGACGGTCATCGACGTCATGCGGGGCGCTTGAGAGTGAGTTGGGTTGTCAGGCATGGGAGGGGGATCGGGCGAGGGTCGACTTGATGAAGGAGGCGATGCGCTCGATGGCGGCGCGGCCTTCGGGCAGCACTGGCGCGAGGGCGGGCCAGGCGTGGATCATCCCTGGGGCGACGACGAGGTCAACGTCGACGCCGTGCTCCTGGGCGCGGCGGGCGAGGTCGACGTCCTCGGAGTAGAGCGCCTCGGCGTCGCCGGTGAGGATCATCATCGGGGGGAGGCCGGTCAGGTCGGCGCGGATCGGAGAGGCGAGGGGGTCGAGGGGGTCGTGGCCCTGGAGGTAGTGGAGGGTGTAGCGGTCGAGGATGGCCTTGTTGAGGAAGCAGAAGGGGGCGTTGGACAGGGCGCTGTGGCCGCTGACGGTCAGGTCGACCCACGGGCTCATCAGGACGGCGGCGGCGGGCATGGGGAGGCCGGCGGCGCGGGCGCGCAGCAGCGTCGCCAGGGCGAGGCCGCCGCCGGCGGAGTCGCCCGCGATGATCAGGCGCTCGGGGGGGCTGGCGTCGAGGGCGGCCTTGTAGGCGGCGAGGCCGTCGTCGACGGCGGCGGGGAAGGGGTGCTCGGGGGCGAGCCGGTAGTCGAGGGAGAGGCAGCGGGCGTCGGCGGCGTGGGCGAGCCTGGCGACCAGATCGCGGTGGGTGCCGGGCGAGCAGAAGACGTAGCCGCCGCCGTGGAGGTAGAGGATCGTGGCGCCGCCGTGGCTCCAGCCTGCAGGCGTGAAGCGCGAGGTGGGGAGGCCCGCGAGCTGGATCTCTTCAAGGGTCAGCGCCCTGGCGAGCTGGCGCGGGATGGGGGCGTCGAGCATCATGGCGCGGACGCGGGCCGGGTCGTCGTGGGTGTCGCGGTGCGACTGGGCCCGCATGACCCGGGCGACCACCTCGGCCCGCCATGTCCAGACCGGGTGTCGGGGGCCTTTGAGCAACCGGCGCAAGGTCACCGACAGGGTGACCCACGCGATCACCCACGCCATCTTCAAGACTTGCATTGCCCCTCCTGGGATCGAGCGCCGCGCCGAGAGGAACACGCTTTGCGGCGCGAGCGCAACCTGGATGCTCCACATGGGAAGCGGGCGCACCATCCATGGGACAAGGGTTTGTCCAGCGGGGGGTGCATGAGGGATTCGACGCCGACCGACGCGGCGTCAACGACGTGGCACGCCTCTTGAAATCAAAGGCTGGCATGAGAGATGAGGCGCCGCCTCACCACCGAGGGAGTCCATGAAGACCTTTGAAGTGCGCTGGTTCCTGATCGTCCTGCTCTTCCCGGCCGTCGCGCTGGCGCGCCCCGTCGACGAGGGCACCGAGGTGCGCGCCAGCGGCAGCGGCGGCCGCTTCTTCTACGAGGCGGGCTGCGCCTCGGGGCCGACCCACCGCTACCAGGCGGACCACGCTGGCCTGGGCGCCTCAGTCCACCACCGCGACGGCGCGCTGCGCGGCTCGGTCGGCGTCCAGAGCGCCGGGGTCGAGGTCACCCGAGGGGTGACGCTGGGGCCAGCATCTTGCGTCGAGGACGGCGCGCTGAACGACCCGAATTGCGAGAAGGCTACGCCGCCGGACATCGGGACCAGCGACCAGCAGACGGTGGTCACGGGTCGGATCGGCTTCGAGACGCCCTACCTGGGCCTGGAGATCGGCCCGGCGCTGATCGTGGGCGACAGGGCGGGCAACGTCCCCATGGTGCTCTCGCTGGGGACGTGGTTCGGGCTGCCCGAGCTCCATGGGACCTTCGAGCTGATGCCCTACCACAACCGGGAGCCGGGCGCGACGGCTCGCCTCGGCCTCGGCCACTCCAGCGAGGCGCTGCGCCTGGGGATCGGGATCGACCTGACCATCCCGATGCTCTCCCAGCAGATCGATGAAATCCCGCTGGGCAAGTTCACCGCCGACGCCCAGATGCGCGTCAGCGACAGGCTCTGGATCGGCGCGGGCATCGGCTTCGCCGATCACACCGGTGGCCAGCTGACCGACTTCTCCGGGCAGATCCTCCTCACCTTCGAACTCTGATCCCTCCCCCGCGCCCCACGCTCCTCGCACCGCCCCCGTTGGGGACGGGCTCGTCGGGTGGGGCTAGAAGCGCGGGTGGGCTGCGCCCGTTGGGCGCAGGCCAGCGGGCGGCCGGCATCGGATCGCAGGGCAGGATCACCGCGTCGAAGTTGGCCTGTGGATTGGGGTTTTCACGCCCCCTGGTGTCGACTTGGATCGTGCGCTGGCCTGCGACCGAGAGGTCGCAGCCCACCCGCGCTTCTAGCCCCACCCGACGAGCCCGTCCCCAACGGGGGCGGTGCGAGGAGCGTGGGGCGATCGTCGACCCGACCTGCGATCGGCGCGCGCCGGGCGGACGCCTGGAAGCGCTCCGCGTGCTGTGGTAGCTTCCGAGGGAAAGGAACACCTGCGGTCGGTCTGACCGCGCGGCCCTCCGCACCTCCCGAGCCCGCCATGCCCCACCTCCCCCCACAGACCGGGCACCCGCGCGCCCGCTGGATCGTCGCCCTCGTCACCCGGCTCGCCCTCGTCGCCCTCTCCATCGCCGCGCTGCAAGGCTGCCAGCCCGCCGAGCCCGAGTTCGCGGCGCCGGTGGACCCTTCCGGGCGCACGACGCTGGGGGAGCTGGTCTTTGGCGTGATCCACACCAACCTGGGCCGCGCCGAGGAGTGCTCCGAGCAGTACGCCGACGCCTTCGCGCCGCACCGGGACGACTTCGTGGCGGCCTTCGATCACATGCTGGGCGCGGGGCTGCCGGCGCCGCTGCCGGAGATCCTGGGGAGCGTGCTGCTGCCGCTGGTCGACAGCGGGGGTCTGCAGGCCTTGACCGACGCCCTGGCCTCCGTCCTGGCGCTGCTGGTCGACGACGCCTTCGACCCTGAGCGGCGCACCATCGCGGCCGCGCTGCGCCTGTCGCAGGCGCGCGGCGTGATCCAGGGCGAGGACGCGCTGCGGCTGGCCTCGGGGGTGGTGGGGGATCGGGGGCTCAAGGGTCGGCTGAGGTCGCTGGCGCAGGTGGCCCAGCAGCACGACGGGGTCGATTACACGCTCGACGCGCTGCTGGAGATGGCCGGCCGGAGGCTGTCGGAGGCGGGAGAGGAGAGTAACGGGGTGTGCGCGCCGCTCGATCCGGGGGATCTGGAGGAGTCGGCGCTTCGGACGGCGGGCTTCGTCGACGATCCGGCGCTGGGGGCGCCGGCCTGGGCCGTGCGGGCCGACGTGCACGGCAACCCGCGTGTGCGCCACTCGGACGTGGACGGGATCTTGATGGCGCCCTTCGTCGATCGGGACGGCGACGGGGCCGCGGACGTCGACGCGCAGGGGCGGCCGGTGAACGTGGCGGGCCAGCCCGTCGATCTGCCGCCCTTCGGGGCCGAGGGGGTCGCGGTCGACGCGCAGGGGCGGCCGCTGGCCTCGGATGGGCAGCTCATCTACGACTATTACGACGCGAAGCGGACCGCCTTGAGCCACGCGGCGCAGCTCGGGCGCGAGGCCGCGGAGGCGGGGCTACACCGCGACGCGCTGGCGCTCGTCGAGGCGGCGCTGGGCCAGCCGGTCGTGTGCGAGGACGGCACGGGGACGTGCCGGCATTACGGCGCGGATCACCCGCTGGCCGACGCGGTGTGGCTGATCGTCGAGGTGGGGCGCTTTGAGCGGCCCCTGGCCTTCCTGGACACGATGGCGGTGGTCCTGAGCGACACCCCGGAGCTGGCCGACGCCCTCTTCATCGCGGTCGGCGACATCTTCGAGGCGCTGGACGGGGTCGAGGCTGGCGAGGGGCTGGAGCTGACCGATCCGGCGTTGATCGAGGTGGCGCTGGATCTGCTGCCGCTGCTGGACGCGATCTTCTCGGTCGACGGCGCCCAGACCCCGCTGGTGCTGCTGGACGTGGTCCACGGCCTGGGGCAGACCGCGCGGGACTTCCCGGCCCGGTTGCAGCTCATCATCGACCACAGCGCGCTGGCCAAGGCCAACGCCTGCGACGGCGCCGGGCCGGATCTGGCCCGCTCGACGCCGGTGGACTACGACCAGCCGCGCTTCTTCGAGCAGGGCGGCCAGCGGGTGGACAACCGCAGCGGGCTGGAGCAGGTCATCGAGCTGCTCGACGTGGCCGACTGCGGCAGGGTGCCGCTGCTGGCCGGCGGGGGCCACTCGGTGGCCTATGTGGTGCTGGACCTGATCGCGGACATGGACCCTCGGGACGTCTGCGGCCTGATCGATCTGGTCACCGCCGCCCTGCCCTCGCTCGTGACGGAGATCGGCCTGCGGCTGATCGGCTGCGGCGACGACGCAGGGGCCGTGGCCGACGCGCTGGACTCCCTCGACGCGCTGACGCGCAGCGGCGCGCTGGACTTCCTCATCCCGCTGGCGCGCGTCTTCAAGGAGCGCGGCCAGCTCGACACCCTCATCGAGCTGCTGCGCTTCGTGGCCGAGGACCTCCAGCGCGAGCAGAGCGTGGTCCGGCGCGCGCTGCCCTCCCTGTCGGCGGCGCTGTCCAGCGGGGCCGCCGACCCGCTCTTCGACCTGATCGACCTGCTGGTGACCGTCGAGGCCAGCGACGGCCAGGGCACGCTGGCCGACGTCATGGTCGAGTCCTTCGCCCGGATGGTCGCCGAGGGGCCGATCTCGACCCGCGCGGGCGTGGCCCAGAACTCGTCGCTGGCCCGGGAGCTGCTCCTGAGCGCGCTGGAGATCGTCGAGCGGCTGCGCGCCCAGGGCGCCGAGGGGGCGCTCTCGGCCATCATCGACTTTCTGGGCCAGCTCCTGTCCGCTGAGAGCCAGGGCGAGCGCCGCGCGCTGACCCACCCGAACCTGCGGCCGCTGCTCGGCACCCTGCTCGGCGCCGTGCAGGAGCTGGCCGATCTGCCGCGCGCCGACTACCTCTGCCACATGGATCGCCTCCAGCGGGACACCGACGACGCGCTGACGGGCCGCGACCTGGCCACCCTCGTGCGCCTGACGCGCACGCTGACCGCCCCCGGCCCCGGCCTGGACCTCGAAGCCTGGGCGATCGGCGCCCTCGACCCCGCGCCCGCCGACCCCGGCGCCGATCTCTACGGCCCCGCCATGCAGCTCATCGCCGCCATCCTCTCCACCGAGCTGGCCGACGAGGACCTCGGCCAGCTCTTGCGCTTCGTGGGCCGGGCGCTGCAGGACAGGCGCGGGGACGGCCGCGACCTGATGGCCGTCCTCGACGCGCTGCTGGCCGCCGACGAGCGCGACGCCATCCTGACCATGGGGCGCACGCTGCTGACCGAGGACCCCGCCGAGGGCCGCCGCCCGCTGGTCGCCTTCTCCGACGCCTTCGGCGACCTCCTCGACGTCAAGCCCGAGCGCATGTGCCTCGCCGACGACCTGCCCCCTGACCCCGCCCGCGTCGAAGAGGCCGTCGAGGGGATCTCAGGCTTCATGCTGTCCGAGGGCGGCCTCGGCGCCATCTACGATCTGATCGGCCGGCGCGCCGACAGCCCCCGATAACCGCTTGATCTCAAAAGACTTTCCGGAGACAGGATGGACATGAAGCGGGGCGGGGTGGCCGCGGCGCTGCTCTTGGCGGCGGGGGCCTGGGCGTCGACGGCCGGCGCGAACACGACCGAGGATCTGCTGGGCCTCGGCGGCCGCTCCAACGCGATGGGCGGGGCGGGCACGGCGCTGGCGACGGACTCGACGGCGGCCTGGTACGGGCCAGCCAACCTGGCCTTCTGCGGCGGCAACCAGGCCGGGGTCCACCTCCAGCACACGCGCTACGGGCTGGACGTGGCCGGCGCGGCGGGCCAGCCGGAGGCCAGGGAGCTGCGCGATCAGACGCGGCTGACGATCGGCACCTGCTCGCAGCTGCCTTACGCGCTGTCGATGGGGCTGATGTTCGGCCTCAACCTCCAGAACCCGATGACGCTGGAGACCGGGACGCTGACGGACAAGCCGCAGTTCGCGCTCTACGGCGACCCGCTGGAGCAGCTCACGATCGTCGTCGGCGGCGCGTGGCGGCCGTGGCGGCGGCTCTCGGTGGGCGTCGGGGTGGCGATCCTGGTCAACAGCGTCCTGGCGCTGGACACGGCCTTCCCGGTGGCCGAGGGCGTCGAGGGCGGCGAGGTCTCCACGGACCTGCGGTGGGATCTGGGGCCCACGGGGGCGCTCTACCTCGGCCTCCACGCCGAGCCCGTCGACGGCCTGCACCTGGCGATGACCTGGAGGGGCGCGCTCTTCCACGACCTGGAGGCGCCGGCCAGCGTCGACGTCTCCATCGCGGGGATCTTCCTGGAGGTCGACCTGCTGCTGGAGGCGGCCAGCTGGTACTCGCCGCAGCAGCTCGCGCTGGGCGCGGCCTGGGATCCTGTCGAGGCGCTGACCGTCGCCTTCGATCTGACGTGGTACGGCTGGTCGTCCTACCCCGGCCCCTTCTTGATCGCCACGCCGGCAGGCGGGCCTGACTCGGTGGCCTCGACCCTGGTCTTCCCGCCGCGCGAGGACTTCGGCTTCGTGGACGTGATCCAGCCTCGCCTGGGCGTCGAGTGGCGGCTGATGTCGGGCCTCCTGGCGCTGCGGGCCGGCTACAGCCTGCGGCCGACCCCGGCGCCCATCCCCAGCCAGCGCTCCAACCTGCTCGACGGCGACGTCCACGCCTTCTCGCTCGGCGCCGGCCTGCGTCTGGACGACGACCCCGAGGTCCCCGGCGGACAGCCCGGCGGCAGCCTCTCCTTCGACCTCTTCGCCCGCTCCAGCCACATGGCCCGCCGACAGGTCGACCGCCCCGCCGATCCCGACGCCGACGCCGCGCCCTCAAGATTTGACTTTGGCGGCTCGATCATGGAGGCCGGCCTCTCCTTCACCCTCGGCTGGCAATGACGGGCAGGGGGCGACGGGCCGACCGGCGCGAGGGGCGCGATCAGGCGAGGCCGGCCAGGAGGGTGTCGGGGTGATCGGCGGCGGCGGCCTCGATGCCGAGCATCAGCTCTTCGAGCAGCTCCTCGTCATTGCACTCCAGGCCGAACTGGATCACCTCCGCGATGGCCTCGGTGGTGCCGGCCCGGAAGAAGGTGCCGGAGTCGACCATGGTGAACCACGCCTCATAGACAAGAACCCCGCCCTCCATCACGTCCCACACCTCCACGAGCCCCAGGAAGGAGGTCTCCTGGCCCCCGTTCGAGAGGCGCTCCTCGGCGCTGAGGTGTTCGCCGTCGTAGAGCTCGCCGGCGACGACGAGCTGCTCCTTCTGGCGGGCGGTCAGCTCGCCGACAGACTCAGGCGTGCGGGGGTTCACGAACTTCAACGGCATGATCGCCTCCAATCGGGGATCGGCGTGGTGGACCTGTTGGAGCGCCGCGCGTTCGCGCGGCGCTCGTCGCTTCTTGAGGTTCTCCAAGGGTATAGCCGCCCCCGAAAGGGACTTCCAGCGAAAACCCTAGAAGGCGTCTGCAAAAATACGGGGGCCGATGAGGAGGCGATCGCCCTGGGGCGAGAAGTCGACCGGCCCCTGCGCGTCGAAGTGGTTGACGAGGGCGCCGTCGGCGGCGTCGAGCAGCATCGTGTCGCCGAACATCCCTCCGGGGCCGGTCAGCAGCGCGCGCCCATCGGGGGACCACGCGATGGACGTCAGGCCGCTGTTGCGGTGCGCCGACCAGATCCGGGTCGGCGCCTCGACCTCCCACAGCTCAAGGAGGTCGCCGCCGACGGCCAGCTGCGCGCCCTCGGTGGGCGAGAAGGCCATGGCGCCGATGGTCCTGAGCCCGGTCTGGATCAGGTGGATGAAGCGGCCCTCGGGGACGTTCCACAGGATGATCACGCCGCCGCGCGCCTCGGCCAGCAGCAGGCCGTTGGGGCTGAAGGCCACCGCCGAGGCCGGCTCGTTGCCGGCGACCTCCTCGTCGACGAAGCGCAGCAGCTTGAGGGTGTCGCCGGTGCGCGCGTCCCAGAGCGCCACCAGCGGGGTGCGCTCGACGGTCATCCCGGCGGCCAGGATCGCGCTGTCGGCGGAGAAGGCCGGGGGGCCGACGGCCACCTCGGTCGTGTCATCGACGATCGCGTCGGCGACCCGCGCGCTGTCCTGGAGGTAATCCACGATCAAGGGCTGGCGCGCGGCCGAGGCCACCCGCAGTTCGGTGGCCCCCAGCGGGAAGCGCAGGCTCTGGCCCGTGTTCAGGCTCGTCCCCGCCTCCAGATCGTAGACGTGCAGCGTGTTCCTGTCCGACACCAGCATCTTGGCGCCGCCCTCGGCGAAGCGGACGCCCTGACAGGCCGAGGGCGCGCAGTTGAGCGCCTGCTGGAAGAAGCGGATCGTCAGCGGATCGTGATCAAGCGGGTCCGGATCGGCGCCGCCGCCGCCGGGGAAGGTGCCGCCGGAGGGGCTGATCCGGGTCTGGCAGAAGGCGTGGTTGGCGCGCAAGGGGCTGACCTGGCAGGACTGATCGCCGCGGCAGGCCACCTCGGCCAGGGTCCCGTTCTCCTCGCACACCTCCCGATCGTCGCCCTTGCACCGCGACTCCCCGGCCACGCACACCTCCCCGCAGTCCTCGGGGCAGCTGGCCGGGCTCTCGCCGCCCTCGCAGACGTCGTTGCCGCAGGCCGCGGCGTCCTGGCAGCGCGTGCAGAAGACGCCCTCGGGGGTGATGCGGTCCACCCCGCAGTCGCAAGGGTCCTGGAAGTTGCACGCGATCAAGCAGCCCGCCTGCGCCCGACAGACGCCGGTGACGGCGCCCTGGCCGTCGGTCAGCAGCGTGTCGCTCTGGCCGCCGCAGGAGGCCGTGGCCGCCGTCTCGATCCGGGGCGCGCTGCCCGGCGGGCACTGGCGCGTCAGATCGACCTGGAGGCAGGCGTCCCCGAGGGCCTCAGGCTCAGGCTCGGCGCCGGGCGAGCCGGGATCGCCGCCCTCGGCGGGCGGGCACGCGGTCAAGAAAGTCAAGGCGAGGGGCAGAGTTGGGAGCAGCAGGCCGAGGTGGCGGGTCATGGCTCCTCCGGCAGCGCGCTGTAGGTGCTGATCCGCATCGCGGCGTAATCGCCGCCGACGCCGTTGCCCCACAGGACGAGGCGGCTGGCCCCCTGGTTGAAGCTCATGCCGTCGATGCCGGCCCAGGCCTGCCGATCCTCAAGGCGCTCGACGGTGCCAAGGCGCTCGCCGGACTCCGGCTCCCAGAGGGCCAGCTCGAAGGCGACGGTGCCGGAGCCGTTGTAGATGGTGTGGGCGACGACCAGCGTCGAGCCGTCGGGGCTGTAGAGCAGGAGCGAGGCCCGCATCAGCGAGGGGTTCGGCAGCCGGGAGATCCGCGAGGCCGAGGGCAGATCCCAGACCTCGACGTAGCCGTCGTGCCGGCAGCGGTCGCCGTCGGAGCCGAAGTAGCCGGTGGCGATCTGGGCGCCGTTGGGCGAGAAGGCCAGCCCGGCGTCGGCCATCTTGCAGACATTGCTGAGCTGCGGCTCGGCCGGCAGGATCGTGTAGACGAGCTGCTGGCGCTCGACGTTGTAGATGTCCACGCCCTGTATCGCCTGCCCGTAGGCGTCGGTCAGCGCCAGCGCCGCCGTGCGGCCGTCGGGGCTCAGGGCCAGGGACTGCGGCATGACCCCGCTGAGCGGGATCGTCGAGATGGGCTGGGTGCCCTCCGAGGTCAGATCCCAGAAGAGCACCACGAGCTCGTCGGGGACGAAGGGCCGCTGGGTGGAAAAAGTCCCCGCCGCCACCACCAGCCCGGCGGTCCTGCCGTCGGCGCTGATCGCGAAGTGCTCCCGACCAAAGGCGGTGTAATTGCCCGAGCCGCCGATCACCCGATCCTCGCCCGTCTGCGTGTCGTAGAGCAGGATCGGCATCCGTATCGGGCAGCCCGAGGGGTGACCATTGCAGGTGGGGCTGCTCTCCCCCTGGCCCAGGTGCAGGATGAAGCGGCCGTCGTCCGACATCCGCGCGTTGAGGATGTCTATTGGCGTCGTCACCTGCTCGCCGTAGCCCACCACCCGATCGCGCATCAGGCACTCGCCCTGGAGGCGGTCGTTCTCCCGGCACTCGGCGTCCATGCCCTCGACCAGGCAAGTCAGCCCCGCGCCGCCGAGCCGCGAGGACAGCGAGGCGTAGGTCTCCAGGATCAGCGGGGCGATCTCCCCCTCCGCGCACGAGGTCCCGGACAAGCCCAGGCAAGGGCTGTAGGCCGCGCAGAAGGCCTCCGCCGAGGGCATCCGCTCGGACCTGGAGGGCGAGAATCCATCTTCGGAGAAGAGCACGGCGCGGTTCGGCCCCCAGAGCGCCAGCTCCGGCCCCTCCCCGCTGAAGGTGACCTTCAGGCCGCTCACCCCCGGGGTGGTCCGCACGAGCTGGTAGCGCGGCGTCTCGGAGACGAGCTGTCGGCAGCGGGCCGCCTGGAAGTCGTTGCCCCCGCAGTGGCGCAGCAGGCCCCAGGTCTGGCTGGGGCGCAGGTCCCGCCCCGAGCCCTCTCGGAGGATGGCCGCCGGCTCGGGCAAGTCCGCGTCTCCAAAGAGGATTCGCCCCGAGATCCGCGGCCCCCCGGAGTCATCGCCGTTGCCCCCCGTGTCGCCGCCGTCGACCAGCTCATTGCGGCGGCACTCGACCCGCCCCGCCCCGTCGTCCTCGCAGACCTCGTCCGAGGGGCAGGGCAGCCCGTCCCACCGCCCGCGCAGGTTGCACACCTCGATCAGCGCGCCCTGACAGCGCTGCGCGCCCGGCTGACACTCCCCGGCGCAGTCCTGGGGGCAGCCCTGCGGGTCCTCGCCGCCCTCGCACACGCCGTCGCCGCACGCCGCGACGTCCTGGCAGTTGACGCACACCACGCCGTCGCGGGTGACCGACTCGACCCCGCAACGGCACGGGCTGGAGAACTGACAGGCCACCTGGCAGCCCGCCTGACCGAAGCAACGGCCGCTGACGGCGCCCTCGCCGTTGACCAGATCGCCCTGCACCGAGGCCACGCACACGCTGTCGGCCGTCGCCCCGAGCAGGGGGTTGGACCCCGGCGGGCACTGCGCCAGCAGATCGGACTCGACGCACTGAACCGCCAGCTCCTGCGAGGGCAAGGGCTCCTCCGTCGAGCAACAGCCCGAAAGAGCGATCCCTGCAAAGACAAAAAAAACCAACAACTTCAAGCGCATACTACCTCTAAACGCCCGCGCCACGACCTCGCAAGGCGCCCGCTCCCCTGAGCCCAACGCGAGATCCGATCGCAAGTTTCACCCCCACCAATGTGAGCAAGCCTCGCCGTGATGTCCAGCGCCGCGCTCGCATCGAGCCCAGCCCCGCCCGCTCGCTGTCGACGGGCCAGATGCCGTTGACACTGAAATTGATTTCAGCTATTCTTCGAGCCCACATGGGGAAGGAGGCAAGATGGCAGGCTACGGACGCAAGAAGGCGCGCAGATCGCGCACGCAGGAGGGTGCCGCCGGGGAGGAAGAGGGCGGGGAGCGCGGGCGCAGCGCGCGGGGAGCGCGCGCGGAGGGGGTCGAGGTCAAGCCGGCGTCGCTGGACACGCTGATGGAGCGCTCCTTCAGGCTGCTGGCGGCCCGCGCGCGGGGCGTCGAGGAGCTGCGGCGGCGGCTGCTCCAGCGCGAGGACGCGGGGGCTGAGCTGGTCGAGCAGGTCATCGCGCGGCTCCTGGATTACGCCTACCTGAACGACGAGAAGTTCGCCCGCGACTACAGCCTGTCCAAGATCAACGGCAAGCCGATGGGGCGGCGGCGCCTGGAGCGGGATCTGACCAACAAGCACCTGCCCGAGGCGCTGATCCAGGCCGCCCTCGACGAGCTCTACGAGGCGCACCCCGAGGGGAGGCTGATCGAGGAGGCGCTCGATCGGCGCGTGCACGCCTACGGGCTCCCAAAGAGCTACAACGACCTCCAGAAGATCGCGGCGAAGCTGATGCGGCGCGGGTTTGATCCGGGGGTGGTGCGCGAGCAGACCGGCGATCTGTGGCGAAAGGCCAAGGAGGCGGGGGTGTTGGAGGTCGAGCCCGGCTCGCGGCAGGAGAGCGACCGTTCGGAGGAGCTCGACGCGCTGGTCGAGAAGCTCGTCCGCACGCTGGGGCGGCCGAAGAACTTCAAGGACGCGCGCAAGTTCTCCGAGCGCCTGATGCGGCGGGGCTTCTCGTTCGAGTCGATCCGGCAGAAGGTCGACCCGCTCTGGAAGTCGTGACGGGCGGGCGGCCTCAGAAGCCGTTCGGAGATGAAAGGCTTCTCAGGCGTTCCCGGCCCGGGAGCGCCGCTGGGCGTCGAGGAAGACGACGCGCCGGATGCCGGCCTGATCGAGGACGACCCGGATGGGCTCCTCGCTGATCACGGCGCCCTGGCCGACGCCCTCGGAGAGCCGCAGGACGATGTTGACGTGGTAGACGCGGGCGCACTGGATGGTCCGCAGGCGCGCCGCGCCGGGCTTGACCTGGTGGTAGGGCTCGTAGGGGTCGTCCATGTACTCGCAGATCCGGCGCATGTTCAGCCGGATGATGTCGTTGAGCCCCTCGGCGCCCTCCATCTGGGCGTCGAGCTTGTCGGTCGAGAGCGTCACGGCCTTGGTGTAGTGGACGACGACCTCCGGCCGCCCCTCCTCGGCGACCTGATTGGGGTGCCGGGAGTGACGGCGAGCGACGACCACGGGGTCGACGGCCTTGGGGTCGACGACCCGGACCACCTCGCGGCACTTCCCGATGGTCTCGCCGCGCATGTCCTGGATGTCGCTGACCATGTCGGGCATCCAGCGCCTCGCCCGGCGCCCGAGGTAGTGTCGACCCCACTCCTTGAGGCGATCCTTGATCATGTAGGAGACGACCATCGCGATGACGAAGGGCCAGGTGTTGCTCCAGGCCACCTGCACCCAGAGGCTGGCGGTGACGGCGAAGAGCATGGCGATGGCCGCCGCCACCATCCCGATCAGATCGGAGGTCATCCGGATCTGGGCGTCGTTCTGACGGATCTTGAAGTACAGGACGCTTCGCACGCTCCGCTTCAGGACGCGGCGGTGGTAGGGGAAGTGCTCGTTCTCCTTGCCCGGCTTGACCACGCTGATGAAGCCGCGAGACTTGCGGTAGACCACCTGGGCGTGGGCGTAGGCGGCCATGAGCCGCTGCGCCTCGCGCAGCCGCAGCGAGCACGCGCTCTCGCGCTCGGAGCGCGTGTCGAGCGCGTGCAGGATGGTCGTGCAGGCGTCCTCGGTGACCAGCGCCGAGTACTCGTCGACCGCCGCCCAGCTCTGGCGCACCCTGTCCTCGTCCTGGGCCGCGCCGACGCACTCGTTCCCAAAGCGGCGCAGGCGCTCGACGGCCTCCTCCAGGCGCCCCAGGAAGGCCTGCATGGCCTCGGCCAGCGCCGACTCGGCCCGCTCGACCTCGGCCACGTCCGCCTCGGGCGCGTCGACCTCCGCGACCCCGGAGGGCAGCGCCTCGACGCGATCGAGCACCTCGCGCATCGCCTCCCGGCTCGCCTCCCGGTACAGGCAGCCGAGGTGCTTGAGGCGCCGCGACAGCGCCTGACCCTCCTCCTCCCCGCCCTGCCCCTTGTCGGGGGGCTTGCAGAACCAGTCCAGCGCCTCGGACTCCGAGGCGAAGCGCTCCAGCGACATCGTCGGGGTCTTGACCCGCAGGAAGGCCGCCATGTCGCCGTAGAAGCGCTGGGCCGTGTAGGTGTGCTCGTCGATCCCCAGCTCGCGGGGCACGAACATGAAGAGCTCCACCACGTAGCGGTGCTGCGCCGCGCTCGGCGGGATCAGGTAGCTCAGCTTGAGCTCGAGCTGGTGGCGATCGTGGAACTCAAGCCGTCTGTCGATCAGCGCGTCGTGGGTCATGGTCGGCGATCATAGCCTGGATCGACGCGACTATCGAGGCCAAAAAGCGCGCATCCCCCTTTGACTCACCGCATCGTTTCAAACAGCATACCTTGTGACCGGATCAAGGACACCGCCGCGATCCAACGACCTGCGGAGCCCATGAGCAAGATCGACTACACAACCCGCGTCCACGACATCGCGGGCGCCCCCCAGGACCTGAGCGCTCAACGGGGCCGCGTGATGCTGATCGTCAACACGGCCAGCAAGTGCGGCTACACCCCCCAGCTCAAGGGCCTCCAGCGGCTCCACGACGACTTCGCCTACCGCGGGCTGTCCGTGATGGGCTTCCCCTGCAACCAGTTCGGCAAGCAGGAGCCCGACGCCGAGCCCGAGATCGCCCGCTTCTGCGCGGTCAACTACGGGGTCAGCTTCAACATGCACCGCAAGATCGAGGTCAACGGCCCCGGCGCGCACCCCCTCTTTGTCCAGCTCGCGGCCGCCGCGCCGGGCCTGCTCGGCACCCGCGCGATCAAGTGGAACTTCACCAAGGTCCTCGTCGGCCGC
>SYOX01000192.1 GCA_005804885.1 Pseudomonadota bacterium
AACTCAAAGCGAAAGACCGCCTCGACGGCCGCCTCGTCAAAGCCGTAGCCCTCCGGCTGGGCCGCCTCAAGCACCCGCACCGCCTCCACCTCCCCCTCGGCCGAGACGTCCACCTCCAGCAGCGACGAGGACTCCACCCCCCCTTCCAAGGCCCGCGCCGGATAGACCGCCGACTCGAAGCGCTTGACCGACGGCATCTTCGTGATCGGCTCCAGCGCCTCCTCGCCGCCCTCGGCGCCCTCGCCGCCCTCACCCTCGGGGGGCTCCTGGGCCGACAACCCCGCCCCGAAAGAGAGGACCAGCAGCGCACTCAGGAAGGAACATCGGAGTCGGATCATGGCAGCTCTGAGGTCTGGCGCGCGAAACCCCCTCAAGGACCGCCGAGGAGAGCAGCGGACCAGGCAGAGGACGCCCTTGGCGTGCACGTTGGTTCAAGGGCGGAAAGATCCGCCCACCTCCAAGATGCACGACATGACCTCAAGAGGTCACGTCCGGGACGAAAAGTGGAAGGCTCGGTAAGGAGAAGCGCGCCCACCAGGACTCGAACCTGGAACCCACGGCTTATTGGAGATCAGCGGAGTTGAACCGCCCAGGTCTCCCTGGATGCCCTCAACCTCCGAAGGCCGTTGCTCTATCCGTTGAGCTATGAGCGCTCGCGCAGAAGCCCAGATCCCAAGGCGACCAGGGATCGAGACAATCGGGGTGAGAGGACTCGAACCTCCGACCTCCGGCACCCAAGGCCGGCGCGCTAACCAGACTGCGCTACACCCCGAAGCAAGGGGGGTTGATAGCGCCTTTGATCGCAGATTGCAACCATGACCTCGGTCACTCCACGACTTCGACCGCCATCCGGTAGCTGGACTGGAAGGGGGCGCCGGCCGCCAGGACGCAAAAACGCCACGTCCCGACCTCCCCGATCAGCGCCTCGACCACCTCGCCGTCCTCCCGACCCTCGGATCTGGACACCTCCACAAAGCCAGGCTCGATCAAGAAAATATTCAAGTCGCCCCGATCGTGATCGAATCCCAGCGTGACCCTCAAAGTCGCGCCGATATCGTCAATAATATCAAGGCGATAGCAATCCTGCGCCGCCTCGGCGGGCGGCTCCAGGTAGCACATCCGAAGCCCCTCGTAGACCTGCGGCTCGACGACCGCAGCCTCGAAGAGCGCGTCGTTGGGCTCCTGAAAGTCGTCCCGACACCCGACGACACACGCGCGGATCTCCTGATCACAGCTCTCCCCCTGCGCGCAGTCGCCGTCACCTCGACACGCCCTGACGCAGACGTTCTCATGGCACGACTGCCCCACCGGACAATCCCGCGCCACGTCGCACGAGCAGACCCCCTCTTGCACAAAGCAAAGCTGACCCTCGGCGCACTGGCTGTCCTGACGACAACCCACCCGGCAGACGTTGACCTCGCCGCCCTCAACGCAGATCTCGCCCTCCTGACAGTCGCTGTCGCCCTCGCAGCCTTCCGGCGCACACACCCGAGCCTCAGGGTCGCAGGTCGAGCCCCGAGGGCAGTTGTTCGGGATGCGGCAGCCGACCAGACAGATCTGGCGGTCGAACCCATCCTGAGGACCGCAGTAGGAATCAATGGCGCAATCGCGGTCCTGAGCGCAGGCCGGCGGCAGGCAGACGTGCTCCACCTCCCCTCGGCGCTGGACGACCGCGCAGACCTCGACTTCCTCACAATCGCCGTTCTCTCGACAACCCGGCCGACAAAGCTGGGACAGCCCATCGCAGAACTGATCGCGCGGACACTCCAGATCCACCGCGCAGTCGCCCTCCAGACACCCGCGCACCTCCAGATCGCAGTACTGACCGGGCGCGCACTCCCCGCTCCGACACCCGAAGGTGCACAGGCCCAGATCGACGTCGCAATACTGCGCCGTGGCGCATTGACTGTCCCTGAGGCAGTCGACGCCGATGCAACCCTGCGAGAGCGGATCGCACCGCTCGCCCTCGGGGCAGTCATCGTCCACGCCGCACCCCAGGACACACTGGCCGAGCGCCTGGCTGCACACCAGATCCTCGGGACACTCGACGTCTTGCCTGCACCCAGGGACGCAAGAAGGCGGATCCTGGCGCGCGTCGCAGATCGTCCCTGGCTCGCAGGCCTCGTCGTCCGCGCACCCCTGCGGCCCAGGTGGCTCATCGACCACGTCGGGCTCCTCCGGTACGTCCTCGGCGGCGTCTTGACCGGCGTCGGGGGGAGCCTCGGGCTCCAAAGCGGCGTCCTCGGGCCCGACGTCCAGGCCCTCCGGCTCGGGCTCGGGCTCTGGAGAGGCGTCGGGCTGATCCCCCGGACAGGCGCCCAGGACGCACTGGCTCGCCGGACAGGCCCCGCCGCAAGGCAAGGCATCTGCCGGCCCCGCCTCCTCCTCGCCGCAAGCTGCCCAGGACAGGAGCGCTAGACCGATCGCGGCGAGGAAACAGGGCGAGGATCGCGGGGGCATGTCATTCTTCGATGCTGGCGTCGATGCTGTAGTCGTTCTGGGTCAAGGGGCTGTTGGCAAAGACCCTGACGCAGTAGCGGCCCGATCGAGTGTTGTCGATGACGACGTCCTCGAAGTTGGGGCCGACCTGATGGCTGAAGCCCGCCAGGATCGAGCCCCCCGGCTCGAAGACGTCGACATCGAGGTTGCCGTCGAAGTGGAAGTAATCCATGTGGACCACGAGGCGCTGACCCGCCGCCACGTTCACCCCGAAGAAGTCCACGTCCTGGGTCGGGCCGCAGATGAAGCCGTTGAGCGGCGTGAAGGGCTGCAAGGTCGTGGCCTGACCGCATGACTCGTTGGGCTCGGCGAAGTCCTCGACCACCCCGCCCTCGCAGGAAGGCGAGATCACATCGACGTTGAGCGTGTAATTGAGGCCCGGGCCGACATCGCCCGCCGCAACCTCGATCACCCACTCGCCCACCTGGCTCGGCGCCACGAGGAAGTCGCCCCCGAAGAAGACGTCCGTGTCGGTGTTGCCGTCCCGGCGAGTGAAGTCCTGGATGTCAAACTCGCCGCCCGGGCCGTAGAGGATCGTCGGCAGGGTCTGCAGCGGCGCAATGATGGAGTGATCGTACTCCAGCGTGATCGTGACCCTGTCGCCGACCCCCAGCAGCAGCCTGTAGAAGTCCGCCTCGTTCGGATTCTCGCGGCACATCGTCGCCTCGAAGCTCCCCGACGAGATCAGCGACGCGGCCTGCCGGATGTTGTTCTCCTCGAACTCGTCCCGGATGCAGGAGTTGGCCGAGGTCATCAAGACGTCCAGGCTGTAGCTGACCCCCGCCTCAGGAACCGCCCCGGTCGCGCTGACGCGGACAAAGTAGGCGCCGGCCTGCGGCAACCCCAGCGTCTCGACCGTCTTGCTCGGCGAGTTGGCCTGATCCGAGTCCAGCACCGTCACCCCGTTCACGTCCCGGATCTCGACCCGCAGCGGCACCTCGGCCGTGCTCTGGCGCAAGACCACCCGGATCAAATCCGACGGCACCGTCACGAACACCCTGTACCAGTCCTCATCGCCCGGGCACAGGCTCAGGTTATCGACATCGAGCACCTCGTCTCGATTCAGCTGATGCAGGATCGTCGACTGCAAGTCGTCGTCGTTCGGCTCCACGGGCAGATCCGCCACCACGTCCTCCGGACACGTCGCGTCCCCGGCGACCAGCTCCAGATCCAGCGCGTAGCTGCCCTCGAACGCCACCAGCTCCCCGAAGACCCGCACCGTGTAAACCCCGTCGGCCGGCGCCCTGAAGACGATCGGGCGCACGTCGCCGAGCACCTGGGTCACCCCCACGACGCTCCGGCAGTCCCTGTCGATGATCTGGATGTCCAGATCGTCGCCGCCCGTCCGGTTCAGCGTCGCCGTCAACTGCTGCCCCGCGCGCATCTGCACCGCCACGAAGTCCTCGTCGCCCTCGCAGATCGTCCGATCCTCGATCGTCTCCACCTGGCCCAGCACCAGATCCAGGACGTCCCCCTGGACCGCAGCGCACGTGTCGTCGTTGCCGCCCTCCGCCGCGTCGTCCAGGCAACCCTGCCCCCCGATCACGGACACCGACAAGCTATAGTCGACCTCGAAGGCCCCCCCGAAGGGCTCCACGCAGAAGGTGTAATTGCCGTCCTCCTGAACCTCGAAGCTGATCGACTCTTCGTCTTCCACCGAGTCGCTGATCGCCAACACCGTGAAGTTCCTGTCATAGAGCCGCAGATCCAGATCCCCGTCGGCGTGCACGAAGGTCAAGTTGACCTCGATGGTGTCGAGCTCAAGGAGCTGGATCGAGAAGCAATCCCGGTCGTCGACGCCGATCTGGGCGAGGTGGCACATCCGCATGTCGAAGGAGCCCTCGTCGATCGGGATCGCCGTGTCCTCGGTGTCGTTCGGCTCGAAGTTGTCGTCGAGGCACCCCTCGATGCACAGCCCCGTGCGCTCCTCACAGAAGAAGCCCTGCGGGCAATCCTCCGGCCCGTCACACCGCGGGACGCACTGACCCAGAGAGCAAAGCTGGTTGCCCGGGCAATCGTCGTCGATGTTGCAGCCGCAGCTGTTCGTGTCCAGGTTGCAGGGCTGGCCTCCCTCGCACTGAGCGTCGTCATCGCAACCCGGCACGCACGCCGGAGGATCGACCCCGTCGTCGCAGAACTCCCCCTCACCGCAATCCGCCGTGTCCACGCAGGAATCGATCTCGCAGATCCGCGTGTCCGTGTTGCAGAACAACCCCAGCGCGCAGTTGTCCTCGCGACAGCCGGGCTGACAGATGCCCTCTCCTTCGCCCTCCTCACAGTAGAAGGGTTGAGCCTCACCCGGACCCACAGGCACGTCACAATCCGTGTCCGCGTCACAAGGCGTCGGACCGCAGCGCTGCCTCAAGGTGCCGCCGCCGATGTCCGTCACCAGGCAGGAGTTGCCCGGATCGCACTCATCGTCCCCGCGACACCCCTCCAGGCAAGCGGACAGATCCTCATCGCAATAGAAGCCCTGATCACAAGCCCCGTCGTCCCGACACCCCTCGACGCAATCGCGCGAGCCCTCATCGCAGATCTCGCCCGGGTCGCAGCCCTCGTCGCCTCGACACCCCTCGCGGCACACGTCGGCGGCCGTGTCACAGAACTGATCATCCGGACAATCGCCATCCACCGCGCAGTCATCGCCAGCGCACTCTTCGTCGACGCACCGGAAGCCCTCACCACAGTCGCCGTCCTCGCGACAGCCCTCTCCGCAAAGGCTCGTGTCCTCATCGCAGATCTCGCCCTCGCCGCAATCACCGTCCTCGCGACAGCCCTCCTGGCAGACCCCCGCGCCCCCATCCTCCGGCACGACGCAGATCTCGCCCGCCTCGCAATCACCGTCCTCCAGGCACCCCTCTTCGGGCTCATCGACGCAAGCGTGTGTTTCCGGATCGCAGGACTGCCCATCCGGACAGCCGCCCTCTCGGCAACCCTCCTGGCAGACGCCATCGGCGTTCTCGTTGGCGAAGAAGCAGAACTCCTCGTCCGCGCAATCGCCGTCCTGCTCACAGTCCTTCGGCGGCTCCGGCTCGTCCTCGGGCTGGCCCTCAGGGACATCCGGCTCAGGCTGCGGACCAACGTCGGGCTCATTGTCCCCGACGCACACCCCGAACTGGCACTCCTCCACCGGGCAAAGATCCCCACAAGGATTGTTGGATATCGGACCCGTCGACGGCGGATCACTGCACGCCGACATCAGCGCCATCACCGACACGACGGACAAGAGGCTGAGGGCTCGAAGACCACCCTCCAGATGCCTAACAACAATCATATCGCCTCTCCAGGCTATCGCAGCGATCGCCGGGTGATCTTTGAGATACCCTGGCACCGCTTGCGCTTGAGGTTGCGGACTGGACACTGAGCAAAGCTGGTTCCAGACGAAAGAGTACCCCCAAACCGAAGCAGGAATCAAACCCATTCAGAAACAGACCCCATGCAGAACTCTCTGCATGACGGCAGGGACGGGATCGGCAGATTCAATGGAGGAAAGACAAAGGAGAGAGAGAGAGAGAGAGAGGGGGGGCGGTCGACCGCGCCCGCGGCCCCTCGATGGAGGCCGCAGGCGCGCCGAACAAGCGCTACTCGGTGACGACGACGCGGCCGGTCATCGTGTCGGGGTGGTGCTCGCAGAAGAAGTTGAAGGTGCCCGCCTGGGTGAAGGTGCGGCTGAAGACCGCGTTGGGCGCGATGTTCCCGCTGTTGAGCGGCGAGCGCGTCGGAGCCCCCGGCACGCCGCTCGTGACCGTGTGGGGCGCGCCGTCCCTGTTGATCCACCGCACCGTCTGCCCCACCCGCACGTTGATCGTCGTCCTGGAGAAGGTGTTGTTCTCCATCCGGACGTCCACCGCCCCCAGGCACTGCTGGGGCACCTCGATCCGGCTCTCGCGCTCCTTGTACTCCCTCAACAGCTCGCAGCACGCCTGGGGCACCTCCACCTTCGAACTCGGGTAGGTGAAGTTGTAGACCCCGATCACCATGCACCGCGACTCGATCAGCAGCTGCATGAAGTCGTCCGCCTCCTTCGCCTCCCGGTGCGCGTTGGCCGTCGCCAGCCGCGCCCTGGCGTCTCCGAGCAGCGTGTGCTGCGACCCTATCCACGTCGAGGCGTTGAGCGTGGCGCGGTTGGCGTAGAGCCACACCAGCTGCGTGAGCCCGTATTGCCAGTTTCGCACCCACACCGGCTGCTCCTCGGCCGCCTTGAGCCGCTCGGCCGTGTTCGTCAGGTTCATCAGCGACGCCATGTGCTCGGCGTCGCTCGGGAACGTGTCGCCCCGCAGCACGATCGTCCGCTGGTAGTCCTGCAGCCTGTTGAGGTCCACCAGCACCTCCTCCACCAGGCTCTGACCTGGCAGCTCCGCCTCCTCGTCGACGTACTGCTGCATCTGGCCCAGCAGCCGGTCGAGGATCTCCACGGCCCGCTCGAAGCGCGTCTGGAGCTCGACGTTGATCACCATGTCGAAGCGCCCGTCCTCGGCCCAGAAGAAGGCGTTGGAGAGCTCGAGCATCGCGTCGCCGGGGGACTCGGCCTCCACCAGCGCCCGGCAGCGCTCGATCCTGGCGTCGGACTCATCGAAGGAGGCCGGCACGCGCTGCTGGCCGCCCTCGTCCCTGGCCTGGGAGGTCAGGTCCGCGGCGAAGTCCGCCGCCAGACGCGCCACGAGCAGGGCCTCTGAGGACAGGTCGATGTCGCCGTCAAAGACCCTGGCGTTGCGCACGAGGGCCTCGGCGTCCTCAAGGGCGAGCCAGACGCTGCCGAAGTAGTCGGCGTCGAAGCTGACCAGGGAGCCCGTGAGCTTCTGCTGGGCGGCGGCCAGAGCGGCCTGAGCCTGCCCGTTGTCGGTGGTGGTGCCGGCGATGGCCTCGGCCCAGGCCACGATGGCCTCGCGCAGCCCGAGCGAGCGGAAGAAGTATCGAGCAATGTGAGTGTTTCCAGCCACATCGGTGACCGTGATGCGCAGCTGCAGGCGAGTGGCCTCGAAGGTGCGCAGCAACAGGCGGCCGTCCTGGCAGTGGTCGTCGTTGTTGCAGAAGTTGCCGCCGGTGGCCCGGATGCCGGTCGAGGGCTCGCCGGAGCGCTGCGTGAAGGTCTGCTCGTCAAGAACGATGGCGTCCTCTTCGTTGCCTTCGACGTCGATGACCTCCGCGCGGCACGTGGCCAGGCCGCTTCGATCGTCCCGCAAGAGGATGTCCGCGCCCACGAGCGCCTTGTCGCTCAAGGAAGGCCAGGTCGTGGAGTCACCCGGATCGACGCCCTGCTGGTTGAGCTGGCTGTAGATGACCTGGAGCCCGCCCGAGTCCACCCCGAAGACCCGCGTCGCGTTGGACGAGCGGCCCGAGCACCCGCT
The DNA here is from genome assembly GCA_005804885.1 of Pseudomonadota bacterium. Classification (GTDB taxonomy): domain Bacteria; phylum Myxococcota_A; class Bradymonadia; order Bradymonadales; genus SYOX01. The sequence continues at coordinate 7,848 of SYOX01000192.1, forward strand.
GGTCACCGTCATCGTCAAGGTGTGGATGCCGTCCGAGACGCGGCTCGTCTCCACCCGGTATCGACCGCCGCCGAGGTTGGTCACGTTGGCGGTCAGGTCGATGGAGTTGACCGAGACCGTCGGCAACACCGTGCAGCCCGTGTCGCTGACCTCGGCCCGCATCGTCACCGGCGGGTTGTGCCATGCCGTCGACGGGTTGAGGATCGTCAAGGTCGGCGGAGGCAGGGACCGGAAGCGAACCAGGATGCGCACCGAGTCGGTGGCCGTGTTTCCGGCCTCGTCGCGCGCCGTGAAGGTCACCGTGACGAACTGCTGCTCCGGGAAGGTCTGCGGCGCGTCGTGCGTCACCGCGATGTTGCTCACCAGCGAGGCGTTGTCGCTCACCACATAGTTGTTCAGCCGCACGTCCGACTGGAGATCCACCGACTGATCGTCCCCCGCGTTGATCGTCGGCGGCGTCGTGTCGGTGATCGTCACCGTCTGGCTGGCCGTCGCCGGCCTGCCCTGCAGGCCCTGACCCGTCCACACCACCACCGTCTGACCCACCGGGAAGCGCGCAGGCGCGTTGCTGGTGAAGGTCACCCCGCCGGGCACGCAGATCGTGCCGCTCGGGGTGCCCAGCGCAACGGGGGTGCCAAGCGGGCTGCTGGCCTCCCGGGTCACGTTGGCCGGCGCCGTAATCGCAGGCTGGCCGTCGAAGTTGACCGTGACGACCTGCTGCATCGACGACACGTTGCCGTCTCGATCGCGCGCCTCCCAAAGGACGCTGGTGCGACCGAAGGGGAAGCGGGCCGGGGCGTTGTTGGTCAGCGAGGGCCGCGGGTCGTTGTTGTCGTGGACGACCGGGATGGGCAGCCCGACGATGGCCCCGTTGCAGTCGACCGAGTTGACCGTGATGGCCGCCCCCTGCTCGATGAAGGGCTCCTGACGGTCGCAGATGCTGCCCACCTCCGGGTGCTCATCCGGTGTCCCGTCGCAGTCATTGTCCACGTTGTCGCAGATCTCGCCGGTGGGCTGGATGGTCTGTACGCAGGACAGCGACCCGTTGACCAGGTATTGACGACCCACCGCGCAGGCGCCCTGGGCCCCCTCCACCGTGCAAGGCCCTGGCTCCGGGAAGCGGATGCTCGCCACGCCCGCGTCCGTCGAGATCAGCGCGTTCTTGCCGCAAGAGACCGCCGTGATGTTGTTGCTCGGCAGGTTCACCCCCGAGGTCGTCGTGTAGACCTCAAGCTGCTCGAAGTCCCCCTGATCCGAGAAGTTCAGCCGCGTCACGCCCGCGCCGTTGGTCCCGACGAACATCTCGTTGCCCCGCATCCCGATCGCCGAGCAGTCGTCGACGTTCGAGTTCAGGACGTACTTGGTCGTCGCGTCGCTGACGCCGTTGTCCTCGCCCTTGAGGATCATGTACGAGGGCGCCGTGTCCCCGTCCGAGTCCCCCTGATCCAGCAGCACGATGCCCTCGGGCGTGGCCATGGCGATGATGTGGTCGTCGCCGCCCCGCGCGTTGGGGTTGCGGCTGCGGTTGGGGATGATGGCCAGGTCGCGCACCGCCCCCCAGTTGACGTTGGCCGTCACGAAGTTGGACCAGACGCTGTTGGTGCTCCTCCCATAGACCGTGTGCCAGGACGAGGGCACCATCGTCGACTGGACGGTGCTCTCGAACGAGCGGCGGTCGACCCCCTGGAAGCGGTAGGGCGTCCCGGCCACGATGTCGAGGCGATGGTCGTCCGCGTGGGCCATGCCGAAGTAGAAGTAATCCCCCACCCGGTGCACCCCGCAGCCGCTCAAGAGCCGGAAGACGCTGCGGGCGTTGGCGTTGACGTTGTCGTGCCGGGGCATGTACATCGCCGCGAACTGAGGCTGGCTGTCGCCCTCGATCACCCACGCGCCCTCGTCGCACGCCACGCCGACGTGCGCCTGGGTCCCGCCACGGGTCCACCCGCGCAACCGCCTGACCGTATTGGTGGGCAGGCGCAGCGCGTTGCCGTCGACCTGACCGAAGCTGCGGCCCAGGTTGACCGTCCCGATCCCGCCGTTGTAGGTGGCGACGCCCGAGGTGGACCAGTGCTCGACCTTGTCGGACTTGAAGTCCAGCACGATCATGCCCCCGTTGCCCGTGTGGCTGCCCAGGTACACTCGACCCGCCGCCGCCGTCACGTAGTCCACGCTGTCGAGCTTGATGCCGCTGTTGGCGATCCGGCCCTGCGTCCAGAACCTCGCCCAAAGCTTGCCCGTCGGCTCGTCCCAGATGTCAAAGCCCGTCGACGTCCCCACCACCGAGCAGAACTGCGGGAAGGTCGCCAGAGACGACCGCCCCGAGATCCTGCAAGCACCCCGGAAGGCCCCCGGCAGCTTGCCGTCGTGCTCCCTGGCCCCGAAGTCGTAGCTGAAGCGCACCACCGGCCCGTTGTTGCCCCAAGCCTTGCGCTGGTGCAGCCGGTTGAGGCGCACCATGTCCAGGATGTCCGTCCGCGACACCACCCTGCCAAAGAGCACCACCTCGTCGATGCGACCGCGGAAGGTCTGGTAGCCGACCTGACCGCCGCCGACCCGCATCACCGAGGTCCCATAGACCAGGTTGCCGCTGCAGGCCGTGTTGGCCACCGGCTGACCGTCCAGATACAAGGTCAGCTGCGCCCCGTCGTAGGTCGCGCCGACGTGGATCCAGGTCCTGGCCACGATCGGCCTCACGAAGCGCGCCATGTGCCGCCCCGTCGTGGTCTGAATCACCACCACGTAGCAGCGGTGGACCGCGTCGTACCACACCGCGTAGCTCTCCCCGCCCGAAGGGCCCCGGAAGAAGATCATCTGGTTGCCCGAGGTGGGCACCTCGTCGATGTTGATCCACGCGCCGACCGTGAGCTGGTCGCCGAAGGGCTGCAAGAAGACGCTGTCGGGCACCTCGGCGTAGGCCCCCTCGGCCTCAAAGACCGCCGCGGAGTCCACCAGGGTGTCGGCCGCCGCCTGATACCACGAGGCGCCCACGTTCTGAGTCCAGGACACGTCGCCCTCGTCGTCCAGCGGCGAGTAGACCGACACCGCCCGAGAAACCCCATCAATATCAAGATCATCCCGAGCAGCCGAGCAGCCCAGGCCCTCGCGCGGGAAGATGTTCCGGTCGCCGTCGTTGCAGTCGCCGTCCGCCGGCGAGAAGCCGTCGCCGTCGCCGTCGACAAAGCGGCAGTCGAGATCCTGACCGTCGCAGTTCTCGTCGACGCCGTTGCCGCAGACCTCCGAGCGCGTGCCCGGCAAAATCCTGGGGACGCAGCCCTGGCCGCTGTCGGTGCCCGCCCCGCAGATGCCCAGCAGGCCCGTGTTGCACGAAGCCTGGATCGTCAGCTGCACCCCGCTGGTGGCGTTGGTTCCGTATTGCGTCGTCACCCGCACGTGGTAGCGACCCACAGGCACCGTCGACGGCACGCGCACCCCCATCCTCGTGCCGTTGTCGTAGATCGACAGCAGCGTCAAGGCGGTGTTGTCGATGTCGCTGAGGCGAACGGCGGTGGCGTTCTGGAAATAGTTGCCATAGAGGGTGATGAAGCTGTCCACGCCCTGAGAGACCGTCGAGGGGCTCAAGGAGGCCACGTTGGGCGGAGGCGTCTGGAAGACGCGGTGGGAGTTGCCGTTGACCGGAGACCCGTAGAGCGGCACGGGGTGGTCGGTCCCCTGGGTCACCAGCGTCAGCGACGTGTGGTCCGAGAGCCTGGCCTGGAAGGTGACGTTGTTCGCGATCACGGCCGCAAAGTCATAGACCACCACGATGTTCGTGTTGCCCCCTCGCGGCACCGTCAGGCCCAGGTTGCTCAGGCTCAAAGAGCCGTTGTCCGCGTTGAAGCGCCCCTGGCCCAGCAGCCGCTCGCCATCGTCCACCAGCCCGTTGCCGTCCACGTCGTGAACCACCCGGACGGCCGAGATGTGGGTGGCGTCGTTGCCCGAGCCGGCCGCGTTGACGCGCAGGGCGTTGATGGTCACCCCGTTGCGGTTGGTGATCTCACGGATGCGGAACTGCGCCACGACCACGCCGGTCGTGTTGGGAGCGAAGATGCCGGCCAGCGGCATCTGGTAGCCGCTCGAGGCCACCACGGCCGCCTCCGGCAGCACCGGCGTGCAGGCGTTGAAGAAGGTGCCGGTCTGGGCGTTGGAGCCCCCGTAACCGTAGCCGCCGAGCAGATCCACCGCGCCGTTGAAGCCCGCGACGAGCACGCACGTCGCCACCCGACCGCCGCCGCCGCCGCCGCCCCGATACGAGTTGTGACCACCCCCGCCGGTGCCACCGCGAGCATAGATGCGGCCGATGCCCGTGAAGCCGTTCGTCTCGAGGAACACCGCGCCGCCAGCCCCGCCGCCGGCGCCGTAGTACGAGTGCTGGTTGCTCGTGTCGCCATCACCCGCGTGGGCGTAGATCTGGCCGTCGTGGCGGAGGGCCTCCGTCATGTTGATGTAAATCGAGCCACCGCCAGCGCCCGCGCCTGCCCCCCAGGAGGAGCCACCGCCCGAACCGGCCGTGCGGGGCGCCTGGACTTCACCGTAAACGGGGCGAACCGAGCCCGTGTTGTAGGCAGGGCGGCCGACGCCGCCGTGGCTGGCCCCCGAGCCCGAAGAGTAGGACGAGCCGTTGGCGAAGCCCGCGCCAGGGCCGTCGTTCTGACCGTAGCCGTAGCCAGCGGCGTTGAGCTGGGCCGAGGCGGTGACGGTCAGGCGGCGGCCGGCCAGGTTGAGGTTGCCGTGAAGGGCCGCGGTGGAGTTCAAGGTGATGTTGGCCGAGCCGAGCAGGGCCAGGGTTCGAGAGCGCATGTAGGCCGAGCCGTTGAGCGTCACAGCCCCGGTCGAGAGCACCGTCGTGGTCTTGCCGCCGCCTTCGAGCCTGGAGGCGCTGTCCATCTGAATGTCGCCGCAGGTCAGGTTCAGGTCCGAGCTCTGCGTGTTGAAGTCCACCGAGATCTGGAAGTGGCACATCCCGTTGACGTTGACCTCCATCGCCGGCCCCTCGGTCGTGATGACCGCGCCGCTGTAGGCCGACAGCAGATCGAACTGGAAGGGCCTGGACGCCTGCTCCCAACGCCAGCCGTCGTAGACCTGCAAGTGCCTGTCATCCTTGTCGAAATAGGCCGCCGTCCCCTTCTCCGCGTAGGTGCCGCCGTAGCCGAAGCCGGCCGTGACGTTCATCCTCTCCTTTCGAGTGCGGGTTGAGTCATCGTTGTACTGCACCATGATCCGACCGCCGCCGCCGCCGCCGCCCCGATACGAGTTGTGACCGCCGCCGCCTGCGCCGCCGTTGGCCAGGAAGTAGCCGGAACCCGACAGCCTGTTCGTATCGATGTTGATCGAGCCGCCCGAGCCGCCGCCGGCGCCGTAATAGCTGTGCTGGTTGCTCGTGGCCCCGTCGGTGGCGTTGGCCTGGACGTAGCCGTTGTTGAGGAGCTCGTTGGCCACCACCAGGTTGATGAACCCGCCGCCAGTGCCAGCCGCCGCGCCCCACGACGAGCCGCCGCCTGAGCCCTTCGCGGTCGGCGCCATCAAGTCGCCGTGGAAGGGGCGAACGGTGCCGTTGTTGTAGGCCGTGGTGCCGACGCCGCCGTAACTGGCCCCCGAGCCCGAGCTGTAGGACGAACCGTTGGGGTTGCCGGCCCCAGCCCCGGTGTTCTGGGCAAAACCATAACCATCGGCGCGGACATAGACGGTCCCGTCGTGGAGCTTGAGGTCGCGGACGTTGCCCTGGATGTTGCCCTGGAGGTAGGAGCTGGCGCGGAGGTCGACCGGGCCAGTCTGGGCAAAGCGCATGTCGTCGGAGATCAGCCGAGACCCTCCGTCGATGTTCCAGCCGCCAGCCCCCGACAGCCGCACGCTCGGGCCGTCAACCTGAGAGCCGGTCAGCAGGGTCGAGTTGCCCGAGACCGTCAGCGAGAGCGCCGGCCCGGTGATGCGCGAGCTGTTCATCGCCAGGCGCTGCGTGCGAATGTCCGTCAGCGAGGCCGTCGACTGCCACAAGGCCGAAGGGTCCATGTCCAGCAGCACCCCCACGTCGATGCGGGTCGCGTTGCCGTCGTCCCGCACCCAGGCCGAGGTGTCGTGGATGCTGTCGGTCACCTTCAGGTTCCGGTAGGTGAAGGGGCCGTCTGCCTGCTGCCAGCGCCAACCCTCGACCACCCATAGATCCTGAACATCGCGCTCGAAGAAGCCCATCGTCCCGTTGTCCGCATAAGCCCCGCCATAGCCGTAGCCGCCCACCACGCCGGAGAGCTGGGGGTTGGAGAAGCCCGTCGGGTCGTTGTACTCCACGAAGATCCGACCGCCGCTGCCGCCGCCCCCTCGATACGAGTTGTGCCCGCCGCCGCCTGCCCCACCGAAGGCGTAGAAGCGACCAGACCCCGTCAGACGATCCGTCGTCACCCAGATCGACCCGCCGGAGCCGCCGCCGGCGCCGTAATAGCTGTGCTGGTTGCTCGTGGCCCCGTCGGCGCCGTTGGCGTAGAAGTAGCCCTCGATGTCGAGGAAGCCCGTCAGCTGAACCCGGATGATCCCACCGCCGCCGCCAGCGCCCGCGCCCCACGACGAACCTCCGCCCGACCCCGCAAGCGTAGGCCGGATCGAAGAGTCGTTGAAGGGGCGGACCGAACCGGTGTTGTAGGCGACCTGACCGACGCCGCCGTGACTGGCCCCCGAGCCCGAAGAGTAGGACGAACCGTTGGCGTAGCCCGCGCCCGGCCCGGCGTTCTGAGCAAAGCCGCGACCGTCGACGTTGAACTGAGCCGTGGTGCTGTTGAGATCAAGGTTTCGGCCTGTCCACTGGATGTTGTCCGAGTAGACCACCGCCGTGCCATCCAGGCGAGCGTCGCTGGTGCCGGTGACGGTGACGAGCTTGCTGTTGATGGACGAGGCGGTGGCCATGGTGAAGGTCCCGCTTATCCCCAGGGCCAGGTTCACGTTGCCGGAGTGGATGTTGGCGCTGGACTCCAGGAAGAAGTTGCCGGCCGTCAAGGCCGTGTTGTGCGTGTTCGGCCTCCAAGCCGCCGAGGGCCTCAGCCGGTGCTCGCCGCTGAAGCTGAGCGTCTGAGCGTTGGAGTCCGGCCCGGTGATCAGCGCGCCGTTGTGGGCCGCGAAGTTCGCGTGGGCGTGAACGCCGCCGTTGTCCGCCTGCTCCCAACGCCAGCCATCGTAGACGAAGTAGCTGTCGTCCGTCCGGCTGACGCGATCCGCACCCCGACCCACGAAGGCCAGGGTCCCCCGCTCCGAAGTCCCGCTGTGGCCTGAGCTGCCCGAGACCGAGGAAGACTGAGGGGCGGTGAAGCCCGTGTTGTCGTTGAAGACCACGAAGATGCGCCCGCCGCCGCCCGCGCCGCCCCGGTAGCTGTTGTGACCGCCGCCACCGGAGCCCCCCGTGGCCTGGAAGATGCCAGAGCCGCGCAGCAGGTTGGTCCTGAAGTGAAGCGTCCCGCCCGAGCCGCCGCCCGCGCCGTAGTAGGAGTGCTGGTTGCTGGTGTCCCCGTTGGCCCCGTTGGCGTAGGCGTAACCGTTCATCAGGAACTCGCCGTCGACCGTCAGGTTGACCACCCCGCCGCCCGCGCCGCCGGCGGCGCCCCAGGACGAGCCGCCGCCCGAGCCCTTGAGCGTCGGGTTGGACGGATCACCGTAATAGACCCGCGTGTTGCCCTGGTTGTAGGCATCGTTGCCGCGACCGCCGTGGCTTCCGCCCGAGCCCGAGCTGTACGAGGAGTTGTTGGCAAAGCCCGCGCCGGGGCCCTGATCCCTGGGGAAGCCATAGCTGTTGGCCGAGATGTAGGTGTTCGACAGCCTCAACATCAGGTTGTCGACGTCCCCTCGGATGTTGCCCTGCAGATAGGAGCTGTTCGTCAGATCCATCGTCCCGAAACCATTGAAGAACATGTCGTTCGATATCAGCCGCGAGGACGAGTTCATCACCATCGACCCGCCCCCTCGGAGCTCCAGCGCCGCGACGTCGATCACCGAAGTGCTCAACAACTCGGCCTGCTCGGCGATGTTCAGGATCACCGTGTTGTTGCTCTGAATCGTCGAGGTGCTCATCGACAGACGGTTCATGTTCAGCGTGCTGGTCCCGGCCGTCAGGTTCCAGACCGCCGCAGCGTCCATCGTCAGCGTCTGGGCCACGTTGACCACCAGCGAGCCGCTGTCGTCCACCACCAGCGCCGTCGAGTCCCGCGTGCTGTCCTCGATCGACAGGTTCCGATACGAGTGGACGCCGTCGTTGGTCTGCCAGCGCCAGCCCTCGACGATGAACAGGTCGTTGTCGTCCCTGTCCAGGAAGGCCAGCGTCCCGCTCTCGGCG
>SYOX01000193.1 GCA_005804885.1 Pseudomonadota bacterium
CCGCGCGCCGCCGAAGGCCGCGTCGTAGCCGCCGGCCTTGAGGGCCTCGACCAGCGCCACCGTCTTGGTCAGGTGCGTGTACTTGTTGCTGCCGTGGTCAAAGGGGTTGATCCCCGCCGCGATGGCCTCCTTGTTCGTGTGGACGATCAGGTCGAAGCCGTGGCGGGCGCAGAAGGCGTCCCGAAAGGCGATCATCTCGCGGAACTTGAAGGTCGTGTCGATGTGCAACAGCGAGAAGGGCAGCGCGCCGGGGTAGAAGGCCTTGCGCGCCAGGTGCATCATCACCGAGCTGTCCTTCCCGATGGAGTAGAGCATCACGGGGTTCCGAAACTCCGCGACGACCTCCCGCATGATATAGATGCTCTCAGCTTCAAGCTGCTTGAGGTGTGAGAGGATGTAATTGTTCATCTTTTCTCTTCAAGATGGCCGAGGCGCCGGGCGCCAGAGGCCCTCCTTGTTTCACGACCCAAGCCGATTTGTCCATCCCAAAGGCGACCCGAGGCGGCCCAGGCGCGCGAGGTCGGGCGCGCCCGGCGCGGCGGGAGGGTTCAGCGCAGGGCCCCGAGGATGGGGGCGGCGGTCGGGAGGATGGGGGCGGGGTCGACGTCGGCCAGGGCCAGGAGGGTGGCGCCGAAGTCCTCGGCGGCGACGCCGAGCGCGTCGGGGTCGAGGTCACCCGAGGCGGGGTCCACGCCGACGCCCGAGAACTGGAGGTCGTAGGCGCCGATCTGCCGCCCCCCGGCGGTGGCATTGCCGATGATCATGGCCGAGGTGTAGGGCCAGTGGTCGCGGCCGACGGTGGCGTTGTACTTCGGCGTGCGGCCCATCTCGCTGAGCATGACCACGACGGTGTCGTCGATCAGGGGCAGCCCCTCGGGGCCGGGGGTGCTGGTCAGCCGCTCAAGGAGGTTCGTGAGGCCGTTGAAGAGCGCCTCGAACTGCGGGCTCTGGGGGGCGTTGTCGTCGTGGGTGTCCCACACGCCGTCGTCCGTGAGGGTGACGGCGCGCGAGACGCCGGCAGAGAGCGCCGCCACGGCCATGTCGACGCGGGATCTGAAGCTGTAGGCCTCCAGCGGCAGGTCGCCCTGGAGCTTCTTGAGCTGGACGCTCTGGCGCAGGCTCGTGTCCAGCTCCGAGGCCAGGCGCCGCCCGCCCTCGGTCTTCATGGCGGCGAGGGCCCGCTCGGCGCGGCGGGCCACGAAGCGGTCGAGCAGCAGGCCGGCGCGGGCGCCCGGCCCCCCGCCGTTCAAGTCCGTATCAAGCACGATGTCGCCCCGCACCAGGCCGCCGAGCTGTCCCTCGCCGGCGCGGGCCACGGCGACCTCCAGGTTGCCGGGCAGCGCGGGGCCGTTGATGACCAGCGAGGGCATGCTGTAGCGCCCCAGCTCGGCGTGGCCGATGAGGCTGGGCCAGTCGGACTCGGAGCCCGAGGAGCTGCCCGTCATCGCGACGTAGGTGCAGACGTCGTGGGCGACGCTGCGGGTCGAGATGCCGTTGAAGACCGTCGTGACAGGCCCCCAGGTCTCGAAGAAGCGCCGCACGCCGGGGCGCGCCGGGTGATCGACGAGGTCGAAGCCGCCCACGCGCATCCGCTCGGCCTCGGGCTCCATGTCGACGAAGGGCGAGTCGAAGAGCGGCGCGAAGACGCACAGGGGGTCCCAGCCCCCCTGCGCGAAGACGAAGACGAACCTGCGGCCGGCGGCGGCCTGCGCCCCCACGAGGCCGGGGAGGCCGACCAGCGCGGCGCTGCCAGCCAGCGCGCCCAGAAACTGTCGCCGGTTGATCATCGGCCCCTCCTCAATACATCACGAAGCGCGGGTCGCGCAGCAGCACCGAGAGCATCCCGGCCCAGGCCTCGCGCGGGCTCAGCTCGCCGCGCTCGACCAGGTCGCGCCACAGCGCCGCGCTCTCGACGATCTCCGGGTCGTCCGCGCCCAGGCTCAAGCCCAGGATCGCGCGGTGAAGGCGAACAAAGGCCGCCGGATCGGGGTCCTCCCCGTCCAGATCGACCGCGCCGAAGACCCCCTCGGCGCGATCGGGCAGTTCGTTGACCAGCGCCCAGGCGGCGGCCTCGGCCACGCGGCTCTGGACCAGAGTGCGGGTGGCGTTGGGCGAGCTGGGCGGGGCGTCCCCCGAGGCGCCCGAGAGCCCGCCGCCGAGGACGTGCACGCCGTAAGTGTCGCTGCGCAGCATGTTGATGCCGTCGGAGGTCATCCGATAGCCCGTCAGCGCGAAGACCGCGTCGTCCAGGACCTCCGGGCTCATGATCTTGCGCTCGATGGGCGGCCTGACCCCGTCGTCGCCGCCCCGATAGGCCGGGTCCGAGAGGATCGAGCGCACCAGCGCCCTGATCGTCAAGCCACCGTCCTTGAAGGCGGCCGTGTGGGCGTCGAGGGCCGCGCGATCGGCCGCCGCCGCCGGCCGCCCCATCAGCCCCTCATAGAGCCGCTGGGTGGCGCAGGCGGCGAAGCGCGGGTCCGCCGCGATCTGACGCCCCAGATCCGCCAGGTCCTCCCCCGGCTGCCCGTAGAAGGCCGGCGCCTTGTTCGTGAAGAAGCGCCAGTCCTCGGCGGCGCCAACGTCGTAGACCGGGTAGGGGTCGCCGTCCTGCTCGTTGGCGAAGCCGAAGAGGTAGCTGGCGATGGGATCGAGGGTCGCGTGGCAGCTCGTGCAGGCCTCGTTCTCCTCGATGGCGTTGGCGATCCCCTCCTCGTCGGTCAGATCGATGTTGCGCGGGAAGTCGATGGGGCGCAGCAAGTAGTTGTCGCACAAGAGGATTCGCGAGATGGCGTTGGCGCGGCCCCGGTTGATGTTCGTCTCGTTGGTGACGTACCGGAAGTAGAGGGCGTTCATGGACAACACCCCGGCCTTCGGGCGCTCATCGCGGTAATGGACCTTCTGCCACCCCCCCTTGTCCTCCCGGTAGCCGCGCACCGGCCAGAGCCTCGCCAGATCCTCGTTGACGAAGGTGTAATCGGCGTCGATGACCTTGGTGTAGGGCAGATCGTGGACGGCGATGTGCTCCAGCAGCTTGAGGGGCTCCTCGGCCACCGAGGTCTGGTACTGGGGGTCGACGCCGTACTCGACGCCGGGCAGGTAGTAGAACTCGAAGCGCGTGCGCCACGAGACCGCGAAGATGTCCCGCACCCGCGAGCCGAAGGCCTCGTCCTGCAGGTAGCCGTCGATCAGCCCGTCGAGCGCCGACGGGTTGACCTCGACCTGCCTCAGATCGGCCTCCGAGGGGCGCTGACCCCTCAGATCGAGGCTGGCGCGGGTCAGCACCTCGGCCGCGCTCAACGCCCCCGGCTCCTGCTCCTGCAGCGGCGGTTGCGGCGGCCCCTGCTCAACCGGCTCGGGCGGATCGCAGGCGATCTGGGCGAGCAACCCGGCGGCGATGACGCAAATCTTCAGGTTTCGTGCTGACATGTCCTTGCTCGGGTCGGCGCATCTGGCCCTGTCGCCCTCAGAGAGCAAGCGTAAGGCAAAGGATGTTGTTTGTCACCGGCCTGAAATGGCGGCGGCGGTGTGCTACCCTGGCCGGGGAGCCCTTCAACGAGGTGAGGCGCGATGACCGAACGATCAACCCCACGGGGCGCATTCTGGATGGCGACGGCTCTCACCGTGGTGGCGCTCCCTTCGTGGGCCGCCGCCCAGGAGGAGGCCTGCGTCGCCATCAAGGCCTGCGTCGACGCCTGCGAGGGCTTCGACGACGTCGATTGCGTCGACGCCTGCCTCGCCTCATCCCCGGAGGACCCCGAGGCGGTTCGCCTTTTCGAAGAGGCCTTCGCCTGCATCCGCGACAGCGAGTGCGCCATGGAGGACCTTGAGTGTCTGGGGGATGCGTGCGGCGAGCGCTTCTTCGAGTTGGACGATTATTGCGGCTTCGAGGACGAGGACGGCCGGTGTGACGCGATCGGCGAGTGCAGCGACGCTTGCGAGGACGCAGCGGACGGCCTCGCATGCATCAACCTCTGCATCGAGCAGGAGGAGGACGAGGAGGTCGCCGGAGTCTACTCGGATCTGATCGCGTGCCTGCTGCAGAGCGGGTGCCCGGAGGGGGACGAGGCCTGCTTCGCGGAGGCCTGCGGCGAAACCTTCCTTGAGGTGGAGGCGCTGTGCGGGGGCGGCGAGCGCGAGGACGACTTTGGCAATGAGCCCGTGGACGACTGCGCGACGAGCCCGGGGCCAGATTGCTGCCTCCTGGCCAACGACGGCGAGTGCGACTCGCCCGATTTTTGCGACGAGGGCACCGACACCACGGACTGCGCGGCGATCGCCGAGCCTGAAGCCTCGCCCGAAGCCTCGCCCGAGGGGCCGCCTGCCCAGGAGGCGGCGGACGATGAAGGCTCCGAGGGCTGCGCCACGGCCCCTGGGGCGCCGATGGGGGCCGGGTGGCTCCTGGCGGCGCTTGGGATCGCGTGGGCGCGGCGGTCGTCGCGGCGAAGGGGGCGGCGGGGCCTCTGATGCGGCGCGGGCGAGCCCTCATCGGCCGCCTCGCGGACGGGACTGAGCGGCGCCGCAGCGGCGTTGAAGCTCTGCGACGAGGGCGGCCACGGGGCCAGCGCGACACCTTGACACGGCTCGAAGCCTTGGGAGAGCGAAGGTGCAGACGACATGGAGCGAGGGCGGCCGGCTGATGGGTGCGACCAGTCCACGCCGAGAGGGGCGCGCGGCGGCGATCTGCGCGGCGATCTGCGCGGCGATCTGCCTGCTGTCGACCTCCGGGGCGCAGGCCAAGGACAGGAAGGCGGCGCAGGAGGTCACCGGCGCGGCCAGGACGCGCGCGCTCCTGCTCAACGGCGGCGGCAATCCCAAGATCAACTTTCTAAGTCATTTCCATCACTTGCAAGACATGATGGGGGTCCTCGTCGATCGCGGCATCCCGAAGGGCGAGATCGTGGTCTTCTCGTCGGACGGCGAGGACAGGGGAGAGGATCTGACGACGCAGTCGGTCGATAAGACGCCGAAGGGCTTCTGGCTGATCAGCGGCACGGCGGTGGGCGACAAGCTCACCAAGGGGCGTGAGCTCAAGGACACGCGTTGGGAAGGGGTCAAGCTCAGGCCGGCACGCCATGAGGCGCTGCGGGGCTGGTTTCAGGAGCAGGGTGAGGCGCTCAAGGCCGGCGACACGCTGCTGATCTTCGTGACGGATCACGGCCGCAAGGGGGAGGACGACCCCGACAACGGGACGATCGTGTTGTGGGACGAGGACATGACGGTGCTGGAGTTCAAGGCGCTGCTGGGGTACCTCGATCCAGGCGTCCGGGTCGTGACGATCATGAGCCAGTGTTTTTCGGGGACCTTCGGGGCGTCGATCTACGGTCTGGGCGAGGAGCTGCCGCAGGGCAATGGGTGCGGCTTCTTTGCGACGCGCAATGATCGGCTCGCCTATGGGTGCTACCCGGAGGGGCGGGGCCGCGATCAGATCGGGCACGCCTTCCAGTTCATCGACGCGATGCGGGCCAAGGACGCGCTGGCCGACGCGCAGGCGCGGGTTCAGGTCTACGACGACACGCCGGACGTGCCCTTGAGCACCTCGGATCTCTTCCTGGAGCGGCGCCTGGAGTTGGAGGGCCGCGATCGAGGCCAGAGCGCGGCTGCGGTGGCGGACAGGTTGCTGGTCAGGGCGTGGGAGGACCCGGCGCGGTGGTCGGCGAGGCTGGGGCTGATCGACGAGCTTGGGGCGGCCTATGGGCTCTACAGCCCGCGCTCGGTGGTGGCGCTGGACAAGGAGGCGGAGCTGAGCGCCGCGGTGATCAAGGCGGCCGACGAGACCGGCGACGCCTGGAAGGGGAGCTACGACGAGCTGCTGCAGACCAACCTCGATCTGTTCCTGGGGGACAAGGCCAACGCCTCATGGCGGCCCCGGCTGGAGCCGCAGGCGCTGGGTCAGCTCAACGAGGGTGGGCGGCAGAAGCTGCTGGCGGGGCTGCTGCCGGCGCTGGAGCGCTTCGCGGAGGGCAATGGCGATATCCTGAGTCGGCTCAAGGACATGCGCTCAAAGCGCGCGCTGGCCAGCAAGGTCAAGTACAGGGCGGAGATCCGCCAGGCGGTGCAGCTCAGGATGCGGCTCATGCTGGTGAGGATCGCCGGCGAGCTGCTGCTGGAGGATCCTGGCGCGGCCAGCATGACCGAGGCGAGGCGGCGCGCGGCGCGCGAGGCGCTCGACAAGCTGGTCAGGTGCGAGTCGTGGTCGCCGGGGCGAGCGCCAGGGGGGGCGAGCCCGAAGGCGCCCGAGGCGCTGCCCCTGCTGGTCGAGGAGCTTGAGGGGTTGCGCCAGAGCGTCCCTTCGAGGTTGGGGATCAGCTTCGAGGAGGCTCCGCAGGAGGTCATCGCGCAGCACAGGCTGGGGCGGGGCGCGGTGCGGGTGACGCGGGTGCTGCCGGACAGCGCGGCCGGCCGCGCGGGGCTGCGCCTGGACGACGTGGTCGTCGGGCCGGGGATGGGGGCGGCGATGTTCACGCACAAGGACCAGATCCGCACCTGGACGATGACCGCGCCCAACGACAAGGAGGTCCAGCTCCACATCGTGCGCGGCGGCAAGCTGCTGATCCTGCCGGTGCGCCTGGATCCTTTTGACATCGAGATCCCCAAGGCGCCGCCGACGGCCAGGATCGGGGGCAAGGCGCCGTCACTCTCGCTGCCGGGGCTGGGGGGGATCGCCGCGCCCGGAGAGCGGGTGGGGCTCTTCTTCTGGTCCACGTCGTGCGAGGCGTGCCGCCGGGCCTTGCCGGAGGTGATGGCCTGGGGGGCGCGCACGGGGACGCGGCTGATCGCGATCAGCGACGAGCCGGCGTCGAGGCTGGCGGCCTTCGGCGCGAGCGCCGAGGGGACATTGCCGCAGGCGGTGGTGTCGGACCCGACGAGGGAGAGCTTCGCGGCCTTCGGGGTCACCACCGCGCCGACGCTGGCGCTGATCGACGCCCGCGGTCAGGTGCGCTTCGTCAAGGCGATCAAGGCTGGAGAGGTGAACAAGCTGGCGGGGTTGTAGGCGCAGGGAGCGTCAGCGCGCGTCGCGCAGCGCGCCGAACTTGGCGGCGGCCTTGGCGCGGGCGTCGATGTCCTTCTGGTTGTCGTAGATCGCGCCCTCCCAGGAGCCGTAGGCGGGGTTGGGCAGGACGATCCACTTCGTGCCCCACTTGTCGGCGTGCTGGGCCTCGAGGGCCTCGCGCACCGCGACGGAGGCCTTGGCGCCGTCGAAGAAGTCGCCGAGGTTGTCGCCCACGAGCATCAGGACGCGGTACTGCGCGGCGACGACGCTGCGGCGCGTGCCCTTGTCCGAGCCCCACCCCTCCTGCTCCTCCTTCATCAGCAGAGTGTCGACCTTCTCATCGACGGGGAAGCCCAGCGCGATGAGGTTGGCCCGGGTGTCCTCCTCCTCGGCGGCGACCCGGTTGGTGAGGTAGAAGACCGTCACGTCCTTGGAGACGGCCAGCTTGCAGAACTCAAGGGCGCCGGGGATCGCGCTGGCCTTGCGCTCGGCGCTCCAGGCGGCCCAGGTCTTCGGGTCGTAGGAGGCGCCGTCCTTGACCAGGCGAGCCTGGTAGGCCGAGTTGTCCAGGACGGTCTCGTCGATGTCGAGGATGACCGCGGCGGGCAGGTTCGCGAACTTCTCGGTCTGCTCGATCGCGGCGGTCCACTTGCGGTCCTTGAGCGCGATATCGAGCTGCGAGGCCGCCAGGCGGTAGGACTGCACGGAGAGCGTCCGGTACTCCGAGGCGGTCTGCATCCACAGCGTGCTGTTGAGGTTGTCGTTCGTCGGGATCGGATCGGGCGCCTTGACCTCGACCTCAGCGGGCGCGACGTCCTCTGCGTAGACGCGAGCGGGCTTGGCCTTGACCGGGACGGCGCAGGCCGAGGCCGCCAGGGCGGCGATCAGGATAAGCGCCCAGAGGGCCTCAGAGCGTTGGTGCGTCATCAGTTCTCTCCTTGGAGGCGGCGTGATGAGGGCGATCAGGCCGCCCTCGCGTGGTCTCAAAATCAACCATGGCCTACCCGAAGTGGCGCAGGATCTCAAGAAGTTGATACCGACAGCCCCTCGGATCACCGCGCCACAGCTTCGAGGCGGCGCCGCGCCCAGATCGCAAAAACTTGCCATCTCGCCGCGGCGTGGTGGGATGAACCATGAAGAGTTCCGGCCCGGGAGAAGGGTCGTGAGAAAGCCATGGAGGGATGAGAAATGCGCGTGAAGCTCAAGAGCGCCTGGGTCATCGGCGGGTTCATGTTCGGGCTTGTATCCGGGGTGAGCGGCTGCGACACCGACCCGAACGCCCCCAAGGGGGGCTTCTCGCTCCAGGAGGCCGGCCCCCTGGCCGCCCGCGTGGACAAGAAGGAGCCCGACAAGGCCAGCCCCCCGAAGCGCCCCGACAAGGCCCCCGTCGAGGAGGCCCCCCCGGCCATGCCCGTCGCCGAGAAGGTGGCCGAGGTGCTCGCGCCGCTGGCCCAGCTCGATCAGGAGGAGGAGGAGGCCCCGCAGGAGAAGGCCGAGCCGCGCAAGAAGGCCCCCCTCAAGCCGGCCGTCGAGCTGCCCAGTCAGGCCAAGACCCGGCGGCTGGCCCGCAAGACCAGCGAGCCCGGCGAGCCCAGCGCGGCCGGCATCGCCGTCCGCAAGATGGCCGTCGCCAAGGCCATCGAGAACCGCTCCCCGGTCGGCGTCGCGAACCGCTTTGACACCTCGGTCGACAAGCTCTGGGCCTACGTCGGGCTCCAGAACAAGACCGACGCCAGCCACATCACGATGGTCTGGAAGAAGAACGGCAAGCCCCGCTCGCGGGTCAAGCTCAAGATCGGCAAGAGCGACAACTGGCGCACCTGGTCCTCGAAGAAGATCGACAAGGGCGACGCGGGCCAGTGGGTCGTCGAGATCCAGGACCCCGAGGGCCACGTCCTTGAGTCGGTCAACTTCAAGCTCGACGCGCCGGCTGGCTGATCGCCAGCCCCTCCTGGCCGCTCAAGAAGCGCCCCTCCCCTTCCCTTTCAACCTCGCCTGACCCCACAATGCCCCCCGTGGGTTTCGATCAAGGCGAGGAGTTCATGTCCAGGACGCTCGAATCGCTGCGCGCGCTGGCCTACCAGGCGCCCGACGAGGCTGACCGCGACCTCCTGTGGGAGATCCTCAGCGATTGCAGGGACTTGGACGCGCGCCGCGTCGCGGTCGACGACGCCCGCGGGATCGTCGCGCGCTGGCCCGAGGCGCTGCGCGCCCCCGCCGCCCGCTGGCTCTCGGACCCGAACCTCCAGCTCGACGACCCCTGCTTCGACCTGCTCGACGAGGCCACCCGCGAACATACGATCCTGACCCTCATCGCCGCCCGCAACCTCACCCCCGCGGGCCAGCGCATCTCGCTCACGCGAGCCTTCCCCGACAGTCCGCGCCGCGCCCAGGCGCTCTGGAAGGCCGACGACCTCGGCCTCTTCGACCTCGCCGCCAACCGGGAGCATTGGGACGCCCTGGCCGACGCCGCCCCTGGCTCCGTCGACCCCGCCGGCCTCGCGCGCTTCTTCGCGCGCCTGAGCGCCTCCCCTGCGCTCGCCCAGCTCAACGAGCACTTCGGGATGCCCGGCTGGGACTGGTGCCTGGAGGCCATGCTCCAATCCGCCGCCCCGCCGCTGGACCCCCTCGTCGAAGGCTGGGCGACGCTGGCCGACCCCCTCCGGCTCGGGCTCGGCTTCGCGCTGGCCCGCCGCGGCATGATCCCAGGCGCCGCCCTGGGCCCCGACGCCCCGGACAGAGTCGCCGAGGGCTACCTGCAGAGCTGGAACCACCAGCGCAGCTGCTTCCATGGCAAGGAGCGCGCGTGGGACACGGCCACATGGTCCCGCGCGCTGGCCGACGCGCTCCTGCGCCGCTCCCCGCGGCTCGACCCGGATCACCTCGACAACCTTACGGGCTGCCTGCCTCACGTCGACGACCCGCGCCGCGGCCAGCTGATCGCGCTCGGCATGAGGCAGGCCGCCAGAGCCGATCAATTCAGGCTCTCCGACATCCTCGCCTTCCTCGATCAGCTCGGCGACGAGGCCGTCGCGCTGATCGACGCAGCGCTGGCCGAAGCGCCCGACCGCCGGCCCCCGCCGGGCCACCTCGCCGGCAACCTGCTGCTGTGGCGCCTCCACCGCGAGGCCGACCCCGACGCGATGGACGAGCGCTGGGACGACCTCCTGGGGCACCTGCCCTCCTGGTTCGAGACCAACACCCCGCTGAAGCCTCCTGTGCTCGACTTCATCGTCGAGGCGCTGGCCGTGCTCCCCGAGCGCCGACTGGCGGCCCTCTGCGCCGCCTGGAGCGCCGGCCCCATGGACAACCTCGCGCCCCTCGCCGCTCCCACGCTCCAGATCCTTGAGCGCCTCGGCCCCGCTGGGCGCGCCGCCCTTGGGCACCTCGGCCTCAGGCTCTCCCAGGAGTTCGATCTCACGCGCTCGCTCTGGCTCTGCCTGCGCTTCCTGGAGACCATCCACGCCTCGGGCGCGCCCATCGACGCCCACGTCGATCCGATCCTGGCCGCGTGCATGGGCTACCCCTACGAGGAGATCTGCCCCATCCTGAGCGGCCTCGACGAGCCGCGCAGGGAGGCGCTGATCCTGGCCGACGGGCGCGTGCGCTGGTTCTACGCCGCAGCCTGCCCCACGCCGAGGATCATCGAGGCCGCCGTCAACGCCATCGCCAGCTGGCCTCGCGGCAACCACGCTGAACAGCCCCAGGCCGCCGACGCCCTGCGCGCCTTCGGCCTCGACGCCCTGCCCGCGCTCGACCGCGCCCTGCTCGGCGAGCCCGCCCCACACCGCGCCCTGCTGGCCGTGGCCCTCGCCGAGCTGGCCGATCCAGGCGGCCTCGCCGCCCTCCTCCACCTGCTCGCCGATCCCCACGCGGGGGTCCGCGCGGCCGCCATCCACGGGATCGCCGCCCTGGGCGAACCCGTGGCCCTCGAGCCGCTCTGCGCGGCGCTCTTGTCCAGGCGCAAGCGCGAGCGCGTCAGCGCCGCCGAGGCCATCGCCCTCCTCCCCTCGACCCCCACCCTCCAGGCGCGGCTCAACTCCCTCCTGTCGTCCCAGGACCTCGACGCCGAGGCCCGCGCCGCCCTCCAGAGCGCCCGCGCCGCCGAGACCCCGACCGACTCCCCGCTCGACGACGCAAGGCGCCTCCTGCGCAACCTCGACCCCGCGGAGGTGGCCGCGATCAAGCGCGACCTCGAACGGACCTCCTGGATCGACGAACCCTGGCGCGCACACCTCCACCGAGGGCTCCCGCTCCTCGCCGTCGCCGCAGACTGGCTCAAGGGCCTGCCCGAGCCGACCCTCCGCAACAACAGCCTGAGCGAGCGCATCCTCGACGGCGTCTTCGGCGCCTTTCGCGACGCGCCCATGGCCGGCTGGCTGCTCATCGACCTCTTCGAAGCCCTCTCCGAGGAGAGCCTGGGCTGGGTCGAGGCTCGCTTGCGCCGCGCGCTGGTGCTGAACGCCCACCTGATCGCGCCAGTCTGCAGCGCGCTGATCCGCGACCGCTCGCCCGTCCGCAAGGCGCTCACGAGGTGGCTGGCCCAGCTCGACGACTGCCCAGACGGGAGCCTCGACCTGACTCTGCGAGAGCACCCGAGCCGCGCCGCCGCCCTGCTCGCCGGCCTGAGCGACCACAGCGCGCCGATCCGGGCGATCTGCGTCGGGGCGCTGGCCCGGATGCCCGCCGAGCGCCTCCTGCCCGCGATCGAGCTGCTGACCTGCGCCCAGGCGCCGATCCGGGTCTCGGCCGCCGCGCTGCTGGAGGCCGTCCCCAGCCATCACTGGATCGCGCCGCTGGAGGACGCGGCGCGCCGCGAGGCGCCCGCGCGAGTCCGCGAGGCCATCGACCGCGCGCTGATCAAGAATCGGCTCGCCGAACTCCTTGGCGGCCCGCCCCTGAACACGGAGGCCGCCGCGCTGCTGGAGCGAAGCGTCGCGACGCTCCTCTGCGGCGCGCCGGCCGCGAGGCTGCCGACCTTCCTGACCTCCCCGCTGCCTGCGCTGCGCATGGCAGCGGGCGCGCCGCTCTCCGACGCCGCGACGGCCTGGGTGGTCGAGGCGCTCGCCGCCGATGTGCCTCCAGCTCGCCTCCTCGACGCCCTGGCGGCGAGATTCGATCGCAGCGCCGCCGAGGCCCTCTGCGACGCGATCGATGGAGCCTTCGAGGCTGCCGGTCGGCCAGGCCGCGAGCGCGGCTGGGTCATGGGCGCGCTGGCCCTCCTCGGCGGCGATCGCCACATCTGGCGCGTCGGCCACGGCGTCAACGACGAGCAGCGCGCCAGCTCCCACTGGATCGACGGGGCGCTGGCGATCTTCGAGCGCTACGGCGGCCCCTCGGCCATCGCGTGGTGCGCCGTCTGGCGCCGCTTCGCCTTCAACTACGCCCTGAAGTACGGCGCCTTGCGGCTGCTCGACCTCTTCGCGCGGCAGCGCGACACCGACGAGGCCAGCCTCATCGAGGCGCACCTGCCCGATCACCCGCTGCTCGACGCGCCCTTGATGAGATCCCTCGACCGCCACCTGGAGGAGGCCATGATCGCCCGCCGCGCCTGGACCCCCGAGGCCTGGCGCGCCCTCTTCACCGACCACAGGCTCGGCCCGACCCTCCGGCGCGGGCTCCTCTTCGAAGCCTCCGGCGAGGGAGCCGACCGGATCTTTTTTGTTCATGAAGATCAAGGACTTGTGTCGCCAGAGGGGGAGGCCGTGGCGCTCGCCGGGGGCGACCGGATCGTCATCCTCCACCCACTCGACGCCTCAGCAGCGGTGCGGGCGCGGTGGGATCGGGCTGGCTCGGGCTGGCCGGCGCCGCGCCTTGAGCAGCGCGATCGCGGCGAGCCCGAGGGGATCGAGCCGCCCGAGCTGCTCAAGGCGCTGGCGCCCCCGCCGCGCCCGGCCAGCCAGCTCCACCACGCGCTCACCGCGATGGGCTACAGCCCCAGGGTCATGGGCAATCGGGTCGACGGCGCCTCGCGGCGCTTCGGGGACGACATCGAGGTGACGCTGTCGTGTCTGGCCTACAACATCGGCCCGACCTGGATCGACGGGCAGGACACCTGCGTCACGGAGGCGACGCTGTGGATCGACGGCCGCAGAGCGCCCTGGGCGCAGGCCCCCGAGCGCGTCTCGCACGAGGTTTGCCGGGAGCTGGCCGCGATCGCGACGCTCAAGACCACGCGCGGAGACACGGTATGACCCTCAACGACCGCCTTCAACACCTTCGCGAGCTGGCCTATGGGCCGGTCGACCTCGACGCATGGGCGTCGCTCTGGCACGCGCTGGGCGCGTGGCCGGACAGAGACACGCTGCCGATGGCGCAGGACTACGCGCGGCCCATCCTTGAGCGCGGAGGGGATCTCGGGCTGGCCGGCGAGGTGTTGACCTTCGCCCGCGCGCTGGGGGGGAACCCGAGGACGCGACGGGTCGCCCGGGAGGTGCTGGAGGAGAGCCCGCGGAGCCTCGCGGGCCTCCAGATGGCCTCGACCATGCTGGACCCCCATCAAGGGGACGACCTCGCGTGGCTGGCGGCGCTCTCATCGAGGAAGCCCAGGCCGACGCTGATCAACGAGGCCGACGCGCTCTACGACGAACTCGACCCGGCGCTGATCGCCCGCGTTCGGGCGGACCTCGACGTGACGATCGGGCTTGAGCGCCCATGGCGAGAGCACCTCCAGCTCGGCAGGCCCTTCATGGCGATCCTGGCCCGGTGGCAAAGGGAGCAGACGGGGCCTCGGATCCTCGACGCCTGGAGCGCGATTCGACACCAGAACCCCGACGACCCGATGGCCGCGTGGCTGCTCATCGAGTGCGAGTCGGTGGCCGACGAAGACTCCCAAGTCCTTGATTATCATGGAAACTTCTCGAGTTGGGCGCGGCCGCTGATCGAGCCCCTGTGCCATTTCCTGATCCTGAACCGGTGGGCCGCGCCGAAGGCAGCGATCAAGTGGCTCAGCAGCCAGGAGGCCCCCGAGGTCGCCCCGGGGCTGCTCTACGGCTTGAGCGATCACCTCGACGCGCTGCGAGGTCGCTGCGTGGAGGGCCTGCTGCGCCTGAGCCCGCCGGCGCTGGCGCCGGCGGCGCTGATGATCAAGGCGACCTCGGATCGGCGCGCGGCGGGGCTCGCGCAGCTCCTTGAGCGCGCCCCTGATCCGGCCTGGATCGATCCCATCGAGGCCGCGCTGTCCCAGAAGCGATCTGCCCGGATCCGCGAGGCGCTCCAGACGGCGCTGACCTGCGCCAGGCTCGCCGCGCTGGCGCCCGAGGGGGTCAAGGAGGGTGATCCGAGAGATGGCCGCAGGGAGGTGGAGGCGCTGGTCAAGCAGCTCCCTGACGAGACGGCGCCGGCCATGTTGCCCATGCAGCTCAAGAAGGTGCGCTGGGCGGGCGAGAAGCGGGCGCTGTCCCCGAAGGCGGTCCGGTGGCTCCTCAAGCGGCTGTCGGGGCACCGCTTCGAGCGGGGCGATGGGGCGCTGGCGGCGATCCGGCCCCACCTCGACGACGCGGACTGCGCGTCGCTGGCCGATCTCGTCCTGAGCGCCTACGACCGGGCCGGGCGACCGGCGGCCGAGGCGCTTTGGGTGATCCACGCCGAGGGGCTGCTGGGCGAGGATCGCCACATGAGCCGGCTGGCGATGAGCGTCAACGAGGATGGCCAGCACAAGTACGATGTGCGCCGGGCGATGGAGGAGCTGCGGCCGCACATCCTGGCGATCTTCCGACGGCGGCAGAGCCCCTCGGTGACGGCGTGGCTGGCGTGGTGGAGCCGCTTCTCGACGGGGATCGGCTTGCAGCGCGAGGGCGCCTCGGGCTTGCGCGAGGCCGCGCGGCAGGCGCGCATGAGCCGGGCGAGCTTGCTCGACCGCGATCTTCCGCGCGCCGCGCTCGACGAGGCGCGCGCCGCGCGCTTGCTGGCTCGGCACCTCCAGGACGCGATCGACGGGCGGCGCGGTTGGGAGGTGGAGGCGTGGCGGTCGCTGCTGGTGGACTGGCCGGTGGGGCGCCGGATCGCGCGCGGGCTGCTCTTCGAGGTTGTGGGCGAGGGGAGCGGCGGGCTCGGTGTGCTCGACGAGGAGGGCTGCCTGGTCGACGCGAGGGGGTCGCGGATCGCGTTGGGGGAGCGCGCCCGGGTCTTCCTCCCGAGCGGCCTCGATCTCTCCCGCGGCAACCCCCCCAAGGGCCTCGGCCCCGAGGGTCTCGGCCCCGAGGGTCTCGGACCCAGGGCTCTCGGACCCAGGGCTCTCGGACCCGAGGGCCTCGCCGGGTGGCGGGCGAGGATCGCACGGCCTGCCGAGGGGCCGGATCAGGGCCTGGAGGTCGAGGGGGTTGATTTGAGGCCGGAGCCGGGCGTGGCCGCTTGCGGCGCGCTGTTGACGCGGCCGCTGGTGCTCAAGCTCGCGGAGCTGGGCTATGCGCCCCAGTGGGAGGAGGGTCGCAGCGTCCGCTCGATCCGTGATCTGGGTCAGGGCGTCGAGATCGCGCTGGAGCACGAGGAGATGACGCTGTGGAGCGCGCACAGCCGGGAGCACCGAGACTTTGTCGCGCTGAAGGGCGTCGTCGCGGCGATCGAAGGTCAACCGAGGGCCTGGGATCTGGTGCCCGCGCGGGTTCGCGCGGTCGCCAGTCGGGATCTCAAGGCGTTGAGGGAGGGGGTGTTGTCGAAGGGCGGGCGATGAGATGTTCCACGGGGAACAATGGCGCGCTGCCCATCGGCGGCGGGTCCGATCCGACCCCGCTGGAGAGGCGCTCAGACGGAGAGCATGGGGAAGAGGGACTGCTGCCAGTCCTCGGGGGAGGGCATGGCGCGGCGCCGCGTGGTGGGCTCGGAGCCGGTGAAGCTCAGCAGGGGGCCGGGCTCGGTGCGGGAGGCGACGAGGATCTCGGCCCTGGGGGCATTGCTGAGGCAGTTGCCGAGGGCGCCGAGGACCTTTTCGGGGGTGTTGTTCTGCGCGCTGAGGTGGCCGAAGATGATCTGCTCAAGCCGGGGGCCGGCGACGCGGCTGACCAGCTCCCGGGCTTGATCGTTGGACAGGTGGCCCCGATGGGAGACGACGCGGCGCTTGAGGTGCAGCGGGTAGGGGCCGTGCCAGAGCATCTCGACGTCGTAGTTGGCCTCGATGATGAGGACCTGGCAGTCCTCCAGGGCCCGCTCGACCGACGCGCTCCAGCGCCCGAGGTCCGTGGCCAGCCCCAGCGCGAAGCGATCTGTCTCGATCCGCAGGCCCACGGGCTCGATGACGTCGTGGCTGGTGGCGAAGGGGGTGATCTGGACCGGGCCGATGTGGAAGGGCACGTCGGCCTGCATGACGTCGTGGCTGTAGCGCCATCGCTTGCGCTTGAGGCAGCCCAGCGCCGTCCCCGCCGTCGAGTAGATCGGCATGTGGGGGTAGCGCTCGCGGATCGTGCGCAGCGCCGCGATGTGATCGTCGTGCTCGTGCGTGACGAGCATCGCGTTGATGTCCCCCAGGTCCTCGCCGATCTCGGCCAGCGCCTGCGTGATCCGACGCCGGGAGATCCCCACGTCGAGCAGCAGCCGGACCTCTCCGATGCGGACGAAGATGCAGTTGCCCGACGATCCGCTCGCGATCGTCCTGACCTGGTACACTTCGGGTGTGTCTGCCGGGTTCATCGTTGCGTCCATGCAAAAAAGTTCACCTCTGAACACTCGATGACCATAGCACAGGCTTGCAGTGGTCGACCAGATGATTTTTCTCCCGCTCGCCCCTTGACCCCCACCGATCTCGACGCCTGCGCCCTCCCTTGACCTGCCCCACCCCGCCGAAGCCGCCTGCGGCGCCTCCTCGACCCCGATCCCTGATCCCCCTCAGCCGCTCAAGCCCGCGCTGGCCTCTCGCGTCGCGCGATCCGGGCACAGGGGGGTTATACGGTGAGATAAGGAGGCGCGACGAGGGCATCAATTTCGGGGCCACGCGCCGCTCATGTCGGCGTTTGACCTCGTGCTGGCCGCCATCGAAGGGACCAACAGGGGTGGCACGGGGCGTGCTTTGGTCAGAGCGCGTGATCGGGGTGTAGCTCAGCCTGGTAGAGCGCGGCGTTCGGGACGCCGAGGTCGCTGGTTCGAACCCAGTCACCCCGACTTCAAATCAACAGCACCAGCCAGACAACGCGCCCCTCATCGGCGCCGCGTGCCCTCTCCTCCTCCAGGGTGGTATGATCCGAGCGACCTGGGCGAATCACTCGACGGGGGAAGGAGGCGCGATGAGGATCAGGTGGCCGAGCGGCTTGTTGTTGTGGTGCGCGGTGGTGGTCGCGGCCGGTTGCTCCGATGGCGACCCGGCGAGGCCCGCCGACGGCGCGGACGATCCGGACGCTGGCGAAGTCGAGCCAGACGCCGGCGAGCCGGACGCCGGGGGGCTGGACGCTGGCGAGCCTGATGCTGGCGAGCCAGACGCTGGCGAGCCGGAGGGGCCGGTGGTGTTCGACGAGCCCGCCGAGCGGCCGGCCTGCGAGAGCGCGCGGCGGCCGATCATCGCGGCGCACGGCTTCCTGGCCTCGGGCGACACGTGGGCCAACCACGCGATGCGGCTCACGGCCAACGGCTACTGCTTCGACGACCTGATCGCTTTTGACTGGAACACGCTCGACGGCGACGGGTCGCACGAGGCGGCGCTGGACGCGGTGATCGAGGCGGCGCTGGAGGCCAGCGGCGCCGACAAGGTCGACCTGATCGGGCACTCGGCCGGCGGCGGGCTCGGGGTCCGCTACCTGTCCGATCCGGCCAGGGCCGCGCGCGTGGCCCACTACGCGCACGTCGGCAGCGCGCCCTTCGAAGGGCCGGCGGGGCCGCCCGAGGCGCCGATCCCCACGCTCAACCTCTGGTCCGAGGCCGACCTGATCATCGCCGACAGGAGGGACATCGAGGGCGCGACCAACGTCACCCTGACGCAAGAGGATCACTACGGCGTGGCGACCTCGGGCGCGTCCTTCGAGGCCCTCTTTCGCTTCTTCAACGAGGGTCAGGCGCCCGACACGACCGAAATCCAGCCCGAAGACGGGCCGATCTTCGTGGCGGGGCGCGCCGTGACCCTGGGCGAGAACGTCGCGCTGGCCGGGGCGACGGTGGGGATCTTCGTCGTGGGGCCGGACGGGCTCCGGGTCGAGCGCGCCGCGACGCTCCAGGCAGACGGGCAGGGCCGCTGGGGCCCCTTCATCGCCGAACCTGGGCTGCGCTACGAGCTTGAGGTCCGCGCCGCCGACCCGGACGCGGCCCCGATCCACTATTACCGCGAGCCCTTCGTCCGCTCCAACCCCCTGGTCTACCTGCGCGGCCTGCCCGCGCCCGGCGGGCTCGCCGGAGCCCTGCTGGGCTTGATCCCCTTCGATCAGCCGCAGGCCGTCGTCGTGGTCTTCCTGGCCAACCGCGCCCTGAGAGCCGGGGTCGACTCGCTGACCGTCGGCGGGCTGGAGCTGGCCAACGAGGCCCTGGCCAGCCCCGAGCAGACCACGATCGCGCTCTTCCTCTACGACGACGGGGACGGGCAGAGCACCGGCGCCCCGGTGCGCCTCTTTGACGGCTTCCCCTTCCTGGCCGGGGCGGACTTCTTCTCCGAGGGCGACCCCTCGCGCGCCATCCCCATCGCGCTCAACGGGCGCGACCTCTCGGCGCCGAGCTGGCCCGCGAACCCCGACGGGACCACCATCGTCGTCTTCGAGTAGCCCCCCACGCCCTCGCCTCAGCCCGAGGCGTCGACCTCGCCGCAGCGTATCGCGGCGGTGCGCCACCGCAAGGCCGTCAAGAAGGCGCCCGCGTCGGGGTAGCGCCGCTGCGGATCTCTGTCCAGAGCGCGCCGCAGCGGCTGCTCGAAGGCGGTGGCGTGAAGCGCCGTCGGCACCTCGACGCCTTGCAGGTGCGCCAGGGTGCACTCAAAGATGCCCTGCCCCTGCACGACCGGCTCGCCGGTGAGCATCTCGGCCAGCACCAGCGCCATCTGGTAGACGTCGACGGCCGGCTGAACCTCGCCGTTCTTGAGGTACTCGGGCGCGCCGTAGCGAGGCGTGCAGTAGAGGTCGCCCGGGCTGGTCAGGATGGCTTGATCGCTGTCGGCGACCCGGGCGACGCCGAAGTCCAGGAGGGTCAGCCGCTCGCGCTCCGTGTCGGGGTGGACGAGGAAGAGGTTGGAGGGCTTGATGTCTTTATGAACAATTCCAAGGAGATGGCCGACGGCGAGGCCCTCCAGACAGCCCAGGACCAGTCGCGCGGCGCGACCCGGGGCCAGCCGTCCACGGTGGGCCAGCTCCGCGGCCAGCGTGTGGCCTTCGAGCAGCTCCATGGCGAAGAAGAGGCGCCGGTAGTGGGCGCTGGCGTCGCTGTCGGGCAGGTGCAGCTCCATGGATTGATGACAGGCCAGGATCCGCACGACGTTGGGGTGCTCGATCCGGGCCGCCGAGGCGGCGTCGAGCGCGAAGCGGGCCTCGGCATTGCGCTGCAGGTCCGGGCCGCCGATGAACTTGAGCACCTTGAGGGCGACGCGCTGGCCCGTCTCGATGTCAAAGCTCCGATAGACGTCGGAGAAGCCGCCGCTGCTCAGGTAGCCCTCGACGAGGTATCGCTGGTTGATGAAGGCCCCGACGGGCAGGCGGGCTGGGAAGCGCTGGGGCTGCACCAGCGCCGGGCAGGCGCGCATGTGGAGGGTCGGGCAGGTGACATCCGCGTCCGTTGGGATGCTCCTGACCCATGATCGTTGTCCTGTGTGTCCGCGAGCCCCTCGAATGGCGCTCACGCTCTCGCTGCCGATCCCCATGCTGCCTCCTGCGCAATGCGCCCTCCCGGTCAATCCCCCCTACGTCCATCGGAGGAACCCGGGTGAGTCTTGAGGGGGGGGCGTCAGAGAGCGCGCGGATCGGTGAGGCGGCCGGTGACGGCGGAGGCGGCGGCGACCGCGGGGGAGACGAGGAAGACGGGGCCGGGGGCGCCCATGCGGCGGGCGAAGTTGCGGTTGGTCGTCGAGGCGGTCGTCTCGCCGTCGAGGGGCACGCCGGGGCCATTGCCGATGCAGGAGCCGCAGCCCGGCTCGGAGACGACGGCGCCAAGCTCGCGGAAGAGGCCCAGGATCCCCTGCGCCTCGGCCCGCTGGGCGACGTCCGCGGAGGAGGGCGTGACGGTGACACGGACGCCCTCGGCGATGGCGCGGCCGCGCAGGACATCGGCGGCGGCCTTGAGGTCGGCCAGCGAGCCGCCGGTGCAGGAGGCGATGACGACGTTGTGGATCTGGACCTCGCCGTGCTCGGACAGCGGCGCCCTGTTGCGGGAGTCGCCTGGCGTGGCGACGGTCAGCGGCACCGAGTCCAGGTCGACGCGGATCACGCGGGTGTAGCTCGCGCCGAGATCGGCGTGGACGAGCTTGTCGGTGACGTCGACGCCGCGCTGCTCGCGCACGAAGTCGACGATCGGGGCGCAGGGCTCGACCACGCCCGTCATCAGGCCGCCCTCGACGGTCATGTTGGTCAACACCGACAGGCCGTCCACGTCCCACTGGGCCAGCCCCGGGCCGCCAAACTCGATCACGCAGGTGTCCGTCGGGCTCTCGCGCCAGCGCTCCTCGCGGAAGTAGGGATCGCCAATCAGGTGTAAAATCAAGTCCTTGGGCGAGAGCACCTCTCGGGCCGAGCCGTGCACCTCGACCCGGACGACCTTGGGGACGGTCACCGGGATGAGGCCCGTGCGCAGCGCGAAGGCCATCGCCGTCGAGCCCACCCCGAAGGCGAAGGCGTTGAGCACGCCGGCGGTCGGCGTGTGGGAGTCCGTCAGCACGATCACGTCGCCGGGCTCGGCGTACTGCTCGACCACGAGGCGGTGGCAGACCCCCGCCGGGTGCGGCCGCCCGGGGCCGTGCAGGCGGATGCCGTCGCGCAGGCAGACCTCCACCATCTCGGCGGTCAGTTGCATCGCCGGGGCCAGCCGCGAGCGCTTGACGTGCTCGGGGACGGTGTCGTGGTTGATGAGCACGAAGTGATCCTCGAAGGCGGCGGCCAGATCCGGGCGGTAGACCGGCGCGTCGCCCCAGGCCTCCCGGTAGAGCGACATGACCATCCCCGCGGTGTACTCGTGCATCCCCCGGAAGGCCGCCCTGGTCAGCACCTGATCGCCCGGGTCGACCGAGGCGACCCCGTCGGGCTGCCCCTCCCCGCGCCACGTCCGCCGCGCGATGATCTTCTCGACGATGTTCAGCGGCCGCCCAGGCCGCTCGACCGCGTAGGTCGGCGCGACCTCGCCGGCCAGCAGCCGGGTGCCGTAGCGCATCAGGCCGCCCTCGACCGCGACCTGCTGGAAGAAGGGCGGCAGCTCGTCGAAGAAGGACGACACGTCCACGTCCTCGCCGGCGGCCAGCCGGTCGAGCACCCCCCGATCGGTGGTGAAGGGCATGCCCCCGTAGACCATGTTCTCCTGAAAGATCCGCTGGAAGGAGTCGGCAACGACCAGCTCGATCCCCCCGCCCTGGTGGGCCACCACCGCCACCTCTCGCGACGACCCGCTGCCGTAGGCCTCTCCGCCGACGATCACCTGGAAGCCGCCGTTGGCCACATCGTCCTTGCCCACCACCTCCTGGAAGTTCTGCAGGAAGTAGGGCCCGAGGATCTGCGGGGTGTAGCCCAGCGTGCACGCCTGACCGGAGATCATCGCGTCCGTGTTGACCCCGTAGACGTAGGCCTTCTCTCCGACCTCGATCTCCTGGCCGTCAAGCTGGCGGCGCAGCGCCTCGGGATCGTCGACCAGGTGGAGCACGCGACCTGTGAGCTTCAAGTGACCTCCTGCGCGCCCGACCGGGCGCCTTCGGGTGGACGGTGGCGGCGCCTGGAGGCCGGCGACGGGCCGACCTCGGGCGCGCCGCCTGTTCTATCCGATCCCCGGAGCGACGGCAACCGCCGCTTGCCCGACCGGCCGCGCTGCGAGAGACTGTGGCCGGCGACCCAGAACCCCCGACGCCCTCACGAGGGCAGACCCCAGGAGCGACATGACCCCACCCGAGCCCCGCGCCGCCCAGCGCTCGCGCACCGAGATGACCGAGATCGTCCTGCCACAGCACGCCAACGCCCTCGGGACCGTCTTCGGCGGCCAGGTCATGGCCTGGATCGACATCTGCGGCGCCGTGGTCGCCCACCGCCATTGCGGCCGCGTCGCCGTCACCGCCGCCGTCGACGGCATCGTCTTTTTGGCGCCCATCCACGTCGGGGACATCGTCTGCCTCAGCGGACGCCTCAACGCCGCCTTCAACACCTCCCTGGAGGTCGAGGTCGTCGTCGACGTCGAGGACCCGGCCACGGGCCTGCGCAGGCGCTGCCTGGAGGCCCTCTTGACCTTCGTCGCCGTCGACGACCAGGGCCGCCCCTGCCGCGTCCCCGCCCTCCTGCTGGAGGGCCCCGAGGACGAGCGCCGCTCCAAGGCCGCCCAGGCTCGCCGCGCCGCGCGGATCGCCGAGCGCGCCTGAGCCCGACGCGCCTGGGGGGCGAGCCTCGTCAGCGCGGGCTCTCTCGCTCCCACGAGGGCGTGCCCCAGGAGCCGCCCTCGCGGGTGATCAGCGTCTTGTGGGAGCGGCTGATGTTGACCGGCGAGATGTAGAGCTGCGGCCGCTCCTCGTCCTTCTGGCCGATGAAGGCGATGTAATTGCCGTCGGGCGACCAGGTCGGGTCCTCGCAGTAGCTGCGGCAATGGGTCAAGCGGCGCATGAAGCCGCCGAGCGTGGTGATGAAAATGTCAGTGCCCGTGCTGACATAGCCCGTAAAGGCGATCTCGTCACCCTTGGGCGACCACTCCGGGGTGGTGTTGTTGCGCCCCGAGAAGGTCAGCCGCCGCTGATCGCCGCCGGAGGCGTCCATGAGGTAGATCTGGGGCGTCCCGCCCCGATCCGAGACGAAGGCGATCTGGGAGCAGTCCGGCGACCACGACGGGCTCGTGTCGATCCCCCAGTGGTTCGTCAGCCTCGCCTTGATCCGCCCCGACTGCGGGTCGAGCAGGTAGATGTCGGTGTTGGTGCTGCCCATCGACAGCGTCACCGCGATGCGATCGCCGCAGGTCGCCGCGCCGTGGTTCGTCCCCGGCACGGCGGAGACGACCCGCGCCTCCTCGCCCTTCGTAAAGTAGAGGTCCGGGTTGTCCCTGACGTAGCTCGTGAAGTAGACCCCCCCGCCGCCGGCCCAGGTCGGCAGGACGTTGATCGACCGGTTGTTCGACATCTTGACGCGCCGCGCCCCGTCGATGTCCATCACGAAGATATTCTTGGCCTGCCCCTCCTGGCCGGCCAGCACGAGCCGGGTGCCGAAGACCCCCTTCGAGCCGGTCATGTGCTCGACGACCGCGTTGGCGAAGCCGTGGACGGCCTGGCGCAGCTGCTCCGGGTCCGTGGCGTGCGGCTTCCACTTGACCTCAAGCTGCTCGCGCCTGGAGATCTGGAAGAAGGCCATCTCAAGCTCGATCTCCTTGGCCACTTGCCTCGTGCGGGCCTTGACGAGGTACTCGACCCCCTCCTGCTGCCAACGGTCGTAGTTGATCTGATCGGCCGTGAACCCCTCGCTGGCCTCGAAGTCCTTGAAGCTCTTCGGGTCCGTCGGGCTGAACAGGCCCGTGATCTCAAAGTCAAAGCGCAGGATCTCCGCGATCAGCTCGCCCTCGGCGCCCTCGGCGCCGTCGATCTGGCGCGCCGCCGGCACCGCGATCTTCGGCGGCGCGCTGCGCACGACCTCCTTCTCGATGTCGATGTCCAGCTCGCCCTCGAAGAGGTCGTCGAACTGCCCCGGGTTCGCTCCACCCTGCGACCACGACCACGACGACCACGACGA
The DNA here is from genome assembly GCA_005804885.1 of Pseudomonadota bacterium. Taxonomy (GTDB): domain Bacteria; phylum Myxococcota_A; class Bradymonadia; order Bradymonadales; genus SYOX01. The sequence continues at coordinate 23,782 of SYOX01000193.1, forward strand.
CGCCAGAATCAGCGCCAGGATCGACGCGCAAGCGCGAAGGCGCACGCCGGCTCTCCACGCCCCAACCCCCGGTGACACCCTGCAACCCATCATCTCGCCTCGTCTCCCCTCAACCATTCATTGGCATCAGACACTCTACCACGAATCTGCAACACCGCGATCGGGCCTCTTTCTGCCTCGATCCGCCGCCTCCCGCAACTTCGCGCGCCCACGGTCGCGCTGACGATCTTGAGCGCTGGCGCTCGCGAGGGTTCATTGACCGGCCAGTCATCCGCCCCTAGAATATTGAATGGCCGTTCATTTACGATCAAGATCGAGCACAGGAGGCAGCCGTGGGCGAGCAGATCAAGCCGATGGGGTCGGGGTTTCTGGTCCGCGAGGTCGGCAGCGAGCGGATCTTCGCGCCGGAGCAGTTCACGGAGGATCAGCGGATGTTCGCACAGACGGCGCTGCGCTTCATGAACGACGAGGTCCTGCCCAGGACCGAGGCCATCGAGCACCCGGACGCCGGGCACTCGACGATGGTGGGCCTGCTCAAGCAGGCCGGCGAGCTTGGGCTGTTGATGATCGACGTGCCGGAGTCCTACGGGGGCCTGGGGCTGGACAAGACGACGAGCATGCTGTGCTCGGAGATGATCGGCCGCCAGGGCTCCTTTGCGGTCTCGTGGGGGGCGCACACGGGGATCGGGTCGATGCCGATCACCTTCTTCGGGACAGCGGCGCAGAAGGACAAGTGGCTGCCGCTGCTGGCCTCGGGGGAGAAGCTGGCGGCCTACGCGCTGACGGAGCCGGGCAGCGGCTCGGACGCGATGGCGGCGCGGACGACGGCGGTGCTGGAGGAGGGCGGCGGCCACTACGTGCTCAACGGCACGAAGATGTGGATCACCAACGCGGGCTTCGCGGACCTCTTTACGGTCTTCTGCCAGGTGGACGGCTCGAAGTTCACGGCCTTCCTGGTCGAGGCAGACCGGCCGGGGCTCTCGACGGGGGCCGAGGAGCGCAAGATGGGGCTCAAGGGCTCCTCGACGCGGATGTTGATCCTGGACAACGTCCGGGTGCCGGTCGAGAACCTGCTCGGGGAGGTCGGCCGGGGTCACAAGATCGCCTTCAACATCTTGAACATCGGCCGCTTCAAGCTCGGCGTGGGGGTGCTCGGCGGGTGCAAGGCGGCGATCGAGTTCTCGGCGCGCTACGCCAACGAGCGGCGCCAGTTCGGCCAGGCCATCGCCAGCTTCGGGGCCATCGGGGAGAAGTTCGCCCGGATGGTCGAGCTGTCCTGGGCGCTGGAGTCGATGTGCTACCGGATCGCCGGCACGATGGACGCGACCATCGAGGAGCTGCCGCAGGGGGCGCCGGACTACTCGGCCCGGGTCATGGACGCGATCGAGGACTTCGCCGTCGAGGACTCGATCATGAAGGTCTACGGCTCCGAGGCGCTGGACTTCGTGGTCGACGAGGCGATGCAGGTCTTCGGCGGCTACGGCTACTCGTGCGAGTACCCGGCGGAGCTGGCCTACCGCGACGCGCGGATCAACCGGATCTTCGAGGGGACCAACGAGATCAACCGGATGCTCATCCCGGGGATGATCCTCAAGCGGACGATGAAGGGCCAGCTGCCGCTCTTCGAGGCGATCCAGAAGGCCGAGGCCGCGCTGGCCGCCGACAAGGCGCCGCTGCCGGAGCCCGGCGAGGGCCTGGAGCGGGAGCGGTTTTTGGTGGAGAAGGCCAAGCAGCTGGCGGTGTACGCGGCCAACCAGGCCATCCAGCGGCACATGGCCGACTTGAAGTCGCAGCAGGAGCTGCTGCTCTTGATGGCGGACATGATCATGGCCTGCTACGCGCTGGACTCGACGGTCGGCCGGGCGCTGCAGCTGGACACGAAGGCCTCGGGCGCGTCGCTCAAGCTCGACGCCACGCGGGCGGTGGTGGCCAGCCACTACCCGAAGGTGCTCTCCAACGCCGAGGCGATCCTGAGCCACCTGGCCGGCGGCGACGCCGCGAAGCTGGCTCTCGGACACAAAACACTCGACAAGCTCTCGTACCGGACGGGCCTGGACGGGGTGACGATCCGGCGCCGGATCGCGGCCGCGACGCTGGAGCGCTCCCGCTATCCGCTTTGAGCGCAGGCCGGGGTTGCTCGGGGGCGATCGTCGGAGTAGCCTTGGCTTTCGCCGCCTCGGGTCGGGCGGTCAGGTGGAGCGTCGATGGTCGTCACAGCGGGCGCGCGAAGCAGCGCGGCGGAGGAGGAGGGCGGCGGGCCGACGGTCGTGTACGTCGCCTCGAGCGCCTACGTCTTCTTGAACTTCTTCCTGGAGCGGCTGCGGGCCATGAGGGCGCGCGGCTTCAGCGTCGTGGTGTGCTGCCCCGAGGACGGGCCGGTGGGGCGCTTCGAGGCCGAGGGCTTCGAGTGGGTCCGCATCCCGATGGAGCGGTCGGTCAACCCGGCGGCGGCGGCGGTGACGTGGTTGCTGCTGCACAGCCTCTTCATCGAGCGGGCGCCGCTGATCGTCCACAGCCACACGACCACGGTGCACCTGATCGCGGCGCTGGCGGCGCGCAGCGCCGGCGTGCCGGTGTGCGTGGCCACGATCCACGGCCATTACGAGACGGGGCTCGACGCGCTGGTCGGGGCGTCGAGGGCGGCGGTGGTGACGCCGCTGGCGGGGCTCTACGCGGCGCAGGTCGGGCGGCTGGTCGACGCCTACCTGGTCATCAACGCCACCGAGCGGCGCTCGGTCGAGGCGCGCGGGCTGGTCCCGGCCGAGAAGATCCACTTGATCGAGGGGGGCGTCGGCGTGGACCTGAGGCGCTTCGACGGGGGATCGGGGCGGCTCGAGGCGCGGCGGCGGCTGCGGCTGCCCGAGGGGCAGCGCCAGCTGGGCTTCATCGGCCGCCTCAAGGATCACAAGGCCCGGGATTTATGGGCGATTATCGACCGGGTCCAGCAGGCCGAGCCCGACGTGGGCGTCCTGCTGGCGCTGGTGCTCGACGGCGACGCGCCGCTGGAGCGGGGGCTGGCCGAGCGCGTGGAGGCCGGGCGCGCGATCGTGGTGGTGCGCGACCGGGCGCCGGAGGAGATGCCCTTGATCTACAAGGCCCTGGACGTCCTGGCCTTGCCGAGCTACCGCGAGGGCGCCAGCACCGTCCTGATGGAGGCCGCCGCCATGCGGGTGCCGGCCGTGGCCTACGACATCGCAGGCACCCGCGACCTCATCGAGCCGGGTCGGACGGGGCAGCTGACGCCGGTCGGCGACCCGGAGGCGCTGGCCGGGGCGGCGCTGGAGCTGCTGCGCTCCTCGACGGCGCGCAGAGACATGGGGGCGGCGGCCAGAGCGCGGGCGGCGGCGCGCTTTGACCGCGACCGGGTTCAGGATCAGGTCTTCGCGCTCTACGATCGCCTGCTGGATGTGAAGGTCCGCCCATTCGATGAGCGTTGACAAGGAGATCGCGCCGTGGAAACCTCCGCGCTGGACAAGGCGAACGGTGAGTCGATGAGAACGCGACGAGGCCCAAGGAGTTCGCACCTCCGTAGTCCCCAAGAGAGCGCGCTGGAAGGGCGATCATGAACCCATTGCTGAACACGCCTGATGGCGACGATACGATGGCGTTCGAAGGGATCGTGCTGCCTTCGCTGGACGACGAACACCCGCTGGCGCGCTCGAGCTCGGGGCACATCACGCCGGTGATCCTCGGCCTGATCTCGGCGCACAACGAGGCGCCGCTGCACGAGGCGCTGGTGGCGATGGGGCTGCTGGAGGACTTCGCCTTCAAGCGGGTCCAGGACAGGGAGGATCTGACGCGGCGGCTGAGGATCGACCCGACGGTGGCCGTGCTGATCGACGACGAGGCCCACTTCGAGGCGGTCGCCGCGCTCAAGAACACCGAGGCGCTCTGCGACGTCCCGGTCCTCTTCGTCAACGACGAGGCCTCCTCCGAGGCGATGATCAAGGCCATCGAGGTCGGCTGCGACGACGTCGCCCCCATCGATCGGGGCTTCGCGCCCTTGATCTCGCGCCTGTCGGCGATCTGGCGCTACCACCGCCGCTACGGCTTCAACCCGCCCTCGGGGCACTGGATGGCGATCTCGTCGACCGACAGCACCGACGAGCACTACCCCGACAGCGACAAGGGGCCGGTGCTGCGCGGCACGCGGCGCTTCGTCGGGGGCCAGGACGGCGCCGCCCACATCGTGCTGATCTCCAACCACCCCTATTACAAGACCGGGGGCCAGGAGATGCTCTCGCGGGCGGGCCACCACATCACCTTCTTCGACAGCGGCTTCCTGGCGCTGCACTTCCTGACGGCGCTGGCCGGCCACAAGGCCCCGGACATCCCCGACTTCCTGCAGGGCAAGCTCGACCTGGTGATCATCGCCCAGAGCGCCTCGGCCGACGCCGCCCTGCAGCTCGTGCGGCGGGTCAAGGCGACCAGCGACCTGTCCTCGGTGCCCATCCTCGTCGTCACCAGCGGCAACGAAAGCCTGGGGGTCTTCTCGCCCTACCGCGCCCGCGGCGTCTTCACCATGGTCAGCCCCCAGCCGCAGCCCGAGGCGCTGGCCTTCCGCATCCAGGAGATCTTCGAGCACCGCGACAGGCCGGGCTTTCATGAGATCCACCGCTACCCGCACACGGCCCGCTGCGAGTTCCGGATCGTCAACGAGGACGGCCCCGGCGCGTGGCAGCCGGCGTTGACCTGCAACATCAGCCGATCGAGCATCTACGTGCGCACGATCGCCCCGGCGATGCAGGATCAGCACGTCGAGCTGCAGCTGCGGCTGCGGCGCTTCGGCATCCTGCTGGAGTTCTCCGGCCCCGTGGCCTGGTCGATGCCCTGGAGGCCAGCCAGCCAGCGGCCGATCCCGGCCGGCTTCGGCCTCTCGTTGATCAAGGGCAGCCAGTCCGACTTCGAGGCCCTGGTCGACTTCTGCGACATGCTGGCCGAGGGCTGAGGCCCGCTCCTGCCAGGGCGCGCCGGCCTTTCGGGCGGCCTTGGTCCTCTTGACATCTGCGCCGCCTTGACGTTGGCTTAAGGCCCGCGCGCGGGGCGTTCGCCTTCAAGGACAGGAGAGCCCGATGAGCAAGAGGCAGATCCTCTACATCGTGTTGAGCTTCGTCACCACCGTCGTGCTGCTGCTGATCGTGGCCGTCGCGATCCTGCTGCTCCAGAAGCCCCAGGTCACGATCGTCTGGACCAAGGGCAAGGAGGCCCCGGCCGAGGTCAAGGCCGCCGCCAGGGGCAAGTGGGAGGGCAAGGAGAAGCTGGCCATCAAGATGGTCAAGGAGACCCAGGTGCCCGATCCCGAGCCCGACAAGCGCAAGCGCCGCAAGAAGGGCGAGGAGCCCGAGACGATCTCGATCGACGCGCTGGCCGAGCGCAACTTCTTCCAGACCCGCTTCAAGCTCGCCGGCCTGGAGCTCGTCGGCTGGGAGGCGCGCTACCTCAAGGGCTCGTACTACTTCGTCTCGTACAACCGCCGCGACAACCTCGTCAACCTCGGCCCCGTCTGGCTCGTCGACGTGTCCAGGAAGGAGGTCATGCCCAAGAACATCCTGGCCCGCGCGGCGATGAACCCCGAGGCCGTCAACGCCGATCAGCACTTCGCCCACGAGCGCCAGGTGATCGGCTCGATCGCCAACCACAGCTTCACCAGCGGCGTCAAGCTCGGCGGCATCATGCTCATCCACTTCTCCAACCTCACCGAGGACAAGGCCGCCCGAAAGGCCAGCGGCAAGGCGAAGGGGGCCAAGGAGGCCAAGGAGGCCGAGGATCAGATCGTCGGCTGGACCATCGTCCACGACCACGGCGAAACCTACCGGGCCTACTTCCAGTGGACCGAGTCCGGCGAGCCGACCTACGCCGACTTCGAGTTCGACTACGCCAAGAAGGCGCTGCGCTCTCGCAACCTCCAGGCGGCCAACTTCCTCAACATGGGCAACGACTTCCAGGACGAGGTGCGCGCCAGCATCATGCCCTCGACCTTCAAGCCGGACGCCGAGGACCCCCGGGACGCCTGGACCGGCCCGAGCCGCGACCGCTGCCGCGACAAGGACTTCAAGAAGCAGTGCGACGCCATGGCGAAGATCCTCAGCGACGCCTCCCAGATCGAGGCCGTCGAGTGGCTCCTGACCACGCAGGTCGAGGGGAGCGACGCCTTCGAGCAATGCAAGCGCGACCAGCGCTGCAAGTGGAGCGCGACGACCGACGACAACAACCTCTACCTCATCTCCTACATCTACAACCTGGACAAGGACCGAGGCGAGCAGCACGTCTCCTGGAACGTGAACCTCAAGAGCAACACCATCACCCCCCAGGACGCCATCTCCCAGATGGCCTTCCGCGCCGTCCACCCCCGCCCTCGCCAGGCCGCCGAGCCCCCCCCCTCTCCCTGAACCGCCGCGACGAGGCCATGAAGCCCATCCCCAAAGCCCCCTTTTTGCCCTCGGCCCGCGTCCGCATCCAGCACTTCGGACAGCGCCACGAGGCTGGCCCCCGGATCTACCTCTTCGCCGACGTCCTGGACGAGCTGACCCGGCAGGCCGCCTGGCGGCCAGATCCCTGCGTCTGCCTGCTGACCGGCGGCTTCTACGACGGCCCCGCCGGCCCCTACATCGAGATCCAGGGCTTCGCCGAGGCCGCCTGGCTGGAGCACACCCGCGAGGCGCAGGGCGTCTTCAAGCGCCGCTACAAGGCGCTGCGTGAGACGCTGGCCCGCGACAGCCCCGAGCAGCGCGTCGTGGGCTGGTTCCACGGCCTGCCTGGCTGCGGCGGCCAGCCCGACCCCGAGGTCCTGCTCGTCCACATGACCTGGTTCAACCTCCCCTTCCAGGTCTGCATGCTGCTCGACCCCCAGGACGAGCGCCTGGGCTTCTTCCACCGCGGCCCGGACGGGGCGCTGCACAACGTCGGCTTCAAGCTCATTGCTTTGAGTCAGGAGGCTGTCACCAATCCAGAAACTGTGCTAACAGGCCTCCTTCCGGCTACGACGCCCGACCCGGAGGCCGACTCGCCTGGCCTCCAGGCGACAGCCACGGGGGCCGACGAGGCCGCCGAGACACCGACACACGAGGCGACGCCCGAGGCGGCGCCCGATCTTCCAGGAGATACCCATGAGCAAGATCGTTGAGATCATCGCCCGAGAGATCCTCGACAGCCGCGGAAACCCCACCGTCGAGGTCGACGTCATCCTGGAGGACGGCGCCATCGGAGTGGCCGCCGTCCCCAGCGGCGCCTCGACCGGCGAGCACGAGGCGCTGGAGCTGCGCGACGGCGACGCGGAGCGCTACCTGGGCAAGGGCGTCCTGGCGGCGCTGGCCAACGTCCACAACGTCATCGCGCCCGAGCTGATGGGGCTCGACGCGGTCGAGCAGACCCTCATCGACAGCATCATGCTCGACCTGGACGGCACCCCGACCAAGGGGCAGCTGGGCGCCACCGCCAGCCTGGGCGTCTCGATGGCCTGCGCGCGGGCCGCCTCGATGAGCCTGGGGATGCCCCTGTACCGCTACATCGGCGGCGTGGCCGCCCACACGCTGCCGGTGCCGA
>SYOX01000194.1 GCA_005804885.1 Pseudomonadota bacterium
AGCTCCCGGTAGAAGGTCAACTGCTCGGTGCCGTCCTTGGCCACGAGATCGGACCACCGCCAGCCAGCGGGGACGGAGCCTTCGGTCCCCGTCTCCTGGGCCATCTTGAGGAAGAGGAGGTAGGTCAGTTCGGTGACGTACGCGTGGTAGGTCACGCCGTCGTCCCGGAGCGTGTGGCACAGGTTCCAGAGGCGGGCGACGATGTCGTTCGTGGTGGTCATTGGCTCCTTAGTTGCTCGGCCAGTAGATCCGGTCCAGAGGCACCAGCGCCCTCGTGTCCAGGTCCATTTTCTCGTAGTGCTCTACGACAAGCTGTCGTAGCTTTGGCATGTTGATGAGCGTGACAGGTACGTCAGCTCTGGCAGCTTCGTACTGGGCTTCCTTGGTGAAGCCCCCGGTGCTGACGTAGAGGCAGCGGTCGCCGGTCCTCCGGCCGCCCAGGAACGAGCGAAGATCCGGCGCCCCCATGGCCTTCCCCTGGTGCTTCACCTCCACGAAGATGCGGGGCTGTTCAAGACCAAGGCCGTCGGGCGAGGCGAAGACGTCTGCTCCCAGGTCCGCACCCTTCGGGCTGACGGCGGTGCGGTAGCCCAGGGCTCGCAGTACGCCCGCGATCAGTTGCTGGACTTCATAGGGATCCAGTGAGGCAATCCGATCCTCGATGAACTGGGCGGCCTTCTCCAGAAAGCTGGTGCGAAGCTCCTCCCACTCAGCTTCCTCCGAAGATGGCAACCTCTGTGGGGCCATCGGTTTTTCGGATTCCGGTGCGTCAAAGGCGATGGCCTTCTCAGCCAGGTCGTCCTGCACCGACTTGTTCAAGTTGAAGAGGGTCAGAGTCGAGCCGAGGGTGTTTCTCGTCGTGATCGAAAGGTCGTCCCGGCTGCAGCGGCGCTCCCAAAGGACTGTCCTGGTCCAGGGATAGCCGGGAACCTTCGTTTCATCCCAGGTGGCGGGCGACTTGATCGTGCCGATGAAGTACCGCCGCAGGTTCGGGTCGTAGGTGACGGCGAGGTCACCCTCGGACACCTCTTGAAGGAATCGGACCATCTGGCTGGCGGCGTTGCCGACCTGGGTGGTCTTCCAGGAGGGGTAGACGTCCTTGTAGAGCTTCAGGATGTGGGCCTTCGTGACGGCCGCATCCACCTTGCCAAACTCGTTTCCGAAGCCGACAGCGACGACGCCTTTGGCAACGAATTCGGCAGCAAATGCGCCGTTCTGGCCCGCTCTGACCATCCAGGCCGCCTTGCTCATGCCGCATCCCTCCAGAGTTCCTCATGAAGCGCGCCGAGCACCTGCTCCAGCTTGCCGTCGAACACCTTGTTCAACCGCGTGAATCCGCCCTCAACCTTGAACTGCCCCCGGTCGAGGGCATCCCGGTCCACGATCACCTCGGCCTTCAACTGTCTGGCGATCCTGTCCAACCACCGGCGCTGCGGCTGCGTCCACGCCTGAGAAGCGAGCACCCGCTGGAGCGCGCGGTCCACCCGCTGGTCATAGGGGACCAGGGCCAGACCCAACGCCTGCTGCCGAATGAACCCGATGATCGAAGCGGCGATGTCCTGGTTGCTGACCTGCGCCCACGCCGTCTGCAATGCCCGCTCGGGGTAGCCCGCCTCGTCGAGCTGGAGCCGCAGCTCTCGCAGCTGCTGCCGGGTCAGGTCGCGTGGGCGCTGTGTGACAACCAGCAGAGCGTCGAGGGCGTTCTTGTTGTCCTCGATGAACGCCTTGAAGCCCGCCAGGTAGTCCTCGGGCCTGGTCGCGGTCCCGTACCCCCGCTCGGTGCCCACGAGCTCGTCCTCGTGTTCCGAGATGAAGAGGTTCCTGCCCTCGTTGGGCCGAAACCTGTCCAGAAAGGGGGCCACGCCGGGCTGGTCCTTGAAGAAGGCGACGGCCTTGGCCACATCCTCGCCCTTGAGGAGGCCGATGACCTGGCCCAGCTCGTGGCCCGCCAGCGTGACGAAGGACTCCAGGTGCTTGCCCTTGAGCCGCTGCTTCTTGGCCTGGAGCTTGGCGAGGATCTCGTCGATGACGGCCTTCTTGTGGGCTTCATCGGGGACGGTCAGAAGCTCCTGGACCAGCTGGGTGAAGGGGATGTTCGGCCGGGTCACCACGGGCTTCATCGCCGTGTACGGCTCCAGGGCCGCGTACAGATCCACCGCGTCGTAGATGCGGAAGAACTCCTTGCCGATGTCGGGGCACAGGCGGGTCGCCCGGCCCATCATCTGCTCGTAGAGGATGCGGCTCTTGACCCGCCGGATGAACACAAGGTCGGTGATCTCGGGCACGTCGATGCCGGTCGTGAGCAGGTCCACCGTGACGGCGACCTTCGGCAACCGCTCGTTCTTGTAGCGACGCAGCATGTCCAGGGGCTTGTCGGAGGCTCCGGTGATCTTCATCACCGTGTCGTCCTCCACGTTTCCATAGAACGCCGTCAGGGCCTCCTTGAGCAAGGTGACCACCAGGTCGGCGTGGGCGTCCGTGGCGCAGAAGATCATCGCCTTCCCGGGCAGGGAGGGGTCGATCTCCCTGGCCAGGAAATCGCAGACGGTGCGGTTGAAGTTCTCGGTGACGACCTGGAGGTTGAAGCCCTCGACCTCGATGTCGATTTCGTCGGGGGCGTTGAACAGTTGAAGCTGGCCCGAGGCGGTGTTGTAGACCCCGACCTGCTCCCCGGTCTTCCAGTGTATACCGTCCTGGTTCAGCCTCGTCTTGATGCGGATCGGAGGCTCGTGATCGATCAGGTGGCCATCGATCACGGCCTGGCGGTAGCCGTATTCGTAGATGGGCGGCCCGAAGATTTCGGTCGTGTGCAAGGCCGGGGTGGCGGTCAGCCCGATCCGCACCGCGTCGAAGTGATCGAGTACACGGCGGTACTTGCTGATGTAGTCGGCCTCGCTGCGGTACTCGACCTGGGAGTCCGACATCTCCTGGTCGAGGGCGTAGCCGCGATGGCACTCGTCCACGATCACGCAGTCGTACCAGTCCACCGGGACGGGATCGGCGTCCTCGGCGGAGAACATCAACCGCTTGACCATCCCCTGGACCGTCGCGACGTGCAGGCGGGTGTCGGGCTCGGGCCGGAGATCCCCCAGGCCCTTGACGTCGTAGATTTCCGTGATCGTCTGGAGGTGTTCGAGCCGCACGTCCTTGAAGGCGTTGTGGGCCTGCTGGCCGAGTGCCGTGCGGTCCACAAGGAAGAGCACGCGGCGGAACCGCCCCGCCTTGATGAGCCGGTAGATGAGGCACAGGGCCAACCGGGTCTTGCCCGTGCCGGTGGCCATTGCCAGCAGGATGTCCTGCCTGCCGCCCGCGATGGCCTCCTCGACGGCCGAGATGGCGGCGTGTTGGTAGTCCCGCAGGGGGAGGTAGTCCGAGGGTTCGGCCTTGAGCTTCGCGTCGGCCTTGGCGCTGTCCTGCTTGAGGAGGTCGAGCAGCCCCTGGGGTGTGTACCAGCCCTCCAGAGGTCGAGGATGGTTGGTCAAGCGCCGTGCGTCCAGGAACCAGATGCCGCTCCTGGTCTTCAGCTGCCGCAAGAACGGCCTGCCGTTCGTCGCGAACAGGAAGGGGACGTTGTAATTGCCCCACGGTGCGCCGTCGGCCAGCGGCTCCCCCGTGGAGTAGTAATCCCGGCTGTACCGCTTCGACTGCTCGATGGCCCCCACCACGTCCTTGGCCTTGCGCTTGGCCTCGACGACGGCGATGGGCACGAGCCCCGCGAACAGAGCGTAGTCGGCGGGACCGGAGGAGGTCGGCCACTCGGCGATGGCGAGGTTCTTCCCCTTTGTGGGGCGCACCCCCGCCTTGTACGAGATGGCCACCGAGTCTGCCTCCCAGCCTGCCTCGCGGAGCTGGGCGTCGATGAGGAGGCGCGTCTCGGACTCGTCCAGGAGAAGCTGGTTGGTGGCCTCCTGGGCCTGCTGGACGGCCGCCTCGACGATCGCCTTGGGGGCGGCGGCGACCTCGGCCTGAAGGACCTGGAGCCTGGCCGAGAACTCGGCCTCCAGCCTCGCGGCCTTGGCCTCGGTCTCGCCAGCGAGGTCGAGCGCGACGGCCAGGTCCTGATAGGCCGCCTTGGCCTGGGCGGCGGCCTGGGCACGAAGCTCGGCCTCCTGCTGGGCGGTCGCTCGCAGGTGGTGAACCTCGGCCTCGTGCTCGGCCAAGGTCTGGCGAAGCTGGGCAAGCTCGGCCTTGAGGGCGTACTCGGCTTCTCGTGGGTCGGGAGGCGGCACGAAGGGGCCGCTCTTGAAGGTCTTGTCCTTGAACGCCAGCTGGAACCAGACCCCGAGCTTCCAGGCGATGCGGAGGCCGTGCAGGGCATCCCGCTGGGTGCCCACGTTCTCGTGGACGGCCGCGTTGCCCGCCTTGCGGAGGGCGTGGAAGAGGTCGGCGACCTCGAAGTCGATGATCCGGGCGTCACGGAGGCGGCGGAGGATGTCCACCTGCGGCTCGTCGGCCGAGGTGAACAGGCCGGTGCTCGCAGCCGCCTCCTGGGCCAGGACTTCGCCGAACTGACGGAGCCGGAACAGGGCGGTGATGGGGTCGTCGAAGACGAACCGTTCGGCCTTGACGCCGAGGAGGGCCAGGAGCGGCACGACCTTCGCCAGATGGGCGAAGTTGGGCGAGGCGAAGCCCGCCGAGTCCTGGGCAGCGGCTTCAGCCACAACCACCGCCCTTGCCCTTGTGCCCCTTGTCGAGGCCAGGCTCGTGGACCAGGGCGGCGAGGTTTACCTTGGCCTTACCGGGAGCCGCGTCGGCCAGCTCCCCACCCTTGGCGATCCAGGCGAGCAACTTGTCCGGGTCCACCCGCCACTTCCCGCTGACCTTGGCCGCGCCCGGTGGCTTGCCCTGGCGCAGCATCTCGTAGACCGCCCGGTCACTGTGCTGGAGGAGCTGGCAAACATCCTCGATGGGCAGCAGTTTGGGCAAGGTGAGGTTCCTCCGGCTTCCACGATCTTCCAGCTCTGTTGTAAACCGTTACGGTCCTGGCTGCAACGGGGCCTTGCCCCGTCTTTCGGGGGGGGTCAGCAGAGAGGGCCTCCGGCCTGTCAAACGTTGAACAAAAAGTGAACGATGTCACCATCTTGCATGACGTAGGCCTTGCCTTCCGAGCGCATCTTGCCCGCCGCGCGGATGGCGACCTCGCTCTTGTGAGCCCGCAGGTCGTTGAGCGTGTAGACGTTGGCCCGGATGAAGCCCCGCTCGAAGTCCGTGTGGATGACGCCGGCGGCCTGGGGCGCCGTGTCGCCGACCTTGATCGTCCAGGCCCTCACCTCCTTCTCGCCAGCCGTGAAGTAGCTCTGGAGCCCCAGCAGCCGGTAACAGGCCCGCACCAGCGCGTTGAGCGCCGGCTCCTTCATCCCATAGGCGGCCAGCAGCTCGGCCAGATCCTCGCCCTCGACCCCGATCAGCTCCTCCTCGATCTTGGCGCAGACCGTCACAACGCCCGAGCCCTCGGCCTCGGCCTTGACGCGCACCCGATCCACGTAGGCGTTCCCCTCGGCCACATCCTCCTCGGCCACATTGCAGGCGTAGAGGACCGGCTTGGCCGACAGCAGGTGCATGGACTTGAGCCAGCGGGCCTCCTCCTCGGTCCCCAGAGCCACGGAGCGCGCGGCCTGGCCCTCGGCCAGCGCGGCGCAGATGCGCTCGACGAAGGCCAGCTCCTGCTTCACGTCGCTCTTGCCGGTCTTGGCCGCGCTCTGGGCCCTCTTGAGCCGCTTCTCCGCCGTCTCCATGTCGGCGAAGATCAACTCCAGCTCGATGACCTCGATGTCGCGCAGCGGATCCACCGAGCCGTCCACGTGGACCACGTTCGGATCGTCAAAGCACCGCACCATCATCAAGATCGCGTCCGTCTCCCGGATGGTCGCCAGAAACTTGTTGCCAAGCCCCTCGCCCTTGGACGCTCCCTTGACCAGGCCGGCGATGTCCACGATGTCCACGACCGCCGGGATGACCTTCTGCGGCGGGATGTAGGTCGTGATCTCCGACAGCCGCACGTCCGGGACCGTCACCACGCCCACGTTCGGGTCGATGGTGCAAAAGGGGTAGTTCGCGCTCTCAGCCGCCGAAGAGGCGGTCAGGGCGTTGAAGAGGGTTGATTTGCCCACGTTGGGCAAGCCTACGATTCCGACGCTCAACGACATGATGATCCGTGGGGTTTGAGTTCGCGCCATGCCCCAGCCCCTTGACGCGCGGCGCGCGTTTTTTGCCCTGGGCCGGGCGGACACTTGATAGCACAAGCCGCCCCGACGCCCAACACAAACACGCCCCCTCAAATCCACCCCCGCCCTCACGGCCTCAAGGCGTCCAGATCCCTCGGCACCGCCCACCCCGACACGCCCAATCAAGCCCCCGACCGCCCTCACGGCCCCAAGACGCCCAGATCCCTCAGCGCCCGACTCGCCAGCGGCGACCAGCCCGCGTTGCCCTGCGGGCTGGCCGGGCTGGGGTGGGGCACCCCGCCGATGATGACCTCGATCCTGGAGCCCTCCAGCACGGCGCGGAGCCGATCCTCCGCGAACCTCCCGACCCCAACCACGAAGCGCGGCTTGAAGTGCTCCACCGTCCTGAACATCGCCCGGTCGCACGCCGCAAAGAGGACCTCCCGCTCGGCTCTGGGCAGCTTCTCCGGGACCCGGTTCGCGCCCGACGCCTCCATGAAGGCCAGCGGGCACCAGGTGGCGACGAAGAAGCGCTCGAAGAAGGCCTCGGCTGTCCCGCTGGTCTCCCTGGCCCAGCCCCACAGGCGAGCGCCGCTGACCTCGCTTCGCTTGCAGGCGAAGCCCTCCACAGGGCGCCTGGGGTGCTCAATCGGGGGCTTGCCCACGGTGGCTTCGACCCCCAACCAGTCGCGGGCGAGGTTGACCTCGCCGAATGGGACCCCCACCTGAGCCATCCCAAAGGGCCCCGGGTTCATGCCCCAAAGGACGACGTCGCGTTGACCCTGGCCGTACTTCTCGCAGTACAGATCCCAGGGCGCGCGGGCGTAGACGAGCGGGTTGTAGACGTGCGTGACCGGCGGGCCGAAGGTCAACCCGTCGAGATCGGCGACGAGATCGTCGGTGATTGACTTGAGCATCCGCTGGCCTGACTCTTCTTGATGGTTAGCTTCAACCGATCCGCGCTCGCCCCCCGAGAGGGTCACGCGGCCATGTGCTTGATTTTCAACCCAATCTGGCGATACAGGGCGGCCCTGGGCGCCAGACCAGGAGGTCTGAGGATGGCTCGAACCGAAAGCAACGCCAAGGCCCTCGTCTCAGAGGCGCTCAAGAAGTCCAAGGACTCCCCCGAGTCGCTGGAGAAAAGCTGGAGCCAGGCCAGCCTGGTCGCGCGCTACGGGAGCGCGCTGTTCAAGCGCGAATATGAGACCATCCCGTGGCGCTCCATCATCCTCGGCGCGCTCGCCTTTGTCTACGTGGTCAACCCGCTCGACCTCGTGCCTGACGCCATCCCGATTCTGGGGTGGCTCGACGACGCGACGGCGATGGGCTTCGTGCTGGCCTCCATCAAGGCCGACCTGACGAAGTTCACGACCTGGGAGTCGGCCAGGGACCAGCAGCCCGAGGCGACCGCCGAGGCCGCAGGCTCAGGCAAGATCATCGACGTCGAGGCCGAATCTGGCGAGATCATCGACGTCGAGGCTGAAGAGAGCAAGGAGTGAGCGCCCCGCTGCGCTCGGGTTGCCGCTCCCCTCGACGACGTGCTCGACGACGCCTGGGGGGCTCCCACGCCGGCCTGCGAGCGCCCCGCTGAGGGCGCTCGGGGTGTCGCTCACCCTTCGCGGGGCGCCCAGCCCCTGAGCGCCCGCCCCATCTGCCTCCCCGCGCGCACCAGCCTCGCGCCGGGGGACGCGATCGATTCCCCCACCTCTCCTGAATCACTCACCAGGGTGAGGATGATTTCGGCGTCTTCGGCGAGCGCTCGGTCAACCGCCGAGCCCGTGGCTTGACCCGCGACGATCCAGACGCGCGCTCGCCCTCTGGAGGCGGAGAGGACGCGGTGGACGATCTTGCCGCGCCAGGTTGTCGCGTCGAGGCGGCCCTCCCCTGTCACGACGAGGTCGGCGCGCTCAAGGGCCTCATCGAGCCCGAGCCTGGACGCCACCTCATCAAAGGCCGGGGTCGCTCGACCGCCGAGGGCCAGGATGGCCGCGGCGATCCCGCCAGCGGCGCCGGCGCCTGGCACCTCTGAGCAGCGTGGGGCGCGGGGCTGGGCTGGTGAGGAGGCCGCGAGGGCGGCCTGATCCAGCAGGAGGGCGGCTCGATCGATGTCGGCGAGCAGGGCCGGGAGGGAGGCTTCAGGGGCGCCCTTCTGGGGGGCGAACTCCAGGGCGCCTCGCGGGCCGGTGAGGATGTTGTCGACGTCGACGGCCGCGACGAGGTTTGCGCCGGCCAGGGCCGCGATGGCGGGGCGCAGATCCAGCGCGGTGAGCTCGGCCAGGGGGGATCTTGGGAGGGGTGACTGGGCCGGGGCGAGCTGCGGGTCATGGGGGGGCGGGGCGGGGTCGAGGGGTGGCGCAGGCGGCCCCCAGGTGAGTTCGGCGCCGAGGGCGCTCAGGAGGCCGAGGCCGAGGTCGAGGGTGGCGGTGCCGCCGCAGCCGACGACGATCTCGCGGGCGCCGCGCTCGACGGCGGCGAGGATGAGCTGCCCGACGCCGAAGGAGGTTCTGCCTGTGAGCGCCGATGAGGAGGCCAGCCCGAGGCCGCAGGCCGAGGCAGCTTCGATCCAGGCCCAGCGGCCGCGCAGCAGGAGGCGACCGAGGGCGGCGCCTCCGTCGGGGCCGCGCACGGGGATCTCGATGGGCTCGGCGTGGCTGGCGAGGGCGTCGAGGGTCCCTTCGCCGCCGTCGCCGATGGGGAGGATCGTGAGGGAATCCGGGGGGATGGCCTCCAGGGTGAGGCCCTGGGCGATGGCCTGGGCGACCTGGGCGCTGGGGAGCGAGCCCTTGAAGGTGTCCAGGACGAGGAGGATGCGGGGGGAGGCGGATCGAGGGGGGATCATCGGCGGCTGGGCGGCTCGAAGGGCGCCCTTGGGGCGGGGACAGGATCCAGGCGTCGATCGGCGGGGACGTTGACGATGAGTTCGCCCTCGGGCAGGGCGATGACGATCTCCTGGCGGGTGCCGTCGTCGAAGATCAGGGTGATGCGGGCGAGCTGCTGTGAGGCGGGCCGGGCGAGGTGAACGGGGGTCAGGCCGATGTAGCGGCCTTCCTCCTGGACTTCGACGCCGGAGGTGGCCGTCAGGAGCTCAAGGCGAGAGAGGGCGCCGGACTTGAGGGGCTTGAGCTTCAGGTCGACGGCGTGGCCGCCGTCGGCGAGGTCTTCCTGGCGGACGACGACGGTGTCGGCCTGGAAGCCCTCCTTGACGATGATGAAGGCGGCAGGCAGGAGGTCGTCCTCTTCGAGGCCGACGGAGATCGGCGTCTCGCCGAGGCGATTGTCAGCGCGCATCACGCGTGCGCCGGGGGGTTCGGAGCGAAGCTCGATGCGGCGCAGGGTCGCAGGCTCGGGGGGGTCCTCGACGGGGGTCGGCTCGGGTTGGGGGTCGACGACCTCCTCGACGACAGGCTCGGGTGCTGGCGCGGGGGCTTCTTCGTCGGGCCAGAAGGCCAGCGCGGCGAAGTAGAGGGCGAGGCCGGTGGCGACGCCGAGGACGATGACGCCGACGACGCCCAGCGCGCCGACGAGGGGCAGCGGGAGGCGAGAGGGTGCGGGCTCCTCGTCGAGGTCGATATCCTGGGGTGGGATGATGATGACCGGAGGGGGCGGCTTGCGCGCGGGGTCCGGCGCCCGCTCGGGCGGCTTGCGCGAGGGGTCAAGCGCCCGCTCGGTCGGCATGTCGACGGGATTGGGAGGTCGAGGGCTTTCGAGCCTGACGGGAGGGGTCTTCGCCACGGGCGGCATCGGCGGGGGGGTGGCCATCGCGGGCCTGGAGGCCGGCGCGTGTCCGGAGGCCGGCGCGGGACTGGAGGCCGGCGTGGGTCCGGAGGCCGACGCGGACCTGGGGGCAAGCGCGGGTCCGGAAGCAGGCGCGGGTCCGGAGGCCGGCGCGGACCTGGAGGCAGGCGCGGGTCCTGAGGCAGGTGCGGACCCGGAGGCAGGCGCGGGCATGGGGGCAGGTGCGGGCCTGGAGGCAGATGAGGACCCGGAGGCAGGCGCGGGCCTGGAGGCAGGCGCGGACCCGGAGGCCGGTGCGGGTCTGGAGGCCGGTGCAGGCCTGGAGGCCGGTGAGGGGGCCGGGGTCTGGGCGCGGCTGGGGATCGCGGGGGCGTCGAACTGGAGCGTGGCGTCTTCGTCGGGATCGGCGTTGGCCAGGGTGTTGGGCCGATCATCTTCGAAGCTGAGGTCGAACGAGGGCCGCGTGGCGGTGGCGTCGTGGGGGTCGACGTTCGTGTCGATGGAGAGGTCGTCGTCGGCCAGCGTGAAGCCGTGGGTGAAGCCGTGGCCCGGGGAGACGTGCAGCCCGGGGGCGGGGATGCGGTCGCGGAAGGAGCCCGGCGCCAGGATCTCGGCAGGCTTGATGGTGGCGGGCAGGAGGTCCATGAGCTGGCGCAGGTTGGACTCGGCCACCGCGGCGTTCATGGGCCTGTCCTGGGGGTCCTTGGCGAGCAGGCGCTCGACGAAGTCGGCCAGGGGCGGCGGGACGTCCGCCGGGCCGACGAGCTGATCGAGGCGGACAGGCGCGCGCTCCATGTGCCCGACGATGATCGAGAAGGGGTTGGGGCCGTCAAAGGGGATATGGCCGCACAGGACCTCGTAGAGGACGCAGCCGAGCGAGTAGAGGTCCGAGCGCCCGTCGACGGGGCGGCCCGAGGCCTGCTCGGGGGACATGTAATGCGGCGTGCCGATCATCTCACCCTGATTGGTGAGCTGGCGCAGGTTGTTGCTGGACGTCTCGGAGGCGATCTTGGCCGTGCCGAAGTCCACGACCCGGACCTGGCTGTGCCCCTCGCGCCAGTCGTCGCCGATGAGGAGGTTGGAGGGCTTGAGGTCGCGGTGGATGATCTTCATGTTGTGGGCCACCTGCATGACCTCACAGACCTCCGCGCCGATCCGGGCGGCGTCCAGCGCGCTCATGCGCCCCTGGGTGTCGAGCAGCTCGCGGAGCGACTCCCCCTGGACGATCTCCATGACCAGGAAGTGCAGGCCGCTGTTGTCGATCCCGTTGTCGAGGATCTTGACGATCCCGGGGTGGTCGATGCGGCCCATCGCCATGGACTCGCGCATGAAGCGGCCCAGGCTGGTGCGGCGCCGCGCCGACTCCCGCTTGAGGATCTTCAGGGCGACGAGGCGATCCTCAAGGAGATCATAGGCTTCGACGACCTCGCCGGCAGCGCCGCGGCCCAGCAGGGACAAGACCCGATAGCGGCCGGCGATGTTGCCGGGCAAGTGCCTGGGGACGGGCTTGCGGCGCTTGCGCGGATCAGGCTGTGGGAGGTCATCGCTCATGGTCGTTGTCGCCAGCCTTCGCGGCCCTTTCGGGCTCAGGGCCCACCTCGAGGATCAGCGCGAGGTCACTTCAAGGTGCTCCTTGACCCGATCAAGGTAGCCATTGACGCCACGGGCGATCTGACGATCGACGATGGGCTTGATGACCTTGGCCAGCAAGCGGTTGACGTCCATGTCGCACTCGATGGTCTCGGTGTAATCCACCCTCGTGGCGCTGCCCTGCCGCGTGAAGGTGGCGCTGCCCTCCGAGGTCATGTTGCCGGTGCCGACCGTCCTCCACGAGAAGCGCTCCCCGGAGCGGGCGTACTGGATGGTGTAGTCGGCCTTGAAGTGGACGCCCTTCTCGGAGATCTCCCGCAGCCGCCAGCGCCACAGGTCGTCGCCGAGGCGCTCTATCGTCTCCAGATCCCCGACCAGCCCCGAGAAGCTCTGCGGGTCGGTCATCGTCTGGACGACGCGCTCGATGTCCGCGCGGATCGTGAACGATCGCTCGCTGGATCCCTTGAACTTCGGCATCCCTCCCCTCCTTGAGCGAAGCTGCGCTGATGGAGGCCGCTGGCCTTGAAGGGCCGCGCGACGATGATCGCGCCCTTCTGTCCCCCTTCGAGGGTCACCCCCGAGGGCTCACCTGAGCGCGCCTGTCCCCGAGGGTTTAGCACGGTCGACCGCGCGGTGCCAGAGCGCCCCGATGCGCCTGACCTCGGGCGGCTGGCCTGGCGGCCCGGCGGCCCAGGGAGTTGCGACGACCATCCTACATCAACCTACACTGCCTTGACAGTGGTGGTATCGGGTGGTAGAGCGGAGGGTGCCAGGCGGCCGGGCTGCACCCCGGTGGTCGATTGTCCGAGCGCGTCACGACCGCAACCTCTTGCGGCGATGATCGACAGATTCTTGAACAAAAACGCATGGTTGAAAAGAGGTGACGCATGCTGCTCTGGCGTCTTCTTATGATCGCGACGCTCCTTGGTGCGGGGAGCGCCACCCTGGTCTCTGGCGCGGCGCAGGCGCAGGCTCAAGGCGTCGAGCGGCCGTCCCATCGACGCGGCCCCAAGCCGAGCGTCCGCAAGATCAAGCGCGAGAAGCTCAAGTACAAGGTGATGCGCGGCGACAGCCTCAAGTCGATCGCGGCTCGCTACAAGATCACCGAAGAGGAGATCAAGCGCTGGAACCCGTCCGTGAGCCGCCAGCTCACCGCAGGTCGGACCCTGATCATCTGGGCCACCCAATCCCCCGGCGTCCAGATCATCAAGGAGCACACCGTCCAGAAGGGTGAGTCGCTCGCCGAGATCGCCAAGAAGTACGGCGTCAAGATGGGAGATCTGAGGAACTGGAACCCGACGATCAAGGCAGGCAGCCTCAAGGCCGGCGCCAAGGTCAAGATCGTCTCCTGGAAGGCGGCCCCCCAGGGCACCTCGCGGGGAGCGGCCAACGGCGGCCGGCTCGACAGCGCCCAGCCGCTGACGAGCGGCAAGGGCTTCTTCGTCCGCAACCCCGACAGGGCCTACGGCACGGAGATCGCGCTCAACACGATCGTCGATTGCATCGGGGAGACGCGGGATCGCTTCCCGAAGGCGCACGATCTCTTCGTCGGGGATCTGTCCTTCAAGGGCGGCGGCTACATGAAGCCCCACAAGTCCCACCAGTCGGGCCGCGACGCGGACATCTCCTACTACATCAAGGGAGGCCCGGACGCGCGGCGCTTCACCGTGGCGACCCGGCAGACCCTGGACGTCGAGAAGACCTGGGATCTCTTCGAACGCTTTATCGAGAGCGGCAAGGTGGTCTATATCTTCGTGGACTACTCGCTCCAGGAGGTGCTCTACGAGCACGCTCAGAAGAAGGGCAAGAAGCAGGAGTTCCTCGACAAGGTCTTCCAGTACCCGCGCGGACGAGGCCACTCGGTCGGCATCATCCGCTACAGCCGCGGCCACGACGACCACTTCCACATCCGCTTCAAGTGCGACAGCAAGGACGAAAACTGCCGCTGACCTCCCGGTGAAGTCGGCGGACCCCAACCCAAGGAGCCCCGACATGTTCACCGTCTCCCACAAGGAGGGCCCGATCGCCCTCATCGAGCTGACCGACGCCGCCGCTGGCAGCGTCGCGGCCGTGGCCCCTTCGCGCGGGGGCATGGCCACCCGGCTCCTCATCGACGGCCAGGAGATCCTCTTCCTCGACGAGGCCAGCTTCCTCAACGTCCCCGGCAATGTCCGCGGCGGCAACCCCCTCCTCTTCCCCTCACCCGGCAAGCTGACCGACGACGCCTGGTCCAACCAGGGCCGAGGCGGCTCCATGAAGCAGCACGGCTTCGGCCGCAACGCCGCCTGGTCCGTCCACGGCACCGGCACCGAGGGCGCCGCCTCGCTGACCCTGAGGCTGGCCTCCGACGATCAGACCCGCGCCCAGTTCCCCTGGGACTTCGAGGCCCTCTACACCTACACGCTGCGCGGCGACGCCCTGAGGATCGACCAGCAGATCACCAACACGGGCGAAGGCAGGATGCCCTTCGGCCTGGGCTTCCACCCCTACTTCCAGGTCCCCCAGGCCGAGAAGGCCCAGACCCGGATCGAGACGGCCACCACGCGCGTCTACGACAACGCCGCCAAGGCCGAGATCGCCTTCGAAGGCTTCGACCTGTGCGCCGATGAGGTCGACTACCACCTGCTCGACCACGGCTCGACGGTCGGCACCCTGAGCCGCCCCGGCTGGGATCGCCGCATGGTGCTGTCCTGCTCCGAGGCCTTCACCCACTGGGTCGTCTGGACCCTCAAGGGCCGCGACTTCGTCTGCCTGGAGCCCTGGACCTGCCCCGGCGACGCCCTCAACACCGGCGACAGGCTCCTGCACCTCGACGCCGGCCAGTCCATGACCGTCTGGACCGAGATCGCCTACCGCTGATCCCTCCCGCTACAAGATCCGCGCTATCTCCCCCACCGCCAGGGAGAAGATCCCGCCCAGCGCCGCGAAGGCCACGACCCTGCGGCCTCGGTCCGTCCCCCACCTCCCGAGCGCCAGCCCCACAAGCGCCGACAGCCCGACGAGCCCTCCCCGGACGGCCACCCCGAGCGCCGCCGACCCTTCGAGCGCCAGCCCGCCGTCCCGCGCCATCCCCAGGCCGACGCAGGCCGCCACCAGGACGACCATCCCGGCCGAAAAGCCGTCGATGGGGTGCTCCAGGAGCAAGTGCCTGACGATCAGCGCCGCCACCCCGAGGAGCCCGACGAGGCCGATGACCTCCGCCGTCGGCGGCGTCGCCCCCAGATCCGCCGTCAACCCCAACCCCAGGGCCATGACCACCGAGGCCGCAGCCGCCGCAGCCGCCCGCCGTCGCTCCACGGCCCCCCCCAGCAAGATCAAGGGCAGGAGAAAAAACTCAGCGTGATCAAGAAGATGGCTCCACCGCGAGCGCACCTGCGGGCTCTCCTGGGGCGGCGCAGCCGCTGGCTGGACCTGCGCCGTCTGCGAGCCGGACGCCTTGAACACGAAGCGCGGCGATCGACGCGTCAGCACGGACCGCGTCACCACGCCCTCCTGCTCGAAGGTCCCCATGAGCCGATGGCCGCTCTCGACGAGGAGCGTCTCCACCCGCACGGTGATCTTCTCCCAGTCGTCGGGGCAGCGGTACTTGAGGATGATGTCGAACCACACCCGGCTCGGCGCCGGCTCGAAGCGATCGACGCTGTCGCGCTCGCACAGCCCGCCGGGGACCTCGACGCTGTGGGTCCTGACCAGCAGGTCAAGGACCGCGCCTCGACCCTCGGGGGTCGTCAGCGCGTCCACTCCCCCCGAGCCCCCAGGCAGCGCGGCCTCGACCAGCGACTCGACCTTGAACTTGAGCAGGACGAGGACCTGACCCCCCGGCCCAACCTTCGCCTGAACCACGCCCACCGCGCCCTCGTGGGCCTCGGCGCTACCGGCCATGACCACGACGACGGCGAGGATGGGCAGCCATGAGAGGATCGACAGGCACGAGGGCCCGCTGCGGGGTGTTCCTTCTCTGCGCCGGGACCCCCAGGCGGCCCTTGCGGCGCGATTCTCTCCCCTGGCGCCGATCACCGCATGACCCGAAGTCGCAGCGAGTTGGTCACGACCGACACGGAGCTCATGGCCATGGCGGCGCCCGCCACGACCGGCGAGAGCACGATCCCGAAGGAGGGGTACAGGAGGCCGGCCGCGATGGGGATGCCGATGACGTTGTAGACGAAGGCCCAGAAGAGGTTCTGGCGGATGACGGCCATCGTCTGGCGCGCGATGACCAGCGCCTCGACGACGCCTATGAGGTCGCTGCGCATCAAGGCGATGTCCGAGGCCTCCACGGCGACGTCCGCGCCGGTCCCGATGGCCACGCCCACGTCGGCCTC
>SYOX01000001.1 GCA_005804885.1 Pseudomonadota bacterium
AGATCGCTCTCAACCTCCTCAAGAACGAGCGAACCCTCAAGGTGGGCGTCAAGAATAAGCGCTTGAACGCTGCCTGGGACCACAACTACATGCTCAAGGTCCTCGCCGCCGGCCCTGAGATTTAGATGCGATTGCCCTGGGACAACGCCATGCCCCTCGACCCCTCCCCCATCCTGGCCCGCTACCCCCACCTGATCGGCCTCCCCCTGACCCCCATCCGCGGGGGCCTGATCAACGACACCTTCGCCCTCGGCCCCGATCACATCCTCCAGCGCCTCCACCCCATCTTCGCCCCCGCCGTCAACCTCGACATCCTGACCCTGACCGCCGCCCTGCGCCTGCGCGGCGTCCCCGTCCCCACGCTGCTCACCGCCGACACCGGCGACGCCTGGGTCACGCTCGACGCAGATCGCGGATATTCCTCAGACATTGCGGGCACATGGCGCATCATGACGAGGCTGCCCGGCCGCGCCATCGCCCGCGTCGAGCGCCCCGCGCAGGCCCGCGCCGCCGCCGCCCTCCTGGCCCGCTTCCACGGCGCCCTCATCGGCGTCGAGCACGACTTCGCCTTCACCCGCCCCGGCGCCCACGACACCGACGCCCACATGCGCGCCCTTGAGCTGGCCCTCGACGCCCACCCCGGGCACCGCCTCAAGCCCGCCGTCGAGCCCCTCGCCGGCGCCCTCATCGGCCGATGGGCCGACCTGCGGCCCGCCTGCGTCGACCTCGATCTGCCCGCCCGCGTCGTCCACGGCGACCCCAAGATCAGCAACCTCCTCTTCGACGACGAGGAGCGCGCCGTCGGCGTCATCGATCTGGACACCATGGCCTGGGCCTCGGTCGACATCGACGTCGGCGACGCCCTGCGCTCCTGGTGCAACACCTCCACCGAGGACGACCCCACGGCCCGCTTCAGCGCCGCCATCTTCGCCGAGGCCATGGCCGGCTACCTCGACGCCGCCCCCTGGCTCACCGAGGCCGAGCGCCGCGCCTTCATCCCCACCACGGAGCGGATCTGCCTGGAGCTGGCCGCCCGCTTCGCCGCCGACGCCCTCCACGAGCGCTACTTCGGCTGGGACCCCGCCGCCGCGCCCACCCGCGGCGACCACAACCTCCTGCGCGCCGCGGGCCAGCTCCAGCTCGCCGACGACCTCGCCCGACAGCGCGACGCCCTGCAAGCCGCCCTGGACGCCCTTCAGGCGTAGCCCAGCACCAGCCCCTGCACCAGGAGCTGCCAGCCGTCGATCATGACGAAGAGCAGCAGCTTGAAGGGCAGCGACAGCGACGTGGGGCTGACCATGTGCATGTTGAGGCTCAACAGGACGCTGGCCACGACCAGATCGACCACCAGGAAGGGCACGAAGACGATGAAGGCGATGATGAAGGCCTCCTTGAGCTCCGTGAGCACGAAGGCCGGCACGATCACCAGCCACCCCTCCTGCGCCACCAGATCGCGATCCTCGGGCCGGTGCAGCCGCTCACCCAGCCCCACGAAGGTCGCCCGCTCGCCCGCGCCCGCATTGCGCGACAGCCACGCCCGCAGCGGCTCAAGCACCCTGGGCGCCTCGCGCTCGACCCGCGCCAGATCCCAGCCCTCCGCGCCCCCGACCGCCGCCACGGGCTGGGCCTCGCGCCACGTCGCCAGCGCCACGGGCGACATCACGAAGGCGCTCAGCAGGATCGAGATCGCCAGCACGATCGCCGTCGAGGGCACCTCCGGCGCCCCGAGCGCATTGCGCAGCAGCGAGAGCACCACCGAGATCTTGATGAAGCTCGTCACCAGCACCAGCGACAGCGGCACCACGGCCAGCAGCACCAACCCCCACGAGACGCCCGACGACCCCTCCAACATCTCCCCTCCTTGTCTCCAGCGCCCGGCCACGTTAAACCACACCCCTCAACCAACGCAACGGCGCCGGATCGCCCGGCGCCGCGTCGGACCCGACCTGCCCGAGGAGCCCCCGATGCCGCTCTGTGGACCCCTGGCCACCGCCGCCCTGGCCGCCCTGGCCGCCAGCGACCAGCTCCCCTCCTTCGGCGGCCTGCTGCTCAAGACGATCGCCTCGCTGGCCCTCGTCTGCCTGCTGGCCGTCGTCGTCGTCCGCTTCGGGCTCGCCCGCTGGCTCAAGGGGCAGCAGCCCGATCCCGCCCACCTCGCCCTGGTCGCCTCCCTGCCCCTCGGCCCCAGGCGCTCGGTGCACCTCGTGCGCGCCCTCGACAGGCTCATCGTCGTCGGCGCCTCCGAGGCCGGCCTCCAGCATCTGGCGGATCTCGGCCCCGGCGCGGCCCAGGGGCTGATGGCGGCTCAAGAAAGCGCGGCGGCGGGCCTTGAGGGAGAGGGAGACAAGGAGGGGCGCGCACCCGAGGCGGGCGCGGCCGAAGCCGGAGAGGATGTTCAAGGGGCGAGGCTTCGAAACGACGAGGCGCCCACACCCTGACAAAGGGGGCGAGGGCGCCTCAATGCGCAAAGCCGGGTCGGACCTCAGCTGACTTCTTCGAAGAGCGAGCGCAGCTTGGGCTTGGACGCCGCGCCGACGTGCTGCTTGATCAGCTCGCCGTTCTTGAAGACGAGCAGCGTCGGGATCGAGCGGATGCCGTAATTGGCCGCCGTGCCCGGGTTCTCGTCGACGTTGAGCTTGGCCACCTGGACCTTGCCCTGGAACTCGTCGGCCAGCTCATCGAGGATGGGCGCGATCATCCGGCAAGGACCACACCAGACGGCCCAGAAGTCCACCACGGTCGGGACGCCCGAACCGAGGACCGCGCTTGAAAAGTTGCTGTCCGTTGCCTCGAGCACATGCTTGCTTGCCATTGGATCCTCCTGAATGCTTCATCTGACGGGTCGCTCTGCTGTCCAGCGACCTCTCTCGACGGCGCTGAGCATCGAGGAGTGTTATTCACCTCACCCCGAGGGTCAAGCCCGAGATGCCCTCTCCCGGCATCCCAGAAACAGGATCCCCCATGCCCGCCAACCCCTCCCTCCTCGTCGCCCTCGATCTTCGGGGGCGGCTCGCCCTCGTCGTCGGGGGCGGGCAGGTCGGCCGACGCAAGATCGCCCGGCTGCTCGACGCCCGCGCCAGCGTCCGGCTCGTCTCCCCTGACGATCCCGACCTGGGGGCCTGGCTCGACGGGCTCGACGGCCCCAGGCCGCAATGGCGCGCTGGCCGCTTCGAGCCCGCGGACCTCGACGGCTGCGCTCTGGCCTTCGCCTGCGCCGACGACCCGGAGGTCAACCGCGCCCTCGCCGAGGAGGCCGCCGCGCGCGGCCTCTGGTGCAATGTCTCGGACGGGAGCGCCCCTGGCGATCTGACCCTCCTGTCCAGGCTCGATCTCGGCGCCCTCGCGATCGGGATAGCCTCCGGCGGGCTGGCGCCGGGGGTCTCGAGGCTGCTGCGCGAGCACCTGGAGTCCTCCCTGGGCGCCCCCTGGATCGAGCTGACCGAGGCCGCCGAGGCGCTGCGCGCGGCCCTCAAGGAGCGCGAGCCGGAGGGGCGTCGGCGCGCGGAGCTGCTGCGCGGCTGGCTCGGAGCGCCGACGCTGCGGGCGCTGGCCGAAGGCGACAGGGCGGCGTGGGCCAGGATCGCCGCGGATCACCTTGGTCCCGACGCTGACCCGATCGCGGCTCACCTTGGCCCCGACGCCGACCCGATCTCGGCCCACCTCGGCACCGACGCCGACCCGATCGCGGCTCACCTCGGCTCCGACGCCGACCCGATCGCGCCTCGCCTCGACGGCGCGGCTCGGGGCGCGGCGGATCGCCTCAGTGCCGACGACGCCCCCGCGCCCGTCGAGGAGGCCGAGAGGCGGCCTGTCGTCGTCTTGAGCGGCTTCGGCCCCTTCCCTGGCGTCTCGCGCAACCCTTCGCCTGTCGTGGCGCAGGCCGCCCGTGGGCTGCTGGAGGAGCGACGGCCGGGCGTCGAGGTCCGCGTCGTGGAGCTGCCGACGCTCTTTGACGGCGCCTGGGCGCGGCTCAAGGCCGAACTCGACGCCATCGAGGCCGACAAGTCGTTGATCTTGAAGGGGATCTTCTCATTGGGGGTCGCGGGAGGCTCGACCGCGGTGCGGATAGAGCGCGTGGCGGTCAACCACCGCAGGGGCGAGCGCCCGGACGCCAGCGGTCGGTGCGCGCCGATGGGCGGGGGGCCGATCCTGCCGCAGGGGCCGGACGGGCTGATGGCGCGCTTGCCGGTCGACGCGATCGTCGGCGCGCTGGCCGGGCGTGGTCAGGCGGTGATCGCGTCGGAGTCTGCCGGGCTCTATGTGTGCAACGAGGTGTTCTACCGGCTGATGGTCTGGTGCAACGCGGCGCGCTTTGGGGGTAGAGCGGGCTTCATCCACATCCCCCAGGTGCCTGAGGACATGGGCGAGCGGGAGGCCGGCGAGGCGGTCGCGGGCGCCGTGGCGCTGGCGCTGGCGCTGGGGTGGCCTGGGTGATCAGGCGGGGGGGGCGGCCTCGGGGGCCGGGGCCGCCAGGGGGGGCCGGGCGATCTCGGCGGGATCGGGATCGGCGGGTGTCGCCTCGATCGAGGCGGGGGACTCTGCGGCGGTCTTGGCCTTGGCGCGCAGGCGAGGCAGGGGGGGAGCTTGATCGCGCAGCGCCGTGTAGTCCTCGATCGCCATGCGGGCGTCGTCGTGGATCCAGGCGCGGAGGGCCTCGACGAGTTTGGGCCAGGCGACCTCGCTCAGACGCAGGCCGAGGAACTCGCCGTAGAGGTCCTCGACGAGCTCCTCGAGGAGCTCCACCAGGTACATGCGCTCGTAGAACTTCTCGTCGTCGGTGCGGGTCATCAGGGCCGGCAGCTTGATGCCGGACATCTTGAACTCCGCGCCCTTGAAGACGAACTGGAACTCCTGGCCTTCGTGGATGAGGCGCAGCTTGGCCTGGGTGGGGGTCTTGCCCTGGCGCAGCGCCTCGCGGGCCTCGGGGGTGAAGGTGGGGCTGGCGCCCTTCAGGACGCTCTGCTCGGTCTCGACCATGACGGCTTCGAGCGTGATCCGATCGTCAAACCAGACCTCGCAGGGTCGCTTGCCGATCATGAAGCGGCCCTCGAAGACGTCGCACTTGTACCACATCCAGATCAGGAACTCGTGACCCAGGAAGCGGTGGCTCTCGATAAGTTCGGTCATGTCCATTGTCGTCTCCATGCCTTGAATCTGGGGGGCAGGCGGCCTCAGCCGGCCGCCTCGACCTCGTGGAAGATCGTGGCCTCGATCCCGGCCAGGAGGCCGAGCTGGGCGTCGCTCATCTCGTGCTGGAGCGCCCCGATGTAGGGGTTGTCGGGCACGAGCTGGAGGCCGAAGGTCTTCTCGAAGAGGTCCATGAAGACCTCGCAGGTCTTGCCGGACTGGTTCCAGAAGCGCAGCACGCCCGTCTGGGTGTTCCACGACACGTCGATGGTCTTCATCGAGGGCAGCAGACGCGCCTTGAGGTCGGCGGTCACGATCGCCTTGATGTCGTCCTTCTCGCTGCGGCGCAGCTTGTCCTTGTTGTGCTTGGCCATGTAGGTGCGCTCGGCCTCGGTGCACCAGGCCTTGAGCAGGCCGCCGGGGATGCGCCACTTGTCCATGCGCAGCGCCACGTTGAGGTACTCGTTGAAGAAGAGTTTTTCGGGTTCGAAGTCCATATCGAGGGGGTGCTCGATGGAGCACCAGCCCATCCGCTCGACGTCGTCGCTGTCGGCCTCAAGCGGCTCAAAGGCGCCGCGCTTGATCGCGTCGGTGAAGACCTCGCGGTGTGAGGGGGGCAGATCCCCGTCGACGAAGAACCGCGTGTATGAGAGAGATCCGTTGAGCGCGCCCACTGCACCCGCCTCCTTGGGGTTGAGGCCCCACCGCCCGCTCTGGCCGCGCATCACCGAGAGGCCCGAGGCGGTCGGTGATCCGGACAGGGTCCTGGGTGGTGACCTGCGTGAATGTCGCTGACGCGGCGATCCGGAGGGATCATCGCGCCGACGGCGACGGCAAGGTACAATGGCTCGCCGCGCACCGCAACACTTTTTCAGTGGATCAATTCAGGAGGCGATCAGAAGACGTGCCGCCGCAGGGA
Source organism: Pseudomonadota bacterium (assembly GCA_005804885.1). Lineage (GTDB taxonomy): Bacteria > Myxococcota_A > Bradymonadia > Bradymonadales > SYOX01. The sequence continues at coordinate 6,047 of SYOX01000001.1, forward strand.
CACGTTCATCAGGAGGCCGAGGCCCAGCATGAAGGTGATGACGGACGAGCCCCCGTAGGAGACCAGCGGCAAGGTCAGGCCGACGACGGGCATCAGCCCGAGGACCATGCAGAGGTTGATGACGACGTGCCAGAAGATCAGCGCCGCGACCCCGAGCGCCACGACCATCCCGAAGCGATCGCGGGCGTTGCGGGCGATGCGCATCGACCAGGCCAGCAGCAGGACGAAGAGCGTCAGCAGCAAGAGCATCCCAAGGAAGCCGTGCTCCTCGGCCCAGTTGACGGCCGCGAAGTCGCTCTCGTGGTAGGGCACGAAGCCCATCTGGATCTGCGTGCCGGCCAGCTGCCCCTTGCCCGTCCAGCCTCCCGAGCCGAAGGCGATGAGGGCCTGGCGCACCTGCCACCCCGCGCCGTGGTGATCCCCCTCCAGGTCCAGGAAGCTCGTGATGCGCTCCTTCTGGTAGCCCCGCAGCCCGAAGAACCAGAAGAGGGGCAGCGCGATGGCCCCCGAGATCCCCATCGTCACCAGCGACTTGATCTCGATCCCCATGAAGAGCGCCAGCGTCATGACGATGAAGATGACCACCAGCGCCGTGCCGAGATCCGGCTGGAGCATGATCAGCAGCGCCGGGATGGACACCAGGCCAAAGGGGAGGGCCAGATCCTTGAGCGTGTAGCCTCGCTCGGCGGTGCGGTCGGCGTAGAAGCGCGCCACGACCAGGATCATCGCCAGCTTCATCAGCTCCGAGGGCTGCAGGAGCGTAAAGCCCAGGTTCAGCCACCGCCGCGAGCCGTTGATCGTCGTGCCGACGATCAGGACCGCGATCAACATCACGACCACCGCCACATAGCCCACATAGGCCAGCCGCTCGTAGGTGCGATAATCGATGATCGTCGTGACCAGGGCCAGCCCGAAGCCCAGGCTCAGCCAGGTCATCTGCGTCAGGTAGAACGACTCGCCCAGCGCCACCGACGAGGAGTAGAGGTTGAGCAAGCCCACCGTGGCGATCGACATCACCAGCAGGAGCAGCACCCAGTCAAAGCGGACCTTGATCTGTTGAATGGCGCGAGACATCGACGCCCTCCCCTGCGCACACCACGGACGTCAAGGCGAAAGCCTCAGTTCGACGGCGGCCTGTTCAACCCGCTCGGCCCCAGCGGCTCATCCGCGCCTCGAGGGGCCGGCTTATCGCCGCCGGACCCGTCGGGCGGCGAGGGCCGGCGATCGTCGGCGCCCCTGTCCAGGCGCCGACGCGCCTCGTCGCCGACCTCGACGCCGATGACGCGCTGATCGGCGGGCAGATCGACGTCCTCGTCAGGGCGGCGCCACGCGCTGCCCTCCTCCTCCTCCGCAGATCGCCTCAGCCGCCGCGGCCCGATCTCGCTGGCCACGGCGCTGGCCGCCTCCGCCTCCGGGTCCATCCCCTCGACCTCGCGGAAGTAGCGATCCATGATCCCCATCGCCAGCGGCGCGGCCACCTTGCCGCCCGACCCGCCGTGCTCGACGAAGACCACCAGCACGATCCGCGGCGCCTCGACCGGCCCGTAGGCCACGAACCAGGAGTGATCGCGGTGCTCCAGGATGACCTCGCCGTCCTGGCCAAGCTGCATCTTGTCGAAGCCGCGCACCTGCGCCGTGCCGGTCTTGCCCGCCAGGTTCACGTAGCTCAGGTGGTGCTTGTACGCCGTCCCGCCGGGCTCGCTGACGACCGCCGTCATGCCGACGTCGATCTGATCGAAGAGCCTCGTCGGCACCTCCAGCACGCTCCGACCCCTGGCCGGGTAGGTGAAGAGCACCGCCCCCTCGGCCGACTCGATCCGATCGACCAGCCGCGGGTAATGGAGCGTCCCCCGGTTGGCCAGCACCGCGAAGGACAGCGCCAGCTGAAGCGGCGTCACCTTCGTGTCGCCCTGGCCGACCGAGGTCGAGAGCGTAAAGCCGTGCTGGAAGCCCTCCGGCGAGTTCTTGCGGTGCCAGTCCTTCGTCGGCACCAGCCCCCGCTGCTCGCCGTTGATCCCCACCCCCGTCCGCTCCCCGAAGCCGAACATGTAGGCGTACTGCGCCAGCGTGTCCATGCCCAGCTTCTCGCCCAGCTTGTAGTAGTAGACGTCGCAGGAGTGCTTGAGCGAGTCGGTCAGGTCCACCAGCCCGTGCCCGCCCCGGTTCCAGCAGTGGAAGCGGCGGCCGCCGAACTCGTAGAAACCATTGCACCGCAAGGTCTCGTCCGGCTGGATGAAGCCCTCGTGGAGCGCCGCCAGCGCCGTGACCAGCTTGAAGGTCGAGCCCGGGAAGTAGGTCTTGACCGTCTTGTCGATCATCGGCTTGAAGGGATCCTTGTCGCTCTGGATCTTCTCCTCGACGCTCAGGCGGCCCGTCCAGCTGTTCGGGTTGAAGGTCGGCTTGGACAGCAGCCCCAGCACCGAGCCGTCGCGCGGATCGATCGCCACCGCCGCCCCCGAGGCGTGGGCCGCGAAGGCCTCCAGCATGATCTGCTGGAGCTCCATGTCGAGCGTCAACACGATGTTGCGGCCCGGCACGGGCTCCACGCGGCGGTAGTGGCCCAGGAGCTCCTCGGCCACGTCCTCGCCTTGCGGCATGCCCCTGGCGTCCACGACCTCGCGCGAAAACCCGGGGCTGCCCCGCAAGATCGGCTCCGAGGCCCGCTCCAGCCCCGTGCGCCCGACGTAGTCGCCCGGCCTGTAGCCGAACTCGCCCAGCCGGGCGAGCTCCTCGGACGTCACCTCGTTCATGAAGCCCAGCGTGTGCGACGCCAGCTCGTTGAAGGGGTAGTAGCGGTGGGCCCGCGTCTGGACCGAGACGCCCGGCAGGCGCAGCTGGTGGGTCTCCAGCAGCGCCACCTGATCGCGCGACACGTCGCGCCGCGCCACGAAGGTCCTGTTGCCCGCGCCGGCCAGCTGGCGCTGGATCCGGTTGACGTCCGACTGCGCCAGGTTCAGGAAGGTCCGCAGCAGCTCGAGCGCCTCCGGCTCCCCCTTGAAGTGGATCGGGTCGACCACCACGTCGTAGGCCACGCGGTTGTCCGCGATCACGGCCCCGGTGCGATCGAAGATCAACCCCCGATCCGCCGGGATCTCCACCGTCCGCACGAGGTTGTTGCGCGCCTTGCGCCCCATCTCGTCCGCGTCGAGCACCTGGATCTGCCAGAGCCGTCCGACGATGGCCAGGAAGGGCATCAGGAAGGCCAGCAGGAGCCACCAGACGCGCGTCTGGTAGGCCTCCAGCTCGCTCCGACCGTTGAGCCGGGCGATGTCGTTCTGGACCTGGCGACCGCCCCCCTTGTCTTGATTTTTAAAGCCGATTGACACGCGATGGCCACCATACCCCGGAGGGTCCCGGGGAACTCGCCGCCACACCCGCGCGCTCAACAACCTTCATGAACGCAGGGTGCCTCGGACTCTCAACGGACGGCTCGCGACGGGATCCCGACAGGACCCCGGAGAAGGTGCCCTCCCTGGCACGCGACCCTCGCGCTATAGCACGCCGCCCAGAGGGCTGGCAAGGCGACACCCTCAGCGGCTCCCGAGCGTCCCCAGGCTCCGGCTCTGGCGCGCCGTAAAGAAGCGGTCCACCCTGTCGAGGGCCCCCCAGGCCACCACCAGCCCCACGGGCGCCGCCAGCGCCGAGGGCAGCGCCCCGATGAAGAAGCCCGCCAGCGGCTCCCAGGGCGCCCCGCCGAGCATCGTGACCATCAGCGCCTCCAAGGTGATCAGGACCCCCGCGGCCACCACCGCCACGCCCGTACGCACCAGCGCCGAGCGCCCGTCGAGCCGCTGCCCGCCGAGCTTGACGATGAAGAAGACCAGCGTGAGCGACAGCGCGTGCACACCCGGCGGCGAGCACCCGAGCAGATCCGCCCACCACGCCGCCGCCAGGACCCCCGCGCAGCCCACCACCCAGGGCGGCCTGAGCGCCAGAAAGACGACGATCCCCACCCCGACGTGCGGCAGCCACACGTCCAGGTTGAAGAGCTCCACCGCCAGCGCCTCGCCCAGCAGCAGCGCCAGGCAGACCGCGATGGTGATCAGCGTCTGCATCGATCAGGGCCGGTAGCCGGCGGTGTTCTCGCCGGTGATGATGAAGACCTCTTCGAGGCGACCCGGATCGACCGTCGGCTCCACGATCGCCTGCTGCTCCAGCCCGAAGGCCTTGCGATCGACCCGGCTGACCTGCCCCACGAGCAGCTCCTGCGGGAACATCCCCCCCTTGCCGCTCGTCACGATCACGTCCGCCTCGGCGATCTCGTCCTTGCGCCTCAAGAAGGCCATCTGGGCCTCGTAGTCCTTGCGGTGACCCAGGCCCTTGATGACCCCGCGCGTCCGGCTGCGCTGCGTCATGACGTCGAGCTTGCTGCGCGGGTCCGACACCAGCATCACGTCGGCGTACTCGTCGTTCACCTCGATGATCTGCCCCACCACCCCCTCGGTGCTCACCACCGCCATCTGCGGCTTGAGCGTGATGTCCGCCGAGCGCGCGTCGATCTTGACCCGCAAGACCCGGAAGTAGGGCGTCACGTCCCGCCCGATGATCCGCGCAGGCCGCAACTTCAGATCCGGCCGACCGTCCTTGAACTTGAGCATCTGGCGCAGCCGCGCGTTCTCCTGAAGCACCCCGATCAGCCGCGCCCTCTCCTCCTCGTAGCGCGAGATCTGCTGGCGCAGCCGCTCGTTCTCCTGCTTCAGGTCGCGCAAGTCAACGTAGTCCTTCCAGAAATCCTCGACGAAGCCCAGCCCGGACATGCCCCCCGCCTGCAGCGCGCCGACCCCCTGGATCAACACCCCGTCGACCGGGCCGCGCCCCGGCTTGCCCCGGCTCAAGGCGATGCTCGACGCCGGAAGGGCGAGCATGAGCACCACCAGCAGGTGGACCCGGAACCTGGCCAGCAGCTCCATCATGAGAAAGTACCGCTCAGAGCGTCGAGATCTCCCTGAGCAGGCTGAGCTCATCCAGAGCCTTGCCCGAGCCCATGACCACGCTCGTCATCGGATCGTCGGCGATCATCACCGGCAGCCCCGTCTCCTCCCGGATCAAGATGTCCAGGTTCTTGAGCAGCGCGCCGCCGCCGGCCAGCACGATCCCCTTGTCGACGATGTCCGCCGACAGCTCCGGGGGCGTCTTCTCCAGGGCCATCCGCACCCCTTCCACGATCGCGTTGATCGGCTCCTGGAGCGCCATGCGGATCTCGTCGGAGTTGACCACCAAGGTCCTGGGCAGCCCCGCGACCAGATCGCGGCCCTTGACCTCCATCGTCATCACCTCCTCGGTCGGCGCCGCCGTCCCGATGGTGCACTTGATCATCTCCGCCGTCCGCTCGCCCGTCAACAGGTTGTACTTGCGCTTCATGTGCTGGATGATGGCCTGATCCATCTTGTCGCCGCCGACCCGCACGCTCTTGCTGTAGACGATGCCCGCCAGCGAGATGACCGCCACCTCCGTCGTCCCGCCGCCGATGTCCACGATCATGTTGCCGCTCGGCTCCGTGATCGGCAGCCCGGCCCCGATCGCCGCCGCCATCGGCTCCTCGATCAAGAACACCTCGCGGGCGCCGGCCGACTCGGCCGACTCGCGCACCGCCCTCTTCTCCACCTCCGTAATCCCCGACGGCACGCAGATCACGATCCGCGGCTTGACCAGCGTCCGGCGAGGCTGCGCCCGCTGGATGAAGTAGCGCAACATCGCCTCGGTGATCTCGAAGTCGGCGATCACGCCGTCCTTCATCGGCCGGATCGCCGTGATCGTCCCCGGCGTCCGACCCACCATCTCCTTGGCGTCCTTGCCGACCGCAAGCACCTTGCGGCCGCCCCGGCCGTCCAGCTGCACCGCCACCACCGAGGGCTCGCAGGCCACGATCCCGCTCCCCTTGGCGTAGATGAGCGTGTTGGCCGTTCCCAGATCGATCGCCAGATCGTTGGAGAAGAGACCCCAGAATTTGTCCAAGAACGTCACTGCTCTACCCTGGTCTGTGCCCGAAGCCGGCTTCCCTGCCACCCTCCGGAACGCCGCGCGTGGCGCGACTCGCCGCCTCACCCGTCTATACCCTGACGATCCAGACAGCGCAACCCCACGACCCTCCGCCACCGACGGCCGCCGATATTCTTGGTGACGCTTCCATAAGCGACTACCCTGTTGACTGCGCCGCCTCCGACACCGGGCGACCCGCCGGCCCACCGCGCCGACGCCCGCTCGACGACGACGCCCAAGCACGCTCCGACCGCGCGCTGGCCCCTCACCCCAGAGCGCGCACCTGGACACCGCGACGATGAGCCGACCCGACAACCAGCCCCTCGTGGCCGTCTCCCCCGAGGATCTCTCCGTCCCCGCAGACGCCGCCAGCGACATCCTCGGCCGCAGCCAGCACGGACCCCTGGCCCGCGCGCGCCCCTACATCGGCCCCCTCCACCTCGGCCTCATGGCCCTGCTCCACGACGTCGGGCGCCTCCCCGACCCTACTCGCCTGCGCTCCAGCCGCGACGTCGCCCCCCTCCAGCACGCCCTGGCCGACCTCGAATCCCTTCAGCTCGCCATCCCCGATCTCCACAACACCCTCAAGCTCTCCCCCGACGCCGCCGCCGACCTCAACGCCTCCCTCGACGCACACTGGCAGCGCGCCGCACAGCTCGCCGCCGCCGGCCTCTCGCGACCCCCCGGCAGGCCCCGCAAGGCCCCCGCGCCCGGACCCCAGGTCTGGCCCTGGCTCCGACACCTGCTGGCCTTCCTGAGCCACCGCGGCCTGCGCGTCACCGGCAACGGCGTCCTCCACCGCAGCGACCTGCGCCGCTTCGAAGCCGTCTGCGACCTCCCCCCCAGGCAGTTCCTCGACGACTGCCTCGCCATCGGCCAGGGCCTCGACCTCTTCGTCACCCTCGACGAGCGCCTCATCATCGGCACCGACCTCGACCTCCTCGACCTCCCCCCGCCCGACCTCTCCCGCGAGATCCTCCACCGCTGGATCGAAGGCCGCATCCGCCTCGCCCTCCAGCCCGTCTCCAGCCTCGGCGGGCTCCTCGGCGGCTTCGTCGAGGCCCTCGGCGACACCCACAACCCCCTCGTCGGCGGCGCCACCCAGCTCTTCCGACAAGGACAGGGCGCCGAGGCCATCCTCGGCGCCTCCCTCGGCGTCATGCCCATCGAGCCCGTCTCCCCCTTCCTGACCCTCACCCCCGGAGACTTCGACCTCCAGAGCGCCCGCGTCGCCACCCTGGCCACCCACAGGCGCCTGCGCGCCGGGCTCCTGACCCTCCTGGCCCACCTCGACCGCGAGACCCCCCTGCCCCTGAACACCATCGGGCGGCTCGCCCACGCGCACATCGCCCTGGACCACCTGCGGCGCCCCACCTGGGCCGTGGCCACCGACGGGCGACAGGCCACCGTCTTTGCCACCGCCACCCAGATCCTCGGCGCCTTCCAGCGGCGCTTCGACGAACACCTCGCCCCCTGGTTCGAGGCCCTGTTCGTCCCCAACGGGCTGGCCCAGATCCGCAACGATGACGCATGGATCCTGACCGCCGCCCCCCTGCCACCCATCCCCCAGGAGGGCCTCATCCCCGGGCTCCTGCCCGACGACGGCGTCTTCACCATTCCCGGCCCCCTGCCCTCCCCCACGCCCGTCCCAACCTCTCGCCCTGGACAGGGCAAGCTCCTCGTTCAGAACAACGGCGAGGTGCTGGCGCCGCCGGACCTCTCCGTCCACGCGCTGGTTCATCTGGCTTGCGGGGCGCAGCCCTCCAGCATCGATCAGGTGTCCACCTTCACCCTCAACCGACGCTCGCTGATGCGCCTGAGCGACGCTGGCATCGACATCGAGACCTGGGCCGACATGCTGGAGCGCTTCAGCGCCACCCCCCTGCCGGCCACCGTCAAACAGCTCATCTCCGACGTCGCGCGACAGCACGGCGAGTTCACGCTGGCACCTGCCGGCGGCGTCCTGATCGCCCGCGACCCCGTCCGCCTCGATGAGCTGATGAGCTACCCCAAGATCGCCCGGCAGGTCGTCCTGCGCCCCGCCCCCAACGTCATCGTGCTGGCCCAGGGCTGCGACCTCCAGCTCCTGCTCTTCGAATTGGGCGATCGCGGCTTCTCCGGCATCTTCGTCGACAAGCCCGACCCCCAGACCTGAACGACAGGTTGGCTCAGCGAAGGCTCCAGGCCCCTTCGACGCCCCCCAAGCGCCCAACGCTCGACGAACGCCCCACGCTCCTCGCACCGCCCCCCTGCGGGGGACGGGCTCGTCGGGTGGGGCTTGGATGCGAGGGGGGGCTGCGCCCGATGGGCGCAGGCCGGCGGGCGGACGAGAGCGGATCGAATGGCCGGAGCAGCGCGTCGAAGTGGGCCTGTGGATTGTGGTTTTCACGTCCCCAGGTGTCGACATCGGTCGAGCGCTGGCCTGCGACCGCCAGGGCGCAGCCCACCCTGAGTTTCTAGCCCCACCCGACGAGCCCGTCCCCCGCAGGGGGGCGGTGAGAGGAGCGTGGGGCGTTCGTCGTGCGTGGGTTTCGATCGTGACTTCACCGATCGAACCTGACCTGAACGACCCAGAGAGCCCGACGACGACGGACGACCTCACACGGGATCGCCCTGACCGCGACGGCGGATCCTGAGGCGAGCGAGCCCCGCCGCCAGCCCGAAGATCGCCCACCACGGCGCGCCGACGCGCGCCGGACCCGCCAGCGCGCTGCAGACGCAGTCGCTGCCCGGCGGCGGGCTCCGGATCGAGGGCACATCGCCCGCGTCCGGCTCCTCCGCGTCCGGCTCCCCCTCCACGTCTGGGGGATCGACAGGGCCCGGCGCCGCGCGGCGGACGAGGTGCAGCGCCGGGGCGCCGTTGGCCTGCCCGTCGTTCACCAGCAGCGCCACCGTCCAGCCCACGGGCGTCGGATCGCGCGGCTCCCCGAAGGTCACCTCGGTCGAGGGCGACCCCGGCGCAAGGATCTCCCCCTGGCCCCGCGTCAGGCTCCAGGCCAGGCGCAGCGGCTGACCCTCGGGATCGACGCTGGCCGCGCTGTCAAAGGCGTGCGTCTCGCCCTGCGCCGCCCGGTCGGGGCCCTCGATCACGGCCTCGGGCAGCGCGTTGCCGCCAGGGATCAGCCGCACGATCGTCTCCGAGGCCGCCGAGGGGATGTCCCCGAAGTCCTCGTCCTGAGCCACGACCGTCAAGCGGATCGTGACCGCGACCTCCTGCGCGCCTGGCTCCACGACCTGAAGGACCCCCACCGACGACGCGCCGGGGTGCTCGGCGACCTCGAAGCCCTCGACAGGATCGACGGCCTCCCAGACGAAGACCAGCGGGCGCGACAGGGGGTCGCTGCTCTGGCGGCCGTCGATGTAGGCCGCGGGCGCCTGGGCCTCAAGGGGCATCGCGACGCGCTGGGCGCCGCCGACCACCGCGACCGGGCGCAGCGTGTCGTCCAGCACCAACACCAGCGCCTCGGCCCGAGCCTCGTTGACGCCGTCCGACGCGCTCAACACGAAGGCGTGCGCGCCGACCTCCAGCGACACCCTGAGCTCAGCGCCTTCGCCAAGGACCACCTCGGCAGCGTCGGCCCGCGTCCAGCTCAAGGCCAGCGGTTGCCCCTCGGGATCGGTGACCTCCGCCGTGAGCGTCACCTCCGTGCTGACCCCGAGCGCCTCGACGACCCGAGGCGCCATGGGCGCGATCTGCGGCGGGAGGTTCTGAGCCGGCTCCACCACGACCTCCACGCGCTGGACGGCCCGCGCGCCGAAGCTGTCCTCGGCGAAGACCCGGATGTCCGCAGCGCCCGCGTCCCCGATCCCCGTCTGCCACGAGAACTGCCCCGTGGCCGGATCGACCAGCGCCCCCGACGGGGCCGCCTCGATCCCGAAGTTGAGATCGTCGCCGTCAGGATCGGCGGCGCTCAAGGTGAAGGCCACCAGCTCGCCCTCGACCACCGCGATGGCCTCGACGGGCGCCAGCGAGGGGGCGTTGTTGGAGCGCACGATGACGTCGACGGCGCCCTCGGAGCTGGCGTAGGGGTCCGAGACGCGCAGCCGGAAGCGGAAGTTGGTCTCCTCGTCCAGCGCCGAGGGCACCGTCAGCGTCAAGGCCGACCCATCGACGCCCTCCATCTCCACCGCCGGCCCGGCGATCTGCGCCCAGGCGAAGGTGATCGGATCGCCGTCCGGGTCGCTGGAGCCGCCGCCGTCGAGGGTCAAGGTCGCGCCGGGCTCGACGAGCCGCTGCGAGGGCACCTCCACGATCGGCGGCCTGTTCCCCGGCGGCGCGCCGAGCGCGACCCGCAGCAGGTAATCCCCCTCGACCTCGTGGAAGCTGCCGTCAAAGTAACGGATGTCGCCGTGGCCGCTGACCATGACGCAGATCGTGCCATCGCCCCCGAAGAACCCCTCCAGGCGCGACATCACGAAGAGCCCGCCGTCGTCGTCGGCCGTGCGCAGATCAAAGACATCCCCGTCGCGCAGCCGCGCCAGCCCCAGCGTCGTGTCCGTAAAGGCGCCGCCGACCGGCTGCGTCTCGATCGAGAAGGTCATCCCGTCCCGGATGAAGAGCCGGATGTAATCGACGTCGTGCGGCCCGTCGAGCCGACCCTCCCTCAACACCTCCAGCGCCTCGACGAAGGGCGCCGACCGGCAGTCGTTGTCCTGCGGCTCCCCCTCTCCCCCGGTCGGCACCGCCGTGATCGTGATCGTGTCCTCGACGCTGAGGAACTCGCCCTCGATCACCCGCAGCCCGAAGACAAGCTCCGTCGGCGCGTCCACCAGCGGCGCCTTGAACTCCACCGTCGGGCGATCAAAGCGCGACAGCGACACCGGCGGCCCCGAGCGCTGCACCCACCGCCACCCCAGCTCGACCTGATCCGGGTTCGTCGCCTCGCCGTCGAGCCGCACCCGCGCCCCCTCGGCCACGCTGCGATCCGGCCCGGCGAAGGGCTGCGCCCCGACCACGAAGCCCGGCTCCACCACCACCCGCGCCTCGTCCTCCGACGTCAGCGCGCCGTCGCCCACCGACAGCGCGAAGCGCAGCGTCGTCGGCGCCTCGACGTCGGGCGCCTGGAAGATCGCCAGCGACTGGGCGCTGTTGACCAGCGCCACCGGCGGCCCCTCGACCTGCCGCCAGGCGAAGGTCAGCGGATCGCGCTGCGCGTCGTCGCTCTGGCGACCGTCGAGCCTCACCAGCCTCCCCGAGGACGCCACCTGATCCTCCCCCGCCCTGGCCACGGGCGCCGTGTTGAAGCCCGCCCCGACGATCGTCAGCCCGAAGATCCCCGCGGCCCTCCCCCCGCTCCCGTCAAAAACGAAGTCACTGAAGGCACTTACAGCGACACAATGGACCCCCGCCTGCGCCGCGGTGAAGGTCAGCCGGCTGAAGGTCCCAAGCCCCTCGTCGTCGTTGGAGACCAGCACCGCCCCCTCGGGCGTCACGATCCCGAGGGTCGTGTCCAGGGTCTCGCCCCCGCGCCCGAAGGTCTCCACCTCGATGCGCTCGTTGACGCCGAGCGCCACCGCGACGAAATCCACGTCGTGGATCGCCTCCAGCTCGCCGTCCACGGTGTAGGGCAGCGCCACCTGCGGCGCGGTCGAGCAGCGGTTGTTGGCCGGCTCCCCCGGGCCCTCGAAGGGCGGCTGGACCACCACCCGCACCGGATCGGGCTGGCTCAAGAAGAGCCCGTCGCTCACGATCAATTCGAAGAGCAGCTCGACGGGCTCGGCGCCCTCGACCACCGGCGCGTCGAAGGACGCCCTGGCCTGCTCCTGGCCCGCGATCACCACCTCGGGGCCGCCGGCCTGACGCCACGCGAAGGACAGCGGCTCCCCGCCGGGGTCGCTGCCCGAGCCGACCAGCTGCACGTGCGCGCCGCTGGGCACGACGCGATCGACCCCGGCGATCGCGCGCGGGATCGCCGAGTCGGCCACCTCCAGCTCGACCGTCATCAGCCGAGGGGCTGCGCCGGGCGCCGTCCCGTTGAGCACGCGAAAGGGGGCGAAGTAGAGATCGTTGGAGAGCCCCGAGGGATCCACCGTCGCCGTCACCACGTCGCCCGGCGCCACGCCCTCGCGCCGATCCAGCGCGATCCAGCCAGGCAGCTCGTCGATCTCCAGTTCGAAGGACGCCGGGCGACCGCTCGGGGCGGTGATCGGCAGAACCACCTGGATCGGCGCGTCGGACTCCAGCAGCCTCAGGCGCACCACGCGGCCGACCTCCAGCAGCGCCGGGGCCTCCTGGGCGGGGAGCAGGCTGTGCGACGAGGCCAGCGAGAAGGCCTGCGGGCGGCCCCCGAAGGGCTCGGCCGCCATCCTGACCTCCGCGCGCCACAGCCCGGCCGCCGCCTCGGCCCTCGGCACGACGATCTTCTCGACGTTGTCGCGCCGATTGGGGCCGTCGCGCAGCGCCGTCTCGCCCGGCCGATCCGCCTGGAGGCGCCAGGGGTAGCGCACCGGGGCCTCGCCAGGGGGCAGCAGGACCAGATCGAGGTCGTTGACCAGCGCGGGCGTCCGATCGTCCACGCCGCCGTTGTTGACCTCCCCGGGCGGGTCGGTCCACACCAGCGTCAGCGTGATCTCCTCCTCGCCGCTGGCCTCGAAGGTCCAGGCGCGCGCCCCCTGCTCGACGAGATCGTTGACCTGCCGACCCGGATCCTGGAGCGCCGCCTCGACGTGCCGCGCCGCGCCGCGCGCGTCCACCAGCCCGAAGCCCAGGCGATGATCCGGGCGGCCCTGCCCGTGCGGCGAGCGCGCGGTCTGGATCAGGACGGCCTTGACCTCGGCCGCCGTCGGCGTCGCGCCCCCTCTGGCCCGCCCGTACTGCTCCAGCAACAGGCCGATGATCCCCGTCACGGTCGGCGTCGCCATGCTGGTGCCGGAGAACGTCAGGTAGGACTCGTCGTCCGCGATCCCGGTCGAGACAAGATCCTGGCCGTTGGCCGCCAGATCCGGCTTGATCCGGCCGTCATCAGCAGGCCCGTAGCTCGTAAAGGAGGTCGGCCTCACCTGATCCGCGGCCTCGGGGCCCCCCGGCAGATCGTGGACCGCGCCGACGATGATGAGGTTCTTGGCCAGCGAGCCCGTCGCGATGCAGTCAAAGCCGCTGCCGCAGTCCACCGGGCGAGCCTGATCCGCGACCCCCTGGCCGTTCCCGTTGTCGTTGCCGGCGGCCTTGAGCCAGATCGCGTCCGTCGCGTAGACCACCTCGTCCGAGCGCCGCGCGCCCTGATCGTACTTCCCGAAGCCACGGTTCCCGCCCCAGATCCACTGCTGGCCGTCGAAGAACCACCCCAGGTTGTGCCCGTAGGAGTGGTTCGAGGCCGTAAACGTGTGGCCGTTGTCCGCCATCTTCTGCACGGCGTCGCCCGAGAAGTTGAAGGCGATCAGCCGGGCCTCGTAGGCCATCCCGCGCGCCTCGCCTCGCACGACCCCCGCCCCGATCATCGTCCCCGAGACGTGCGTGGCGTGCTCCGCCAGCGCATCGCCGCCGTCGCGGTAGCTCACCCGCCCCCCGAAGTCCCGATGCGTCAGCCGCACCGGCCCGTTGTCGATCAGCCCCAGCGTCAGGCCGCGCCCCGTCAGCCCCAACCCGAGATCGCCATCCGGGTGCAGGCCGTCGACCCCGCTGGTCGCGCGGCTCTCCGCGTTCATCGGCACCGACTCCCCCTCGGGCGCCCACGACACCGGCTCGGGCGAGATCGTCAGCGCCGCCCTGACCCTCGGATCGCCGGCCAGCGCCTCGACGCTCGCCTTGACCCCCCGCGCCTGGATCGCCCCGCCAAAGCGCAGCGGCCCCGTCGCCTTGAGCCCGTGCCTTGTCAACAGCGCCTCGGCCTGCGCCGCGCCCTCCACGAGCACCAGCGCCTCAACCTCCACCACCTCCCGCTCGCCCGCGCCCGCCAGCCGCTCGCGCAGCCCCGCGTCCATCTTCTCCGCGGCCAGCGGCCTGTGGACCTCGAAGCCCGGCGGGATGGGCCTGTCCGGCGACCGCAACGCCACATGGACGCCCGGCCCGCGCCTGCCCACGACCTCCAGCCCCGCAGCCCTCAAGGCCCCCTCCGACGCCCCCCGCCGCGCGGTCAACCAGAGCTGCTCCACCCCCTCCTGCCCAAGCGCCTCCGTGCCGACCTCGACGCCCTGGCCGCCCCTCGATCCCTCGCCTGGATCATCGCAGCCCGACGCGGCGCAGACGACCAGCCCGACCCCGGCCAGGGCTCGGATCATTCGAATCTTTCGGAGCGTGCGAATGGACTTCACAGGTCACCTCGGGCAGGGCGCGTTTCGGACCTGAAATGCTTAACACGGCGCCCACTTGACGTCCAAGGCTCCGGCCCGGCCGACGCCCCCGGCGACTCAGCAGGTGGACAAGGAGAAATCGGCGAGTCGACTTCGTTGTCGGACAAGGGGAGATCGGCGAGTCGACTCGCCGATCTCTCCTTGTCCGTCAGCGAAGTCGACTCGCCGGTCTCGACGTGACCGTCATCGAAGTCGACTCGCCGATCTCGAAGTGTCCGTCATCTCTGCTGATTCGACGATCTCGACGTGTGCGTCAACGAAGTCGACTCGACGATCTCGGCGTGTGCGTCAACGAAGTCGACTCGCCGAGCCCGACGTGTGCGTCAACGAAGTCGACTTGTGGTATAGGGCGGGGCGCGGGCGGCGTGGCCGCTGCGGGGACAAGGGCGGATGGGAGGGGGGAGAGCGGGATGAAGACGCCGGTGTTGTTCGTCGATGGGATCGTGTTTCCGGGGCTGCCGGGCTTTGTGGAGATCGAGCCCCACATCGGGCTCCAGCTCGAAGACTACTGGCATTACATGGGCTTCGGGACGCTGGACGTGGTGCTGGCCTTCCCGTTGGAGGACGGGTCGCCGGCCTCGGCGCAGAACATGGCGCCGGTGGGGTCGTTGGCGGAGGTGACGCTGGAGCCGACGGCCTTCGGGATGGGCTTGACGATCCACGGCGGGCACCGGGTCAAGCTCGGGCCGCTGAGCAGCTTCCCGGCGGATCACATCTCGGGTTGGAGCGGGCCGGTGGTCAACGCGGAGCCCAGCGTCGCGACGTCGAGCTGGGATCAGAAGTCGCTCGACCGCATCCAGCGGCGCTTCTTCGGCTTGCTGCTGGCCGATCCCGAGGCCTTTGATCCTGGCGAGGACGGGCTGAGGCGGACGCTGACGGATCCGGTCGCGGAGCTGGGCGGCAGCGCGGGGGCGTCCAAGGTCTGCAGCATGATCGCGGAGTTCATGTTGCACGACAACGGCGCCCGGCGGGGGCTGCTGCTGGCCGATGACCTCGACGCGCCGCTGGCCGAGCTTGAGGCGATGATCGAGGTGCAGCTGGGGGGGATCGAGGAGGTCCAGGCGAGGCACGATCGGCATTACCTGTCGCTGGTCGACGCGCTGCACGGGGGCTTGAGGGACGTGGTCGACGGGCTGGAGGCGGCGCGTCGGCTGGGCGGGATGGGGCTGGTGTCGCTGCCGAAGGGGACCAGCGGGCAGCTCGTGGGGCTGCGCGACGAGGTGGAGCGGGCTGCGGACAAGCTCAGCGCGGCGCTCGATGCGCTGTCCGAGCACCTTGAGCCGGCGTCCGAGGAGGAGGAGGACGGCTGATGGGGGGTGAGGGCTTGACGCACATCGACGCCCAGGGTCGGGCGCGGATGGTGGACGTGGGCGACAAGGCGATCACCGACAGGGAGGCGGTGGCGCTCTGTCGGGTGTCCATGGCGCCGCAGACGCTGGCGCTGATCCTGTCGCCGGGCGGGGTGGCCAAGGGGGACGCGCTGGGGGTGGCGAGGCTGGCGGGGATCATGGCGGCCAAGCGGGCCGGGGAGCTGATCCCGCTGTGTCACCCGCTGCCCTTGAGCAGCGCGGGGGTGGAGTTCGCGGCGGACGAGGCGAGCGCGCCGGAGGGGGTCGCGGGGTTGTGGATCCGGGCCAGCGCGCGGTGCAGCGGGCGGACGGGGGTGGAGATGGAGGCGATGGTGGCCGCGACGCTGGCGGCGCTGACGATCTACGACATGTGCAAGGCGGTCGATCGGGGGATGTCGATCGAGCAGGTGAGGCTGTGGCGCAAGTCGGGGGGCCGGAGCGGCGACTTCGAGCACCCGGAGATCCCGGCGTCGCTCGGCGATCTGGCGTGGCGTTGAAGCTCTTTGACGCCCACATCTACGCGGACGGGAGGGCGGAGGCGGACTTCGCCAACCTGGCCTGGTTCGGGGTGACGCACGCGCTGGTGTGCGCCCACGCGCCGAGGGCCTTCGCGACGGCCCGGGATCTGTGGCAGTACTTCGAGGCGCTGATCGCGGCCGAGCCCGAGCGCCTGGGGCGCTTCGGGATCCAGGCCAGGATCGCCATCGGGGTGCACCCGGGGGCGGTGCCGTCCAGGGCCCATTACGAGCTGTGGCGGGAGCTGCCCTTCTTGCTGACCTTGCCCGAGGTGGCCGCGCTCGGGGAGCTGAGCGTCGAGGCCGAGGCCAGCGGCAAGGCGCTGGAGCGCCAGTGGGAGCTGGTCGAGAGGCAGGCGAGGATCCTGGCCGAGGCCGAGGTCGGCCTGCCGCTGGTCTTCAGCCTGCCGAGGTTGACGGACACGAGGGGGCGCGTGGCCTGCGTCGAGCGGCTGGCGGCCGTGGCGGGCGGGTGCGGGCTGTCGCCGTCGGACGTCCTGGTCCAGCACGTCGACTGGCTGACCATCGACGCCGTCGAGGCCCACGGCTTTTTCAGCGGCCTGTCGGTCCACCCCCTCTTTCTCGGCGTGGAGGAGGCGGTGAGGGCGATCCTGCACCACGACCGGCGGCGGATCGTGGTCGGCTCGGCGCTCCGTCAGGTGCCCGGCGACGTCCTGGCGTTGCCCAAGCTCGCCGTGGCGCTGGCCGAGGCCGGCGTGCCCAGCCACGAGGTCGAGCGCGTGATCTTCGGCAATGCGATGGGCCTCTTCGTGCGCAAGAGCGCTCTGGCGGCAGGATCGACGCGCGGCGCGCCTTGACAGGATCGCGACCTCTGAGTATGCTCCGCCCTTCGTGATGAGCGCCTGCGCTTTTGTGCAGGTATGGTCGTCCGGGCGCGCCCCCGCGGCAAACCCCAGGAGGGGTGCGGGAGGCGGCGAGGGTCCGGCTCCAGCGCTCAATCCAACCACCCGTCGCGCCCCGCTTTTTTGAACATGAGCGGGTCCCATCAGCGCGATCAAGCAGGAGTTCGCACCATGGCTCAATTCTTCCGCCGCGGTCGTGGCCGTCGCAAGAACTGCCCCTTCAAGGACAACCCCGATCTGGACATCGACTACAAGGATGTCGAGATGCTCAAGCGCTTCATCTCCCCGCGCGGCAAGATCCTGCCCCGCCGCATCACGGGCGTGTCTGCCAAGTACCAGCGCAAGCTGACCGCCGCGATCAAGCGGGCGCGCGCCGTGGCGCTTCTGCCCTACGTCGTGATGTCCTGATGAGATGAGCGCGAGCGGGCACATGGCCCTTGAGCTCACCTTCGACGCCGGCACGATCGTCGTCGAGGGGGAGCCCGCTCACCTTGAGGCGCTGCTGCCTCTGGCGGGCCTCGTGCGCGACGAGCGCCGAGGGGTCCTGCGGGGTCCGGCCAGCGACTACCGCCTCGTCTTCGCCCACCTCTACCGCGCCCAGCAGCGCGGCACGCTCACCTTCGAAGATCGCGCCCGCGCCTACAACGCGCTCGATCTGGATCTCGGCGCGCAGCGCGAGCCCTACCCGCACCAGCGAGAGTCCGTCGAGGCCTGGGTCAAGGCGGGGATGCGGGGGGTGGTGGTCCTGCCGACGGGCGCGGGCAAGAGCTACGTGGCCGAGATGGCCATCCTCAAGGCGGGCCGGTCGGCGATGGTCATCGCCCCGACCATCGATCTGATGAACCAGTGGTACGATCTGCTCTGCGCCAGCTTCGGCGTGGAGGTGGGCTTGCTCGGCGGCGGCTACCACGAGATCCGCGACCTGACCGTCTCGACCTACGACTCGGCCTTCATCCACATGGAGCGCCTCGGCGCCCGCTTCGGGCTGCTGATCTTCGACGAGTGCCACCACCTGCCCGGCCCGAGCTACACGATGAGCGCCGAGATGTCCATGGCGCCCTACCGCCTGGGCCTGACGGCCACCCCCGAGCGCTCGGACGGCGGCGAGGTGCTGCTGGAGCGCCTGATCGGCCCGATGGTGTACGAGCGCGGCATCAAGGACATGACCGGGACCTACCTGGCCGAGTACGACGTGGTCACGCTCAAGATCCCGCTCTCGGATGAGGACGCGGCCCTCTACCTCGACGCCCGGCGAGAGTACCGCGACTTCGTGTCCCTGCACCGCATCCGGATGTCGTCGCCGACGGGGTGGGCGGACTTCCTCAAGCACTCCAGCCGCAGCGTGGACGGCCGGCGAGCTTTTCGCGCCTACAGGGCGCAGCGCCAGATCGCGCTGGCGCACAAGGGCAAGATCGATCGGCTCGAGAAGCTGCTCTGCGTGCACGGCCGCGATCGGGTCATCATCTTCACCAACGACAACGAGACGGTCTACGACATCAGCCGCCGCTTCCTGATCCCCGCCATCACGCACCAGACGCCGACCAAGGAGCGCAAGACCTGCCTGGAGCGCTTCAACGCCGGGCACTACCCCTGCCTGGTGACCAGCAAGGTGCTCAACGAGGGCGTCAACATCCCCGAGGCCAACGTCGCCATCATCCTGGCCGGCTCCGGCACCGTCCGCGAGCACGTCCAGCGCCTGGGCCGGATCTTGAGACGCGGGGAGGGCAAGCGTGCGCTGCTCTACGAGCTGATTACGCTCGACACCGTCGAGGAGTACGTCTCGACCCGACGCCGGGAGCACGATGCTTACCGCTGACCTCTTGCGGGTGCGCGACGACGGCAAGCTCGTCACGCCCCGCTACCTCAAGCTCGACGGCAAGGCGGCCGGCCGCGTCAAGGAGCGCGCGGCGGGCCTCGTGGCCATCTTCCAGAGCCACCAGGGCGCGACCCGCGCGGCCATCAACGAGGCCATCGACGATCTGGTCGGCGACGGCACCGACTTCGTCACCTCGCGCGGCCTCCAGAAGCTCATCGAGGATCGCTGCGAGTTCGTCATGGCCGGCGTCGCGCCGCCCCAGGAGGTCCGCGAGCTGGTCTTCGAACTCTCCGCCGCCAACCACCCCGTCGTCGCGGGCGCCGACGCTCTGCACACCCGCACGCGCGCCGACGTCCTGGGGCAGGTCGGCCAGATCCTCGAAGCCCGCCTGGCCGAGCGCGGCGAGCCCCTCGGCCGCCCCATCACCCCCGCCGACGTCGAGGACTCCCTCTACGGCGACCTGGACGACAACCAGCGCCTGAAGACCTTCCGCGACATCGACCCCGACAAGCTCCTTGAGCGCTACAACCTGGCCATGGCCCAGGCCGCGCTCTACAGAGCCCGGGAGCTGCGCGTCACCCTCCAGGCCGGCTCCCCGGCCCGCTACCGCCAGCTCTTCCGCACCATGAAGTTCCACCGCCTCATGCACCGCGTCGAGCGCCAGAGCGACGGCCGCTGGCTGCTGACCGTCGACGGCCCCATCAGCCTGCTCAAGAGCACCAGCAAGTACGGCCTCCAGATGGCCCTCTTCCTGCCCGCACTGATCCTCTGCGAGGGCTGGTCCCTGGAGGCCGATCTGGCCTGGGGCCCCCAGCGCGAACCCCGCCGCTTCGAACTGGACGACACCTGCGGCCTCAAGAGCCACTACAAGGAGCGCGGCGTCTACATCACCGAGGAGCAGGAGCAGTTCGAAGCTCGCTTCCGGGAGCTTGACTCCCCCTGGACCCTCTCGCGCAAGGCCAACATCATCGACCTCGGCGGCCGCGACGTCCTGGTCCCCGACCTCGTCTTCAAGCACAAGCTCGACGGCCGCGTCGCCATGCTCGAGATCCTCGGCTTCTGGCGCAAGGGCTGGCTCGCCAGCAAAGCCCAGAACCTCGACCGGTTTGGCCCGCCCAACCTCATCCTCGCCTTGAGCGACCGCCTCAGGACCGACAAGAACACCCGCCTCGACGGCCTCGGCGTCAACATCATGACCTTCAAGGGCGTCATCCTGCCCAGGAAGGTCCTGGAGCTCATCGAGAAGGTCGCAGCCCCTCCCGCCTGAGCGCGGCCGCGCGCCCCCACCTCTCCGAGCGAAAAAAATGCGCTCAGCACTGGTCATGCGCCCGTCGTGCCTTACTCTCTCTGAAGAGTAATCTCTACACGACGCGAAAATATCTTGACGCTCCGCCCTGCCCGAAGATCGGGAGGTCACCATGATCGATCACACGACCGCTCCAAACGATCGCGCACCGCTCCTGAGCGAGCGCGCGCGCACGCTCCTGGCTCTTTTCGCGCTCTTCGCGCTCATCTCCCTGGCCGCCTCGACCACGGCGCTGCTCTAGGCCCTGAGCGCCCCAGCCCGCCGCCACATCGCCAGCCTCCCACGGGCTCTCGACCTTCTCTTGCGCCCTGCACCTCTCGTCCACTTTGACCCCGGTAGCCCTGCGCGGCCGCTCTGATGCCCTCATCATGGCTTCGGACCACGACCGCCACGGACTCCAGGGCGCTCAATACGACCGCGAACGGCCGCTCATGCCCAATCACAGACGAAGGGCTTGCTTTGTGGGCGAGGACAGGGGGAGGGCCTGGGCCTGGGCGAGGCTGGTGCACCGCCGAGTGAAGGCCCAGGCTCAGGGCGCCGCCTGGACCGCCCACAACAAAGTGAGTCTCTCGGCTGTGGTCTGGTATCAGCCCTCCGAGGGCGCGCCGAGGACGCCGCGCGCCTTGAGCCCGTCGAGCAGCAGATCGACGATCTCGTCGAGGCTCTGCGTGTGCGTGTTGACGACGAGTTCGGGGGACTCGGGGGCCTCGTAGGGGGCCGAGATCCCGGTGAACTCGGGGATCAGGCCCGCGCGGGCCTTCTTGTAGAGGCCCTTGGGGTCGCGGGCCTCGCAGACCTCCAGCGGACAGTCGACGAAGACCTCGATGAAGTCGCCCTCGGCGTGCAGGGCGCGGACGCGGTCGCGCTCGGCGCGCGCGGGCGAGATGAAGGCCGTCAGCGCGATCACGCCCGCGTCGCAGAAGAGCCGGGCGACCTCGCCGATCCGCCGGATGTTCTCGGCCCTGTCCTCGGGCGAGAAGCCCAGATCGCGGTTGAGGCCGTGGCGGATGTTGTCGCCGTCCAGGATGGCGGTGTGGGCGCCGCGCTCCAGCAGGGCCGCCTCAAGGGCCACCGAGACGGTGCTCTTGCCGCTGCCGGACAGGCCCGTCAACCAGATCGTCGCGCCGCGGTGGCCGTAGAGGGCCGCGCGGCTGGCGCGGTCGACGCTGCCCCGGTGCCAGGTGATGTTCTCGCTCTGCGGGGGCGGCTCGTTCTCCTTCATGCTTCCTCTCAAGGCGAGGCCCGTCGGGCCGACGGGCGCGATGATCGTCCAGATCGCGCCCCAAGACAAAGGGCGCCCGTTGCCGATGTCGCTTTTCCATTCGGGCAGGGGGCGGTTAGACTGTCCGGGGGCTCTGAGCAGGTCGGCGCCGAATAAGCGCCGCCGACCGCGCGTTTGCAGGCCCGTAGGATCCACCCAGATGGAGAGAGCATGCGTCCTCGAACCCTGATCGCGCTGATGACCACGGCGAGCGCCGCGCTGACCCTGGCGATGATGACCTCGACGGCCCACGCCCAGGGGCTGCCGGTGCCAGACAAGGCGGCCGAGGCCCCGCCTCAGAAGAAAGAGAAGGGCTGGCTCGGCGTCGCCCTCAAGACGATCTCCGAGGAGGACTCCAAGGCCCTCGGCTTCGACTTCAAGCTCGTCGTCATCGACTCGATCTTCGACGGCTCGCCGGCCCACTCTTCGGACCTGCACGTCGGCGACCTCTTCGTCAAGCTCGACGACGTCGAGATCAAGTCCGTCGATCAGCTCGTCAAGACCGTCACGGGCAAGAATTCGGGCGACAAGATCATCCTGTCGATGATCCGCGACAAGAAGCCCTTCACCGTGCCCATCCTGCTGGCGCTTCGCCCCGATCGCCTGGACATGATGAAGGGCAACTTCCTCAACAAGCCCGCGCCGGACTTCTCCGTCCAGAACCCCACGACGAGCAAGGCCATCACGATGGCCGACTACAAGGGGCAGGTCATCGTGCTCGACTTCTGGGCCACCTGGTGCGGCCCCTGCCGCAAGGCCATGCCCCACCTCGACGGGCTGTCGAAGAAGTGGAAGGGCAAGGGGCTGATCGTCCTGGGCGTCACCGACGAGGATCAGAAGACGATCAAGGAGTTCTCGGCCAAGAACAAGGTCAGCTACCCCTTCGTGCTCGACACGGAGCGCGCCATGCACCGCGGCTACATGGTCAGCGCCCTGCCGACGCTCTTCGTCATCGATCACGAGGGGGTCGTGCGGGAGGTCTTCATCGGCGGCGGCGAAAAGAACCTGACCGCGCTCGACGAGTCCGTCGCCCGCTTGATCGAGGCTCGCAAGAAGGCCGCGCCCAGGAAGTAGCGCGGGGCCGGACCTCCAGCCCGCCCACGGGACCCAACGGGCCAGAACCCAGCGGGCCGGGGGCCAGCGGGCCGTCGAAGGGCGGGCAGAGAGTCAGCGGCCAGGGGCCAGCGGCCCAGGGCGACGGGGATGGCTACTCGGCGGGGATGAAGAGGTCCGAGACGTCGGTCGGGGCCAGCGAGTTGGAGAAGAAGCCCGCGAAGCAGTCCTGCACCCGACCTTGCAGGCCCTTGACCAGCGCGCAGTCGCCTTGCTCGGGCAGGTCGACCATGATCTTCCAGGAGATAAGCTCGACGTCATTGCCCGCGTTGAGCGCCAGGAAGCGCTCCAGGTAGTCCCCCTGGGTCGACTTCTCCGCCGTGCTGTTGATCGGCCAGTTGATCGCCGTCCAGATCACGGGGCGTGCGCCCTGAACCTCGGCCAGCAGGGCGTACTGGGACTCGGGCAGGCCGTCGGGGTCGCCGCCGTAGAGCGAGGGGTCCGGCTCCGAGGACAGCGCCAGGAAGTCGGCCTCCTCGTAGAGCGGCTCGGCCACCTCCTGCCACGCCCGGCGGATCTCGGCGAACTTGACCTCCTCGATCGATCCCCCTGCGGTGTAGCGCGCGGCCACCTCCGTCACCAGCCTGTCCCAGTTGATCCCGGCCGACACCTGGATGTCCGGGAAGTCGGCCTTGATCTGGCCCCGCAGCTCTCGATAGAAGGTGACGAAGTTGGCGAACTCCTCGGGGTTGTTGGGGAAATTGCGCGTCGACAGCAGCAGGCGCTCCATCTCGTCGCCGATGACCACGTGGGTGATGTTGCGATCCTGGGTCACGGCGTCCAGCGCCGCGAAGATCAAATCGCTGACCTCCTGCCGCATGTCCGAGCGCCACAGCCCGTACTGGCCCGGCTCGTCGATCTCGTTGATCTTGACCCCGTCCCAGCGCACCAGCCAGTTGCCCGAGACGCGGAAGAGGTCAAAGACCAGCACGTAGTTGTCCCACTGCTCGGCGCCCTTGGCCGCCAGCACCTCGTCGACCTCGTCGAAGAGGTCGTCCAGGCGCTTGCGGGCCTGGAAGGGCGCCGGGTTGTCGCGCACCGAGTCGGGGTTGCTGAAGAGCGTCTCGCGCTCGTCCAGCACCGGGACCGTAACCACCGCCGTCTTGAAGCGGGTCGTCACGAGTTCGAAGCTGGAGCTGTTCTGGATCAGCGTCATGTCCCCGGCGCAGGCCCCGTTGATGCACCGCGTCGGCAAGCCCAGCGGCAGCCCCGCGATGTCGCTGGTCATCGTCAGGGGCTCCCCGACGGGCAGCGGCTCCGCGTCGCTCAGCCGCGCGCTCTGCGCGCCCGCGTCTTCGCCCTCATCACCGCAGGCGGCGACCGCCAGGAGGGCACCCAGGAGCGCCAGCGTCAAGAATCGTCTCACGTCCACCCTCTCTTGCATCCACGGCGCCAGCTTCGATGCGCGGCGCCCTCCTCTCCGGGCCGGCGAAGCGCCAGCCCCCCTACGAATAACCCCAGGCCCGCCCCAGATCAACTGCCGGCGCCCGACGGCCCCTCGCCGGCCTCCCGCAGAGCGGCCTTCAACATCTCGGGCACCAGGCTTCGCCACCGCCCGACCTCCCGCGCGAGCGGCACCGGCAGGCGCCGCAGCGGCTCGCTGTAGAACTCCATCAGGTCGCCCTTCACCTTGCCCGACGCCCGGATCACGCGCTCGACGGCCTCAAGGTGCAGCGTCCCCCACAGGATCTCCAGCAGCTCGGGGTCGTCGTCCAGCGGCAGCAGGAAGGTGCAGTCGCTGCTGACAACGTGCCCGGCCAGGTCCAGGCAGAAGCGCACCCCCGAGGCGCGCCGCGCCGTGACCAGCTTGGGCCGCCGCATCTCCTCCAGCCGCCTCGGCCAGTGCAGCGCCCACCACGGGATCACGCCGGTGGCGACCTCTCGCCTGGACTCCAGGAGCGCCCTGAAGGGCGCCAGGTGCGCCAGGATCGCGGCGGGCGGCTCAGGCCCGCTCCGAGTCAGGTAGAGCATCACGAGGCCCTCGGGCGAGCCCTCAGGCGAGCCTGTGGCCAGGCCCTCGGGCGCGCCCAGGGGCGCACGACGGCGGCGAACGTCCAGGCGCCCGATCTCCGATCCCCGCAGCAGGGGCTCCAGCAGCGGCGCGATCTCAGGATCGCGATCCCAGCCCCGCTCGACGACCTCCTGGCCCGTCAGCACGAACACCGGCTCGCCCAACCGCCCCGGCTGCCCCAGCGCCCTGGCCGCGCGCGGGCCGATCCGGTCGCACCCCGACACGACGCCCTGCCGATCGGCCGCCACGTCGCCCAGCGCGGCCCAGCCGCGCGACTCGCGCAGCACCTGCCGCGACCGCGCCGCCTCGACGAAGGGCTGCCAGGGCGCGTCGGCCGGCAGCGGCGCGACGTCGCGCGCGACGTGGACGACCTCCACCCGGCCGCCGGGGCCCATCCGCGCGCGCTCCCAGTTGAAGGGCGCCGGGGCGTCGGGGGAGGCCACGCGCTCGATGAGCAGCGCGAGGTTGTGCTGGCCGGTCGCGCCAGGGAAGATCGGGTCGCCCTCGAAGCCGACCCAGCCCAGGATCCGCGCCCGCCGCCCCAAATCCTCTCTGAGCACACGCGCCGAGGTCGCCGAGGGCCAGTAGGCCGTCGTCAGCGCCGCCATCCGACCTCCGGGGCGCAGCAGGTCAAGGCCGAGGTGCAGGAAGAAGTAGAGGTAGTCCATCCGGGCGACCCGGCGCTCCGACCAGCGCGGCCCCAGCCTCGCTACGCCCTCAAAGAGCCCCCGGTGGCCCTTCTCGCCGACGTAGGGGGGGTTGAGCAGGACAAGATCGGCCGAGCCGTCCTCCAGCGGCGCGGCGCCAGCCAGCGCCAGGGCGTCGCCCTCGACGATCGCCCGCGACGGCCCGGCTCCCCCTCGGGCGACCGCCGCGGCGACCGGATCGAGCTCGATCCCGAGCAGGGAGAGCCCTGGCCGCGCGCCCCAGGTGGCGGCGGCGGCGTCGAGGAAGACGCCCTGGCCGCAGGCCGGATCGACGACGCGCAGGCGATCCTCGGGGTGCTCCATGCCGACGAGCGCGCGCTCGGTGAGCCACCGCGACAGCGGGGCGGGGGTGAAGTGCTGTCCGATGGGCATGGCGATCAGCGGCGCTGGAGCTTGAGGGTGTAGGCGGCCTCGCAGCTCGCGTCCCTTGGGCCGGCCTTGACGCGGGCGAAGTAGACGCCCGCGGGCAGATCGAGCGCCACCCGCTCCTCCTCGCCGGCAGCGGCGGCGTCGGCCTGCGCCACGGGCAGCCCCTCCTCGTCGAGGATCTCCAGGGCGAGGTTGAGGCCAGCGCCCGAGAGGACGATCTGGATGGCTTGCAGCGGGGCCGGCGACTCAGGGGCGTCGGGGTCGGGAGCGCCCAGGCCGGGCGACCCCTCATTGCCCTGGGGCGCCGGGGCGGCCTTGATCTCGAAGCGGTAGAGGTCGGCGTCGCCTGCGGGGTGGACGTGGCCGCTCAGGGTCGCGTCCAGGCCGATGTCGTTGGCCTCGCCCTGGGCGCCGTTGGGCTCGACCTCCTCGCCGCTGGCGAGGCGCGCCTCGACGAAGAGCTTGTAATGGCCGGTGGGGTTGTCCCCGGCGCGCCCCTTACCGGCCTTGGCGACCTTGGGCTGCTCGATCCTGACGACGAGGCGGGTCTCCCCGCTCAGAATCACCCGGCTGCAGATGATCTCGGCGCCGCCGGGTTTTTCGCCGTTGATCACCTCCTGGACCTCGCCGCGATCCTTGGGGGTGTTGAGGTCGATGGACCAGTCGAGGCCCTGGCCTTCGAGGCGGACGTTGAGCAACATCGGCGCCGAGGCCCGCTCCCCCTTGACGTCGATCAGGTAGACGTCGGTGTCGGCGTCGTGGTGGATGTAGCCCACGACCTGCGCCTTGCCCTCGACGTAGATGGGCCTGACGATGTCGCTCGGCTCGGTCTCCAGGATGAAGCCCTCGGGCGTCGGCGGGTGGATCAGGGCCCGCAGGGTGTAGGCCTGGCGGACGCCCTCGCCGGCCCCTGGAGCGGAGACGAGCACCTCCAGGCTCTCGGCGTCGGGGGCGACGCCGAGGTTGGGCCAGACGAGGGGGGTGAGCTCGGCGGCGGGGCGGGCCTCGACCTCGAAGGTGGTCAGCTCCACCCCGCCGATCATCGGGGTGATCCGCATCGCCACGTCGGGCGGCGGGACCAGCTCCAGGCGCAGCGCCCGCGCAGCCCCCGCGCCGCCATCCTGGGGCGGAAGGCTTTGCAGATCAAGGAGATAGCGATCCGTGTCGCCTTTGTGGTTGATGAGCCCCTGGATCTCGCCGGGCAGCTTGACCTGGAGGCCCTCGGCGGGGGGCGGCTCGATCTCGACGCCGCCGGAGAGGGCGCTGCGGACGAGGATGAGCTGGTAGAGGCCCCCCTTGGCGCCCTTGGGTCGAGTGACCCCGAGGGTGACCTCGGCGTTGGTCAAGTTGACGATCTCCTCGACCTCGCCGGGCCCGGCGAGGTTCTGGCGCCAGGAGTCGGCGCCCCAGAGGATGACGGGGTCGAAGTCGTCCGAGAGGGGCTTGATCTGGACGCCTCGGATGGACAGGTCGGGCTGCGCGGGCAGCCGGATGTAATCGACGTCGCGCTTATCGGACAGCTCCCCCTCGAAGGGCTTGTGGAGGGTGGAGCCGGGGGCCGAGGGGATGAGGGTGTAGGCGGTGGCGGTGTCGGCGGCGTCGTTGGGCTCGATCTCGGGGACGTGCGAGAGGCGGCCGGGCTCCTCGACGTCGGCGCCGATCTTGCGGCCGCGGCGATCGACGGACTGGTCCTGCTCGCAGGGGCACGCGCAGAGCGTCGCGGCCAGGGTTGCGGCCAGGGCGCCGAGGGCGAGTCGAGGGGGGCGTGTGCGGGGCGAGATCATTGACCGGAGTTGTAGCGCTGGATGAGCTGGTCGGTCAGATCGAGGTCCGCGGGCGCCCAGAGGACGGAGGACTCGGTCTTTTCGAAGATCATGGTGTAGCCGCTGGCCAGGCCGATGTCCTTGAGGATGGTCTGGAAGCGGGTGAAGATCTTCTTGGTCTCCTTGGCCTCGGACTCGGTCAGCTCCTTCTGGAGCTTGGTGTAGGTGACCTGGAGTTCGTAGAAGGAGCGCTGGTACTCCATCATCTTCTCGCGCTTCTTGTCCTCGGTCAGCAGGTTGCCCTTGATCTCGCCTTCGAGCTTCTCCTTGAACTTCTTGAGCTCCTCCTGGCTGGCGTCGAGCTTCTTCTGGCGCTCGTCGAACATCTTCTTGAGCTTGGCCTTGGCGGCCTTGCCGTCGCCGACCTCGTTGAGCGCGCGCTGGAGATCGACGTAGCCGATCTTGACGGCGGCGGGCTTCTGCTGGGCTTCGGCGGCGCCGTTGGCGACCAGGAGGCAGGCGCTCAGGGCGACCAGGCTGGAGAACATCACACGGAGAAGGGCAGCTTTCATGGCGTCACTCCAAACATCCATCATCCCGACGCTCAAGGTCGGGCGCACGTTATCAAACGGCTCGCCTGCATCACATCAGAAGGCATTGCCGATGCTGAATTCGAAGACCAGCGGGTCCTCCCCGATGAGGCGCCGCAGCGGGAAGCCCCATTCAAAGCGGAGCGGCCCGATGGGGCTGAACCAGCGGAAGCCGAGGCCGACGGCGGTTCGCAGCGTGTCGTCGAAGTCACCGCCGGGATCGGCGAAGAGGTCCGGGACAAACGCGAAGCCCTCTCCGTCGTCAAAGGCATTGCCCATATCGAAAAAGACCACCCCTTTGATTCCCACGGCGGTGAAGATCGGGAACTCGATCTCGGTGTTGAGCGTCAGCTTCTTGTTGCCGCCGATGTTGAAGTCGGTCAGGAGGCTGCCGGGGTCGCCGGGGTCGGCGGTGACGTCGCGGGTCGGGCCCAGCGTCGAGCGTTCGAAGCCGCGCACGGAGTTGGGGCCGCCGAGGAAGAAGCGCTCGAAGATCGGCACCGGCTTGGAGCTGTTGGTGCTCTGGACGACGCCGATCTCGCCGTTGATCTTCAGGACGAACTCCCAGACCAGGGGGAAGTACCAGCGGTTGTTGAGGGTGTAGCGGGCGAACTCGTTCTCGCTGAGGATCACGTCGTCGGCGACCTCGACGGAGGCCTGGTGCAAGAAGCCGCTGGTGGGGAAGAGGCGGTTGTCGCGCGAGTCCCAGAAGAGCGACAGCTGCAGCGAGCTGGTCAGGCCGCCCTGGAAGAGGCTCGTGACCCGGCGGTTGGACGAGCCGCCGCGCCCGCCGACCTCCACCTCGACGTCTTCGAGCTTGTAGGAGGCCGACAGGCTCATGTCGCCCCACAGGTGCAGGGTGTCGGAGACGAAGTCGTCCGGCAGGGGGTAGCCGAGGGTGAGGTTTCCGCCGGTGGAGCCTCGGGTGAAGTCGTTGAAGATGAATTCGAAGTCGAAGACGTCGACGCTGAACTGCCACTTGGAGTCCAGGAGGTAGGGCTCGGAGAAGCGGATGTTGAAGAGGGTGCGGATGCTCGACAGGGTGGCCTGGAGCGAGAGGGACTGGCCGCGGCCGAAGAGGTTGTTCTGGCTGATCTGTGCCATGGCGATGAAGTTCTCGACGCTGGAGAAGCCGGCGCCGACCTGGAAGGTCCCCGTCGGGCGCTCGCCGACGGTGATGTGGACGTCGATGATGTCGGGCTCGTCGCTCTGGTGGGTGGTGATGTCGACGTTCTCGAAGAAGCCCAGGCGCTGGACGCGGGCCTTGGAGCGCTTGATGGCCGTGGAGCTGAAGAGGTCGCCCTCGACGAAGAGCAGCTCTCGCCGGATGACCTTGTCGCGGGTCTTGGTGTTGCCGATGACCTCGATGCGGCCGAAGTAGACCTTGCGGCCCTTCTGGATGTCGTAGGTCAGATCGACCTCGTGGGTGTTCGGGTCGATGTTGGGGATGGGGTTGACGTTGGCGTAGGCGAAGCCGTCGTCCTGGTAGAGATCCTTGAGGCGGGTGATGTCGCCCCGCAGGGTCGTGAAGCTGAAGATGTCCTCGGGGGCCAGCGTGATCATGTCGCGCAGCACCTGCTTGTCGCGGATGAAGTCGCCGGTCACCTCGATGGAGCGCACGGTGTGGCGGGCGCCCTCATCGATGGGGATGGTGACGAAGAGGTACTGCTTGTCGCGGCTCAGGCGCAGCTGGGGCTGGGAGACCTTCACGTTGATGTAGCCCTTGTCGTAGTAGTAGGCCGACAGGCGCTCCAGATCGATTTCGAAGGACTGCTCCTTGAAGGTCCCGGAGTTGGTCAGGAAGCTGAAGAGGCCGCCCTCGCGGGTCTCCATGATCGCGGCCAGCTCCTCGTCGGGCACGGCCTTGTTGCCCAGGAAGGTGATGGTGCGCACCTGGACCTTGGCGTACTCGTCGACCTTGAAGACGACCCGGACCTCGTCCGAGCCCTCGCCCATGGGCTCGGTCCGGGCCTTGACCTCGGTCAGGAAGAAGCCCTTCTCGGCGTAGAGCTCGACGATCTTCTCCTCGTTGTCCTTGAGCGCGCTGATGTCCAGGACGGAGAAGGGCCGCAGGTTGACGACCTCCTTGATCTCGTCGTCGTCCAGCTCGTCGTTGCCTTCGAACTCGATCAGGGCGATGGAGGGCTTCTCCTCGATGGTGAAGGTGAGCACGAGGCGTCCGCCCTCGTCGCTGGCGTCGACCTTCAGGTCTTCGAAGAAGCCCAGGGTGTAGATCGCGCGCAGGTCGCGGCTGACCTGATCGAAGGACAGCGGCTCTCCGACGCGCTGCCTGACGTTGCGCAGGATCGCCTCGTCCTCGACCCGGCGGTTGCCCTCGACCCGGATCTCGTCGACGGTGCGGCCCTCCTGGGCCGTGGCCGCGCAGGGCGCCCACAGAGACACCGCCAGCGCGACGGCCCCCGACCACAGCAGCCACCTGCCGGTCCTGTCTGCCTGTGACAATGCCTCTCTCACGCGCCTCCTCGAAGTCCTCCGGTCCGCCCGAGGGCGGAGCGGCGTGGGCTGCCCTTGACCTGGCCGCGCTCTGCGGCCAGGGGCAGCGCCCATGGTTCAGCCGCCTTGATGGATCAGGCCCTCACGTGCTTGAAGGGCGAGGGCACCTGCATGAAGTCGGCGCCGAGCTCCGTGACGTCGTGGAGCTGGCCGGCCTCCATGCGCAGCCGCCGGTGCATGTGCATGGCCAGCAGGGGGTTGTGGGTCACGACGACGATCGTGATGCCCAGTTGCTCGTTCAGTTCGTCGAAGAGGGCGTGGATGCCCTCTCCGGTGCGCAGGTCGAGGTTGCCGGTCTGCTCGTCGGCCAGCAGCAACCTGGGCTTCATGATCAGCGCACGGGCC
>SYOX01000195.1 GCA_005804885.1 Pseudomonadota bacterium
CCGTGATCACCGCCTTGGTGACCTCCTCTCCGATGTACTCCTCGGCGATGAGCTTCATCTCCTGCAGGATGATGCTGGAGATCTCAGGCAGGCTGTAGACCTTGTCGCGCAGCTTGATCCGCACGTCATCGTGGGGACCCTGCACGATCTGGTAGGGGCAGGTCTCCAGCGAGTGCACGACGGCAGGGCTGCCCCACTTGCGGCCGATGAGCCGCTTGGCCGCGTAGACCGTGTGGCGCGCGTTGGTGATCGCCTGGCGCTTGGCCATCTGCCCGACCAGGCGACGTCCGCTGTCGCTGATCGCCACGATGGAGGGCGTCGTCTTGTAGCCGCCCTTGTTCGGGATCACCTTGGGGATCCCCCCCTCGACGATCGCCACACAAGAGTTTGTCGTCCCCAAATCGATCCCGATGACTCGATCCATCGCCCTTCCTTTTGGTGCGCGCTCGTGGCCCGCGCTTGTGCGAGGCGCCCTGCTGGCGCCCTCGCCCTGTTTCAAGTCGTCTTCGACAACCTGTCGAGCTGTATCTTCGCTATCTCATGTCCGGGATCATGCTTGAGCACCTCGGCATAGATCCCACGGGCTTCATCCGATCGACGAAGCTGCTCAAGCACCTGCGCCAGCGTCAAGGCCATCTCCGTGCGCCGCGCGGTGTCCGCCGTCACCGAGATGGCCTGCCGGCAGAGCGTCTCGGCGTCGGACAGCCCCTTCTCCAACTCCAGCAGGCAGCGCGCGGCCCGGTGGGCCGTCGTCGCGTCAAAGCCCAGCTGGAGCTGCTTCTTGTACAGCACCAGGGCCCTGTCCCACTGACCCTGACCCTCGGCCTGCTGCGCGGCCCGGATGACGTTGTTGTTGATGTCTCCGTTGGGCGCAGGCCGCGCCGCGCCTCCACCCGCGAGGCTCTCTCGCACCGCCATCGAGGGCGAAGGCTGCGGCATCGCCCTGCCCTGGGGGCGGTCGCCGAGCAGCCCGCGGTTGAGCAGCTTGTCGTAATCGCTCCGCGTCTTGGGATCCATCAAGGCCACGTTGGCCTTGGCCACCCACTGGAAGATCTCCTCGACCTTGCGCCGGTAGGTGCCCAGCTCCTTGCGGAAGAACTGATCCGGGTGAAACTCCTTGGACAGGCGGATGTACGCCTTGCGGATCATCTTGTCATCGACCTCGACCTCGACCTGGAAGAGATCGTAGTAGCTGATGCGCTTGAGGTGGAAGTGGTAGTAGATGATCTGGCGCCGCTTCTCCTCGTCCAGATCCACCGCCTGAGCCAGCTCCTCCGGATCGAAGTCGAACTTCTCGACTGGGATCGACCAGCTCGTCGGCATCGGCACCCGCACCGAGGTCTTGTTGACCGCCTTCACCGGCTCGGGCTCTGGCCGGCTCAAGACCCTCGGCGCCCGGATGGTGCCCTGGGAGGACTCCCGCTTGAAGCCCGAACGCTGGGCCGTCGACTCGACGCGCACCATCCCGAGCGACTTGAGCCGCACCAGGGACTCCAGCACCTGCTCGCGCGGCAAGGGGAGATCGCCCAGGAGCGTCTCTATCGACTTCTCCCCGTCTACCCGAGCCAGCACCGTCCAATCGACCACCGCCACCTTGCTCGTGTCCGGGCGCGCAGTGCGGTCAACGACGGGGACGTCATCTCCCCTCCCCAGGTTGTCGTAGATCTTCGTCATCAAGCTCCGTCAGGTCGCCCTTGGGCTCCATCCAGGCCGACTCCCCTGCCCAGGCTGATCGTCGTGAACCTTCCAGGCGGGGCGACACCCACCAGAAAAGACATACCGTGTCTTATTCTTGTGTCACACGTTTGACCAATGAGCCCTCAGTCATCATAGACCGGAACCCCGCCATGACGCAAGAAGACTGCCACTCTGACCTTCCCGCAAGCGACGCCCTCACGCGCCCGACGCAGCCACGTCGCCCATCGCCGCCACCAACAACTCCATCGCCCTGTCGACGTCCCCGCGCTCCACGATCAAGGGCGGCACGAAGCGCAGCACCTCCCCCCCCGCCGTGTTGAGGATCAACCCCAGCTCTCTGGCCCGCTCCACGATCCGACCGGCCTGCCCGCCGACCTCCGCGCCGACCATCAGCCCCACCCCCCTGACCTCCTTGATCGGGATCGCCGACTCCAGCCCCTCCAGCCTCTCCTTCAGGTAGCCCCCGACCTCCACGACCCGCTCCAGAAACCCGGGCCGGGCCAGCTCGTCGAGCACCACCTCGGCCGCCGCGCACATCACCGGGTTCCCCCCGAAGGTGCTCGCGTGGCTGCCGCGCACGAAGCCCTTGAAGACCTCCTCGGTCGACACCATCGCCCCGATGGGCACCCCCCCGCCGAGGCCCTTGGCCACCGTCATGATGTCCGGCACCACCCCATAGCCCTCGTAGGCGAACATCCGCCCCGTCCGGCCCATCCCCGTCTGCACCTCGTCGAAGATCAACAGCGCGCCGTGCGCGTCGCACAGCGCCCTGAGCCCCTCCAGGAAGCCCGGGGCCGCCGGCACCATCCCCCCCTCGCCCTGGATTGGCTCCACCATCACCGCCACGGTGTCCTCCCCGATCAGCGCCTCGACGCTCCCGAGATCATTGAAGGACGCGTAGACGAAGCCCGGCATCAGCGGCTCGAAGCCCTCGTGGTACTTCGGCTGACCCGTGGCCGTGATCGCCGCCAGCGTCCGCCCATGGAAGGACCCCTTGAAGGTGATGATCGTCGACCGCCCCGTCTGGCCCAGCACCACCCGCTGCCGCCGCCTCGCCAGCTTGATCGCCGCCTCGTTGGCCTCCGCGCCGCTGTTGCACAGGTAGACCCGATCCCCGAAGCTCACCCGCGTCAGCTTCTCCTGAACGCGGATCTGGACGTCGCTGAAGAAGGTGTTGGAGACCTGCATCAGCCGGGCCGCCTGCCCCTGGATCGCCTCGACGACCTTCGGATGGCAGTGACCCAGGCAGTTGACCGCGATCCCCGCCAGGAAATCCAGGTACTGCCGACCCTCGGTGTCAAACAAGTACATCCCCTGGCCGCGCTCCATGACCAGGCGCGCCGGCGCGTAGCCCGGGTTGCCCGTCCTGTCGCCGACCTCAAGCTGCGCCTCGACCCTCTCACGGCTCATCATCGCGCTCCTCCTGCTCCTCCTGGCGAGGTGCCACCTGACGCCCCCGCGGTGGCCTCTGTATACAGGTAAACCATTGAAAGATGCAGTCTTTTCATGAACCGGCGCGCAACCCTGGCCCGAGCCCTCCCCTGCCCCGACCAGCGCCCGGCGCCTCAGAGGATGTAGCGGCTCAGATCGGAGTCCTCGGCGATGTCGTGCAAGGCGCCGCGGACATAGGCGAGGTCGATGTGGAGGGTGGTCTCGCGCATCTCTGGCGCGCGGAAGGAGACCTCGTCGAGGAGGCGCTCGAAGACGGTGTGGAGCCGCCGCGCCCCGATGTTCTCCAGGCTCTCGTTGACCCTGGCCGCGATCCGCGCCAGCTCCTTGATCGCGCCCTCGTCAAAGCAGAGCTCCAGCCCCTCGGTGGCCAGCATCGCGGTGTATTGCTTGACCAGGCTGTTGCGCGGCTCGGTCAGGATCCGCACGAAGTCGGCCTCGGTCAGCGAGTCGAGCTCCACCCGGATGGGGAAGCGCCCTTGCATCTCGGGGATGAGATCCGAGGGCCGCGCGACGTGGAAGGCCCCGGCCGCGATGAAGAGCACATGGTCGGTGCGCACGACCCCATGCTTGGTCCGCACGGCGCTGCCCTCGACGATCGGCAGCAGGTCCCGCTGGACGCCCTCCCGGGAGACGTCCGGGCCGTGGCTGGACTGCTTGCCGCAGACCTTGTCGATCTCGTCCATGAAGACGATCCCGCCTTGCTCGGTGCGCTCCAGCGCCTCGCGGACGATCTGCTCCATGTCCAGCAGCTTCTCGCCCTCCTGCTTCTCGAGCAGCCCGAGCGCCTCTTTGACCCGGACCTTCTTGCGGACCATCTTCTGGGGCATCACCCCGCCGAGCATGTTGCCCAGGTCCATCTCCTCCATGCCCCTGCTGCTGAAGATCTGCATCAGCGGGTTCTGGCTTGAGGCGGCCTCTATCTCGATCTCGACGGCGTCGAACTCGCCGGCCCTGAGCCTGCGGCGCAGATCGTCCTGATCGACATGCACGCGCCGCGTGGCCACCCCGCCGGCCCCGACGATGAAGTCCGGGCGACCTTGATCAAACGAACGCTCGTAGACATTGCCGTGGCGAAGATCCGCAGGCAGCAGCGCCAGGATCCTGTCCTCGGCCGCCTCCCGGGAGCGCGCCCTGACGTTCTCCTCGTGCTCGGTCCTGACGAGATCGATGGCGACCTCCACCAGGTCCCGCACGATGCTCTCGACGTCGCGGCCGACGTAGCCGACCTCGGTGAACGTGCTGGCCTCGACCTTGACGAAGGGCGCCCCGGCCAGCTTCGAG
>SYOX01000196.1 GCA_005804885.1 Pseudomonadota bacterium
GGCCATGGCGAAGCGCGTGACCGAGTCCATCACCCTGAGGACGTCGAGGCCCTGATCGCGGAAGTGCTCGGCGATGGTCGTGGCCAGCCACGCGCCGCGCATGCGCACGAGGGGGGCCTGATCGCTGGTGGCGCAGACGACCACCGACCTCTCGAGGCCCTCGGGGCCCAGGATCTCCTCGACGAACTCGCGCACCTCCCGGCCTCGCTCGCCGATGAGGGCGATGACCGAGACGTCGGCGCGGACATTGCGCGCCATCATCCCCAGCAGGACGCTCTTGCCGACGCCGCTGCCGGCCATGATCCCCACCCGCTGGCCCTTGCCCACGGTCAAGAGGCCGTTGAGGACGGACACGCCCAGATCCAGGGGCTCGCGGATCGGTCGGCGCGCCATGGGGTTGATCGGCGCGCTGTGCAGCGAGCGCGTCTTCCACGACCCCACCAGCGGCCGGCCGTCCAGGGGCCGCCCCATGCCGTCGAGCACCCTGCCCAGCAGCGCCTCCCCCACCTCCACCTGCGGCCCGCGCCCTGTGGGGCGGATCCGGCAGCCCATGCCGATGCCCTCGGGCGAGCCCAGCGGCATCAGGAGCACCCGATCGTCGCGAAAGCCCACGACCTCTGCGGGGACCCAGCCCCCCAGGGTCGACTCGATGTGGCACAGCTCTCCGACGAAGGCGCCGCGGCCGAAGCCCTCGATCACGAGCCCGACGACCCGCGTGACCTTGCCTTCCTCGCGCAGCACGGAGGCGCCGCGGCACGCCTCGGCCGCCCCGGCCAGCCGCGCGAAGGGCTGCGCCGCGCTCACGGGAGCCCCTGGCCGGCGCTGATCGCCGAGGTGAAGCGCGGCGCGGGGGCCGCGGCGGGGGCGTGGCCCTGCGCTCCGACGGCCTCCGCAGGCCCCCACGCGGCCTGCGAGCGCGCCGGGGGCTGCCCGACCCGATCGCGCACCGCGCGGGTCAGGTGATCGAGCCGCTCTTCGAAGCTGGCGTCCACGCGGCCGAAGCGGCTCTCGACGACGATCTCCAGCTCCTTGAGATCATTGGAGATTTCAAAACCGACTCCCGCGACGTCCAGCGGCGCGCTGTCGCGTTCGAGCCGCTCGGCCAGCGCCGGAGACAGGCGGCAGGTGACCTTGTCGGCCTCGGTCAGCGCGGCGGCGGCCTCGCGCACCAGCGGCGCGACCCAGGCCGTGTCCGCCATCAGGGACTCGCAGGCCAGCCGCCGCCCGACGTCCATCGCCAGCGACACCATCTGCCCCTCGGCCTCGTCCATCATCTGGCGCCGGAGCCTGGCGAGCGCCTCGATCTCCTCGACCAGCCGCCTGTGGACGGCCTGGAGTTCGGCCACGTCGGCCTCGATGGCCTCACTGAGCTGCTCTTCGGCGTCCGCGAGGCCCTCCTGCATCCCCACCTCGAAGCCGCGCGCCCTGGCCTCCTCGAAGGCCTGCTCCAGATCGGCCGGCGCGTTGATCTGGCCTGCGTTGATCTGGCCGGCGGCGCCTATCTGGCCGGTGGCGTTGATCTGGCCGGCGGCGATCTGGCCTGCGGCGATTGATCGCGCCTCGGCCCCTCTCGAACCCGTCAAGGTCGATCCGGCCGCTGCGTCGATCTGGCCGGCGGCGCCTCTCGGCGCGGGCCACCACCGCTCGACGGCGGCGGCCTGCCCGGTCGCCCAGGCGGGCTTGTCGAGCGCGGCGAGGCTGGAGGAGCCGGGCCGGGCGCCAGCGCCTTGCGGGGGGCGCGCGCCGGAGGCGAGGCTGTCGGCGTGCGGGGCGTGGCTGGCCCTGGGGAGGCCGTCGCCCTGCGGGAAGACCGCGAGCTTGACCTCGACCGACGAGGCCGCGCGAAAGACGTTCCTGCTGGACATGGGCGCTCTCCTCAAACAATGGCCTCGCCGGCCCCCGCGATGACGATCGTCCCCTCCTCCTGGAGCCGCAGGGCGATCTGGGCGATCTCCTGCTGGGCCCGCTCGACGTCGGCCAGCCGCGCCGGCCCCATGGCCGACAGGTCGTCGCGCATCATCTCGGCGGCCCGCGAGGACATGTTGCGGAAGAACTTGCCCTTGAGCGTGTCGCTGGCCGTCTTGAGCGCCAGCAAGAGGCCGTCGCTGCTGATCTCCTTGAGGATCGCCTGCATCCCCCGGTCGTCGACCGACTGCAGATCCTCGAAGGTGAACATCGACTGCCTGATCTGACCGGCGAGCCCCACGTCGACCGCCTCCAGCCGCGAGAGCAGCTCGACGCCCACCCTCCGCTCCATGTTGTTGAGCAGCGCGGCGGCCTGCTCGGCGCCCTTGACCTCGCGCTGCTGGCCGGCGCCGAGCGCCTGAAGTGCGCCCAGGATCGACTGCTCGATCTCGCGCACCACCTCGGGGCTGACGCGCTTGAGCCGCGCCACGCGGCCCATGACGTCCTGCTGGACCTCCTCCCTGAGGCAGGCCAGCACCCCGGCGGCCTGGCGCGCGTCCATGTTGGCCAGGAGCAGCGCGATTGTCTGCGGATGCTCCACCGCCAGGACGTTTGCCAGCGCCTTCGGGTCCACATTGCCCAGGGCGATCGGGCCCGCGGCCTCCGCCGAGGGCGCCTCGCCGAGCACCGAGCGCGCCCGATCGGCGCCGATGGCCCGGTTCAGCGCGCCCCGGAGGTAGTCCGCGCCGCCCTCAAGCGCCACCGGCCCGCTGCGCACGCAGCCGGCGAACTCTTCAAAGACCGCCTTGATCGAGGCCGACGAGACATTGCCCAGCGTCTCCATCGCCGCCATGATCCGGCGGATCTCGTCGGCCTCCATGGTCCTGAAGATCGCGCTGGCGACCTCCTCGGGCAGCGCGAGCAGGAAGATCGCCGACCGCTGCGCGCCGCTGAGCCGAGGCGGCGCCTCGGCCGACCTGGGCAGCGCGCCGCTCGCCGCCGCCCCCGCACGCCGGTCCCTGCCGGGCTTGCTCGCCACCTTCGTCCCCATGACCTCCCCCTGAACCTTCGACCGCCCCGGCCCGATCACGCCTTCGACGAAGGCTCATCCCGCCCTCGACGAGGGCTCCTTCGTCCGCGCCTCCTGGACCATCTCGGCCAGCGTCTGCCCCTGGGCGCCTGCGCCGTCCTCAAGCAACCACCCTCGCAGGATCTGTGCCGCCTTTCTTGGGTGCTCCGTGGCGTACTCCATGGCGATCAGGCGAGGGCTCATGGCGCCGTCGACGTCGCTCTGGTCGACCTGCGCGCGCTCAGCAGGGGGCTCGGTCCCCGCCAGCCGCCCGGCCGGCGTCAACTCTCCGACAGCCTCCGGCGCCGCGAGCGTCACCGCCTTGACGAGGGGCCTGACCACCAGCACCAGCAAGGCCAGCACCAGCAGCGCCGCCGCTCCATAGCGCGCCCCGCGCCAGACGTCCGGCGGGATCACCATCTCGGGCGCATCTTCAAGAGGCGTCTCGATGGCCTGGAAGGGCATGTTGCTGATCACGACCGCGTCGCCGCGCTCGCCGTCAAAGCCCACTGAACCTTTGACCAGCCCTTCAATCCGCGCCATCTCCTCCTCGGATCGCGGCACGTACTGGCGCTGCTCGCCCTCCCCGGTCCAGGTCCCGTTGAGCAGGACCGCCACGCTGAGGCGCCTGAGCGACTCGCCCGACTCGTCCGTCCGCATCACCTTGCTGGACACCTCGTAATTGACGCTCTCGGAGGTCGTGCCGACCTGCCCCTGCCCGATCTCGCCGGCGCTCTGGCCCTCCCCGGCGACGTTGGAGCGCGCCCCGGGGACGCCCTCCGCCTGGGCGTTGGCCTGGGGGCGGTTCTCGGTGCGCACCTGGCGGCTGCGCGGCACGACCTTCGGGTCCCAGGTCTCGTCGACCCGCTCGACCTTGCGAAAGTCCACCTCCGCCGTCACCCGAACCCGGACGTTGCCCCCGCCCAGCGCGGGCTCGAGCAGCTCCAGCAGGCGGGTCTCGTGCTGGCGCTCGATCCGGGAGCGCGCCTCCATCGCGTTCATCGAGCCGGCCACCAGGGGGTCGGTGGGCGCCGTCAGGGTCTTGCCGGACTGGTCGACCACCGTGATCCTCTCCGGCGAGAGCCCCTCGACCGAGGCCGACACCAGGTTGACGATCCCGTGCGCCTTGTCCTTGCTCAGCGACGAGCCGCGCTTGAGCGTCAACACCACCGAGGCGGTCGCCTCCTGATCGTCCTCGGTGAAGGTCGCCTTGTGGGGCAGGACGAGGTGGACGCGCGCGTCCTGCACCTCCTCAAGGCTCGCGATCGTCCGGCGCAGCTCCCCTTCGAGGGCGCGGCGGTAGTTCATCTTCATCTCGAAGGGCGTCATGCCGAAGCGCGGGGCGTCAAAGAGCTCGTAGCCGCCCTGCCCGCCGAGCGCGCCGCCGCCGACCGCCATCAGCCGCACCGCGTGCTGCTGCTCCGGCGGCACCTGGATCGTCCCGCCGCCGCTCGACAGCAGGTAGGGGATCTTCTTCTCGTCGAGCATCGCGACCACGGCCGCCGCGTCCTGATCGGAGAGCCCGCTGAAGGCCGTCGCCCACTCCTGCTCCGAGCCGAGCCAGCTCACGTAGGCCGCCGCGACCACGATGAAGATCACGAGCGTCCCGAGCGCCATCCGGTGGACCGTCGACAGGCCCTCCCAGAGGCGCCGCCCCCCCTGCATCATCCCTTTGGCCTTGCTCGTCATAGCCATCGCCCGACCACCTCCTCGACATCCCTCGGCGCACCTCGGTGATCCCATCGGCGCTGAGCGCTGGGATCTTGAGCGGCACCTCAAGATGGTGAAGATCCGACGAGCAACGGCCCTCGAACGGGCGCCCCACGACCGCCCTGATCCACAAAAATCAACATTAAAATCAACACGTTGAACTGAAGTCCCCGATCAGCCGGGGCGCGGCCCGCCTTCGGGCGAGGGCGCGGCGCCGAGGCGGACCTGGGCGCTGGTGACGGCGCGGCGGGCGCCGCTGGAGGGCTTGTGGGCGACGAGGGCGTCGAGGATGGCGCGCGCCTCCTCGCGGCGCTCAAGGTCGATCAGCGCCTCGGCGCGCGCGGCGAAGAGCAGCTGCTTGATGTCCCCTCGCCAGGGGGCCTTGTGGGCCTCGTCGAGCAGGCGCAGGGCGCGCTCGGGTTGGCCCGCAAGGCGGTGGGCCTCGGCGGCGGCGTAGCGGTTGATGGCGGCCTCGTTGGCGCCGACCGAGAGCGAGGTGGTCCGGCGCGGCAGGCAGTAATGGAGCGCGGCCGGCAAGTGGCCGCGCCGGAGCATGAGCAGCCCCGCGCTGTAGCGCAGCAGGTAGGTGGCGACGATCAGGACGAAGGGGATCGGCAGCAGCCAGCCGCCAAAGTCGCCCATGAACACGACCAGCGCCAGCCCCTTGATGGCGACAACGGCGGCGACCACGAGGGCCACGGTGGCCGCAAAGGCCAGGGCCGTGACCCCGACCGTCAGGCGCGCGATCCACATCCGCCCCTCACCACGACGCGCCCGCCCCCACCCCCGCCCCACCGGGCAGGAGCTGGGGGCCGAGCTGCCAGACGAGCTCCTCGCCGTAGACCGGAGGCTCCTCGGCCTCGACGCCCTCGTCGAAGGTGATCAGCAGCGCCCCGGTGACCAGCAGCGCCAGCCCGGCGCCGTAGGAGACGTCCGCGACGATCCCCTTGAAGATCGCGTCCTCACGCACCTGGGCCCGCAGCGGGGCGCCGCGGTCGGCGTTGTAGGTGTCCGCGTCGGACAGCGCCAGCGCCCCCATCAGCCCCCCGAAGCCTACCGCCCCGGCGCCCGCCCCCGTGACGATCCAGCCCCAGCCCGACTGGCTCACCAGGACCTCATCGCTCTTCTGGACGATGATCGGGCCGGGCCTGCGGGCGACGATCCGCGCCGTCTGGCCGCTGACCACCTCCACGCGCTCCTCGTAGGTCGGAAATCCCTTGCCCTCGACCGAGATCGTGTGCAGCCCCGCGGGGACCTCCAGCTGGCCGACGGGTGTCGTGGCCACCGGCTCGCCGTCGACGAAGACCATCAGGCCGCGCTGCGGGGCGCTGACGTCGATCATGCCGGGCTGGACCTTGAGCGCCGGGTCCTCGTCGGACCCCGGCGTCAGCCGCGGGCTGAGCACGTAGGTCTTGCCGCCGACCACCGTCAGCGCGCGCTCCTCGGCCCTGAAGCCGCGCCGCCGCACCGTGATGGAGTACTCGCCCTGGGGCAAGACCTTGCCGTTGATGGGGGTCGTGCCGGCGCTCTGGCCGTTGATGATCACCTCCGCGCCCGGCGGCTCGGACTGGACCGTCAAGCTCCCCTTGGGGACCCAGGCGGCCGTGTCGAGGTTGAGCACGTCGACGCCGTCGGCCCTCAGGATCAACTCAAGCTCCGCGATCTTGCGGTCAAGCTCCTCCTTGACGGCCTCCGAGGGCTTCAGGCCCAGCGCCACGCGGTAATACTGGAGCGCATTGACCAGCTTGCCCTGCTCCTCGTGGGCGCGGGCGACGTTGTACATGATGGCCGGGTGGGGATCGAGCTGATAGGCCGTCAGGAACTCTATGCCCGCCTCGACGAAGCGCCCCTCGTCGTAGAGGGCCTGGCCCTTCTTGAAGATCACCTGGGCCTGCTGTCGCCCCGAGGCCGCCTGGGCCAGCGCCGAGGTCGCCGCCAGGCTCAAGGCCAGCGCGACCAGGAGGGGGATCAGCGCGCTGGCGCGCTGGCGCAAGGGCGCCGATTGCTTCATGAGACCTCCGCGGGGCAAGGAGACAAGCCCCTCGGAGGATAACCCAGGACGGCGCCGATGGCCAAGAAGCGATCTAGCGGCGGGCCATGCCCGCGCCGATGGACACCGCCAGCCCGGCCGTCGCGCCCAGCGGGCCGGCCGAGGCCCCGACGACCGGCGCCAGGATGCTCACGCCGGTCAGAGCGCAGTTGCGGTTGAAGTCCTCCCGGCTCAGCTCCCCGCGCTTGTAGCGATCCAGATCCGAGCGCATCGCCATGAAGACGTCCGCCGCCATCAGGATCACCCCGGCGCGGCCCGCCACCCGGCTGGACGTGAAGTGGATCGCCTTCCAGACGGGGCTGGCCGCCGCCCGGCGCGCGCTCTGCCACGCCACGACCCGCGCCGTGGTGTCGATCCCCACGATCGTCAGGTAGCGGCGGTTGGCCGCCCGGCTGGCGTCCATCGCCCGCTGGCCGACCTTGCGCGTCGAGCGCCACACGTCGCCGGCCGTCACCGGGTCGCCGTGGCGGTGCTTGCTGTAGAGCGTCGCCGTCTCCGACCACGCCGCCACCGCCGCCGTCACCGCCCCGACCTTCGAGGCCCGGCGCCGCGCCTCGTCGAGCACCTCGGCGGGGCTGGGCAGCCTCGGCGGCGCCACCGGCGCCGGATCGGACAGCGCCGACTGGCGCGCGCGCTCCGAGAGCCCGCCGATCCACGCGGCGGCCTTGCGCGTCAACGCCTCCTCCGCTCGCGCCGCCTTGCGCGCCGCCCCGAGGGCCCCCTTGACCGAAGCCACCACGCTCTGCTCGCCCGCTCGCTTCATCCCGCTTCCTCCCGCTCACGCCCCGAGGCCCTTTTAAAAAACCCGCCGGGCGCCTCTCATGGCGCGCCCAGGTCGCCGGCCTCGTCTCGTCCAAACGACCGGGCGCGCCCTCGCATTTCAGGGCCGCGCCCCTTCGAGCTCCATCATGATGTCCACCAGCCCCGGCCCGAAGCGCCTCGCGCCCGGCTCGTCCGACACCGACCCGTAGAGCACCAGCGCCTCGACGTCGTCGAGCATGGCGCCGTACATCGCGCGCACGTCGAGCGCCCGGTGCGCCACCGCCGCCACGAGCCCCGCCCCCAGCACGCACATCGAACCCATCAAGACCGCGCCCGCCGCCCGCGCGGCGATCCCGCGCGGCGGGCGGCGAGAGATCCCCAGCTCGCGGACCACGTCCCGCGCCGCCTGCCGCCGCCGCGCCCCCCCATCCAGGCTCCAGGCCCCGACCCAGAACAGCGGCACGGCGAGGTAGCGCGCAGGCCCCAGGATCGCACGCAGGAGCCGCGGCCGGACGCTGAGCAGCCGCGCGGCCTCCTGGCGCACCGGCTCGAAGTCCCTCCGCGCGCCCTCGACCTGCTCCGCGGCCCAGGTCGCGCCGTGGCGCCTCGCCAGCGCCGCCTGGACCTGAGCGAAGGTCCGCGACAGGTGCCGATCCAGCGCGTCCGGCCCCAGACTCTCGCGGGCAAAGGCGCGCGCCAGCCGCCGCTCCGAGGGCAGCACCAGCGGCGCCATCGGCCCCGCGTCCCGCTGCGCCGCCCGCTGCGCCAGCTCGCGCAGGTCCTCGCCCAGCAGCCTCAGATCCGCGCTCAGGGCGAGCTGCAGCTCCAAGGGCTGGAGGTCGCGCTCCACGAAGCGCCCCAGGCCATCGTGCGCGGCGTCAAACAACGCCACGACGCCGTCAAAACAGATCTTCGCCCAGCCCTCCAGGGCAGGCTCCACGTCAACTTGAGGCTCGGATGCAATCGATGCTTTCATGGCGCTCGGCGCTTCGGGGTGACCCCGCCAGGTGTCCAGACGCTCGCCAGGACAGCTTCGCGCATTCTCCGCCCGCCTTCAACCACAACAACCGCGCCCAGGCCCGAAGACCCCCAAAGAGACGCCCGGCGCGCTGGTCAGGCGGCGGGAAGATGCTTAGGCTGCAGAGGGTTTGGATCGATGTCGCACCGCGACCGCTTCAGCCCGCCGATCACGCTCCGACCCTATGACCAGGAGAGAAGCCGTGCCGCCTTCGCCCTCAGAGACGATCTCACTTCGCGGGCGCTTCCTTGGATCGATCGCCGCGCTCGCCCTCCTGGCCTTGCACCCCGCGTCCGCGCTCGCGCTGCCCCCAGCCGTCGACTGGCACCCGGTCAGCCTGACCGCCGCGCGCGGCGACGTCCACATCAGCCCCGGCTTCGACGCCAGCGGCCCCGACAAGCCCGGCGCGGCCTCCATCCGGATCTCCAACCTCAACCCCTTCCCCATCGCCGTCCACGACCTCATCGTCCCTCGGCGGACCTCCGACTTCGACGCCCTCTACATCGCCCCGCTGCCCGTCGAGCTGGCGCCCTTCGCCGTCGCGCTCCTCCGCCTTGAGGCGACCGAGTGGGTCAAGGTCGACTCGGCCGCCCACGCGCGGCGACCCCTGCCCCCCATCCGCATGCTCCTGCTGCCCACCGAGGCCCACCAGACCAGCACCCAGGAGACCCTCGACGGCCTGCGCCGCGCCCTCGACGCCGACCCGACCGACCCCCTCCCCGACGCTATCGACGAGGGCGACCAGGGCTGGCGGCGCTTCCTCATCGACTCGCCCTACCGAGAGGTCGAGCGCCTGGCGCTGCTCGCCCACCTGACGCGCCAGGAGGCCTCGCTGGCCTCCCAGACCTCCCACCGCCCCGCCGAGGCCGCCCTGGCCTCCGAGACCCATCGCGCGCTCCTCGACGCGCTCGCGCCGCTCGCCTGCGCCTTCGAGCGCCGCCACGCCCTGCGCCTGCTCGACGAGGGCCAGCCCCTCGACCGCCACCTCGACCTTTACAACCGCGGCGAACAGGCGGGCTTTCGCGCCTGCGTCCACGCCGACCGGGCGCTCTCCGAGGCGCTGGTCAACGAGGCCCTCGAGGTCGACGCGGCGAGCGTCGCCCAGGACATCTCCGCCCGCTTCGATCAGGGCCTCGCGACGCCCGAGCCCTTCAAGCGCGCCCTCGTCCAATGGCAGACCCGGCGCATCCTGACCCGCCTCCCTCGACAGCTCCTGAAGCCCTCCGCCGAAGGCCAGCCGCTCACGAGGCTGGATCCC
Source organism: Pseudomonadota bacterium (assembly GCA_005804885.1). Classification (GTDB taxonomy): domain Bacteria; phylum Myxococcota_A; class Bradymonadia; order Bradymonadales; genus SYOX01. The sequence goes on from SYOX01000196.1 coordinate 9,773, forward strand.
GAGGCCGAGGAGGCGCTGGACTTCTTCGATCTGGCCGAGGCCATCAAGGGCTTCGAAGCGCTGGAACGGCTGGCGCCAGACCACCCGCTCAAAGGCCGCCTCGGCGACGTGGCCGCGACTCTGGCCGCGCTCGCCCGCGCCCGCGCCGAGGACAGCGACTTCCGCAGAGCCAACCTCGTCATGACGCAGCTCGACGCCCTGATCGAGCTGATCCAGCGCCTCGACCCCGGCCAGCCGCTCCGGGGGGCTCAGCGAGCGCGGGATGAGGCGCGGCGGGAGATCGCGTGGAACGAGGGCCAGTTCATCTTCCATTACCAGCGCGGCAAGCCGGGCGCCCTCGAGGAGGCTCGGCTGCTCTTCATCGAGGCCCGCGCCCACGCGCCGATCCGGTCGCGGCTCTATGAGGTCGGCATCCTGCTGGTCGAGCACCAGTTCAAGGCGCTCGCGGCGCTCCTCTTGCTGTGCGGGATGCTCTGGTGGGCCGCCAGGAGCCCGACGGCCGCGCGGCTGTGGCTGCGGCTGGCTCGCCGCGAGGCCCTGGCGCGCGCCAGGAGGCGGCCTCACGAGGCGGGCGCCGTGGCGTGGCGCCTGTTGACGCGGACGCTGGCGCTCTCGGGCGCAGGGCGCGCCGACGAGGCGCTGCGCGCGCTCGTGGCCGCCGACCTCATCGGCGTCGCCAGGAGGATCGACGACGGGCACCTCATGCAAGAGGCCGCCGGCCACCTCCAGCGGGTCGAGCCTGGCCTCAGGCCCCTGGCCTGGCGCACGCCCCAGGCCGCGCTGGAGCAGATCGCCGCCATGCTCGACGGCGACGACATCGAGGCGCCAGCGGCGGGATCGGACGGCGACCTGTCGCCGTCTGGACGGGCGTTTGAAGCCGAGGCGGCGCGCGCCATCGAGGCGCAGGCCACTCTGCTGGCGCAGATCTTCGGCGAGGTCCCTGAGGTCGCCGCCGCTCGGGCGCTGGCGCTGGACGCCCGCTGCCGGGCGACGGCGCGCGAGTCTGCAAGCGCGCTGAGGGCGGACGAGGCCCGATCGAGGCTGGCGCGGCGCGGCGACGAGGCGCTGTCGGCGACCTTCGAGGCGGCCTCGGCGGCCTCTCTGTCGCTGATCGAGGGCGGCGGGCTGCCCGCGTGGCTCGACGCGCTGATGCGCGAGCGGCTGGGCCTGCTGACGGCGGCCCTTGGCCCTGCGGCCTCGGCGGACAAGGAGGGGGCGTGGCGGCGCGCGTGGGCGCTGCTCCGTGTCGAAGCTCAGGGGCGGGCGTCGAGCGCGCGGCGGCGGAGCCTGGCGATGGCGGCTGGCGCGGGGGCGCCCCTGGTCGACGCGGTGGAGGTCCTGGAGCGAGAGGGCGAGGCGCTGGACGGGGAGCCGGGCGGGCGAGCGGCGCTCAAGGCGGCGTTGAGCGCGGCGGCGAGCCGGGCGAGCCTGCCGCTGCCGACCGCGAGCGACGCGCAGCCGGTCGACCGGGCGGTCGCCTTGCTGGCGCTGGCGCGGCTGGACGACCTGATGGCGCGGTGGATGGAGCCCGAGGAGGCGCTGGGAGGTCGACTGCGGATCGCGATCCTTCGGCGCGTCGGCGGCAGGGCGGGCGGCCTGGAGGCGCTGGACGAAGGCTATGCCGTTGATTTGATGGATCTTTTTGCCCAGGCCCGCGCGCGGCGCCACGACCCGGGGATCTCGGCCCTGGCCTCGGTGCTGGATCTGCTGACGGAGGGCGACCGGGGCTTTGACGCCCAGGTCGAGGCCGCCGAGGGCCAGCAGAGGGCCTTGTATCTGCTGCTGGAGGCGCTCGATCACCACGGCGCGGGGCGCTCGGTCGAGGCGGCCGCGGCGCTGGCCGGGGCCGAGCCGGAGGGCGCGGGGGTGCCCAGGGCGGCGCGGCTGCTGGGGACGCGGGCGCTGGTGGCGGCCTCCATCGGGCAGCGCCGGGCCGCCCTGGAGGCGCTCGGGCGAGCCGACGCGCTGGCGGCGGGCGACGCGACGACAGGCGCCGTGGTCGACAAGGTCGCCGGGCGGCTCATGGCCTTGATCGTCGAGGCGGGTCAGCGCGGCGCGTTGCTCGAGCGGGCGATAAGAGGTCGATTGATCGACGAGGAGTTGCCGACGCCGGTGTGGCCGTGGCACACTCTCGGGGAGGCGCTGGCGCCCTCGGGCGATGAGGCGGTGACGCTGGCCGCGATCAAGCGATCGGAGCGGCTTGAGGGAGGGCTGGAGGCCGAGCGAGGTCGGCGCAGGGCGCTTCTGGCCCTGGCGCGCGGGGCAGTCCGGCGAGGTGATTTTGAGGGCGCGCGAAGCCTCGTGGCGCGCGCAGGGGGACTCAGGGAGGGGGCCGAGGAGGGCCTGAGAGCGCAGTGACCCAGACGCCTTTATACGACAGCGCAGGCCACTTGTGCCTGGAGGCGCTCACGCCTGCGGCCCAGGAGGTGGTTCATAGCATCACGCGGTGGCTGCGGGAGATCGGCCGGGGCATCTACCTGCCGCTGGACCTGATGATCGTGCTGCTGGACCGCGGCCACACCGAGCTTGGGTACGCGCTGGCGGGCAGCGCCGTCGGGACGGTGGATCTGGTCGACGTGCTCGGGCGGCTGCGCGAGCTCGGCCGGGAGATCGAGGATCGCCACCACGTCCCGGCCACGCTGGAGCGCGACGCCTTCAGCCGCTCCTTCGCGAGGATCCTCGACGAGGCCCAGGAGCAGGCCAGAGGCAGGGTGAGCAAGGCCGGATCGGTCGGCGCGCTGATCGACGAGCAGGACATGCTGCGGGCGATCATGTGGCGGGCGGAGGTGACCGAGTCGGCCTCGGTGCGGTGGGCGATCAAGCGGCTGGCCGAGGGCGGCGGCGACCGGCTCTTTGACAGCCGCAGCCAGCTCAAGCGCGAGGTCTTCGACGACGTCTCCTGGGGCTTTCTGCAGGCCGCCATGCAGATCGCGGCGCGCTCTGGGACGCCCTTCCTGGGCACCCCGCACCTGATCGCCTCCTTCTGCTCGGTGCGCGACAGCGTGGTGTGGCGAGGGGCGATGAGCCGGGGGCTGGAGCCCTCCAGGCTGCGCGAGGAGCTCCTGAGGATCATCGGGATCAAGCCCGGCCCGCTGCCCGACTTCCTGCTCGGGCGCAAGACCCTGACGCCCCGCATGGTCAGGATGCTGGCGCTGGCGCTGCGCGAGGCGCGCGACAACAGCAGCACCGACGAGGCCCGCGTCGGCGAGCGCCAGCTCGTCGAGTCCTTCATGAGCGACGGGGGATCGAGCCTCGAGCTGGTCCAGGCCCTGGGCCTGGAGGCGGAGATCAACAAGGCGCTGAGCGACACCAAGGTCCTGCACACCGCCGTGGACATCGAGAAGGCGGTGCGGGCGAACGCCGTCTGGGAGTCGGCGCCGCCGACCCCGACGCTCGACCTGATCGGGCGCGACCTGACCCGGCAGGCCCGCGAGGGCAAGCTGCCCCGGATCATCGGCCGCGACCTCGAACTCCAGCGGGTCATCAACGTCCTGCTGCGCAAGGAGCAGCGCAACCCCCTGCTGACCGGCGAGGCCGGCGTGGGCAAGACGGCCCTGGCCGTGGCGCTGGCCCAGCGCATCGCCGACGGCACCGTCCCCGAGCCCCTTCAGGGCCAGCGGGTCGTCGAGATCAACGGCGCCAGCCTCATGAGCGGCACGAGCTACCGGGGGGAGCTGGAGAGCCGGATCAAGAACCTGCTGGCCGAGGCCAGCAAGGGCGTCATCCTCTTCATCGACGAGGCCCACGCCGTCTTCGCGCCCCGCTCGGGCAACCAGGGGCCGGCCGAGATCCCCAACCACTTCAAGTCGGCCCTGGCCTCGGGGGAGCTGGCCGTCGTCGGCGCCACCACCGAGGCCGAGTACCGGCGCTGGATCGACCAGGACCCTGCCCTCAAGCGCCGCTTCGAACGCATCGAGATCCGCGAGCCCAACATCGAGCTGACCACCATGATCCTCAAGGGTCTGGCGGCCGACCTCGAGCGCGACTACGGCGTCAAGATCGGCGACGAGGTCGTGCGCGCCGCCCTGGACGACTCGGCGCGCTACCTGCCCGAGCAGCGCCTGCCCGACAAGGCCAAGAAGCTCCTGATGGACGCGGCCATCGCCGCCGCCCACCCCCTCGATCCCCCCGCCGACGACGCACCTCGCCTCCCCGGGCCGATCAAGGTCGAGCGGCGCCACATCGCCCAGCAGGTCTCCTACCGCACCGGCGTCCCCGTCGAGCGCCTCGTCGGCGGCCAGGACGACTGGTGGACCGACCTCGACGTCCGCCTCAAGCGCCACTTCATCGGCCAGACCGAGGCGATCTCGCGCGTCGCGCGCACCCTCGTCGCCAGCCGCCTCCGACCCGAGGCCCGCTCCCGGCCCCTGGCCATCTTCGCCTTCTTCGGCCCCTCCGGCGTCGGCAAGGGGACCCTGGCCCGCGTCGTCACCAACGAGGTCTTCGGCGACCCCCGCGCCCTGATCCGCCTGGACATGACCGACTTCTCCGAACCCCACACCATCAGCCGCCTGATCGGCTCGCCGCCCGGCTACGTCGGCTACGAAGACCAGGACATGTTCGTCACGCCCCTGCGCCGCCGGCCGAGCTGCCTCGTCCTCCTCGAAGACATCGACAAGGCACACCCCCGCGTCCTGGAGCGCTTCCTGAGGGTCTTCGCCGAGGGCGAGATCACCGACACACGCGGCCTGACCGCCGACGCGCGACAGGCGATCTTCATCCTGTCCCTCGGCGCAGACCTCAGCGCGCGCGGCCAGAGCCGGATCGGCTTCTCCGGCGAGGCCCAGGACGCGCTGACCGACGCCGAGGCCCTCTTCAAGGAGCGCCTGCCCAGCCTCTACCTCCAGCTCAAGGGCTACGTCGACGCCTTCGTCCCCTTCCGACCCCTCAGCGACCAGGGCGGCCTGGAGCTCATCGGATCCCTCATCTCCAGACAGTTCGAACAGCTCACCGAGCGCCTCCAGGAGGAGTACGGCGTCACGCTGACCTGGACTCTGGAGGCCCGCGACGCGCTCCGGGCGCTGTGCCAGGAGCAGGTCGGGTCCTCGCAGGAGATCGTCCAGCGCGTCGTCATCGAGCTGCTCACCGACGCCCTGCTCAACACGCGGGTCGCCCAGGGCTCCGCACTCTGCCTCGACGCCGAACCGACCGACTCAGGCCAGCCTCGGCTCCTGCTCAAGCAGCCCGGCTGATCACCCCGGACGCACATGGCCCGAACCCATCGCAAGTGCGGCTTCTGCCAGGGCGTCATGCCCGCGCAGGAGGTCGAGTGCCCCTTCTGCGGCAAGTCCCTCGAAAATTACGGCGCCCTCGGCCGCCTCCTCGAAGATCTGCTGCCCGATGACCGCCCCATGACCAAGGGGATCGCCGCGCTGTCGGTCGCCTACTTCGCCATGGTCGGGCTCCTGGCCGGCGGCAGCTCCCTCGTCGCGCCAAGCACCTACTCCCTGATCCACTTCGGCGCCTCCTTCCCCCCCTACATCGCCCAGGGCCAGCTCTGGCGCCTCGTCACCGCCCTCTTCATGCACGGCGACGTCCTCCACATCGGCTTCAACCTCTACGCCCTCTGGCTCCTCGGGCCCCTGATCGAGAACTCCTTCGGCAAGGCCAGGATGATCATCATCTTCCTGATCACCGGGCTCGTCTCCACCCTCGTGAGCTTCGGCTGGGGCTTCGCCGCCTTCGACCTGGCCCAGACCACCGGCCTGGGCTTCCTGGCCGACGCCTCCTTCGCCACGCCCACCGTCGGCATGTCCGGCGCCCTGACCGGCCTCATCGGCGTCGGCGTCTCCGCCGGACACCGCCTCAAGACCGCCCAGGGCGCACAGATCCGCAACGTCATGCTGCGCTGGATGCTCTTCATCGTCCTCTTCGGCATCGCCGTCCCCCAGATCGACAACGCCGCGCACATCGGCGGCTTCCTCGCCGGCCTCGCCCTCGGCTTCGTCCTCCCCCTCAAGGACCGCGCCAGCCGCGCCGCCGGCATCGCCTACGCCGCCGCCTCCTCTCTGGCCGCCCTGACCATCGTCGGCAGCCTCGCCGCACACGCCATCTCCCTCCCTCGCCAGTACCCCACCGACCTCTCCCTCTACCCCACCGGGATCTTCGGACAGACCCTGCGCGAGAGCGACCCCGACAACAAGGACTTCACCGCCGCCGCCAAATCCTGCGAGGACGCCATCCAGGCCCTGGAGGCCGCCCCCGATGACGAAAACCAAAGCAAGAACAAGAAGATAGCCGTGATGAGCTGCGACGAGTTCTCCTACCTCCTGCCCGTCGCCGGAGAAGGCTACCTCTACGCCGCACACGCCCACGCACACGCCGGCGACAAGCAGGCCGCCTGCCTCAAGCTCCGCACCGCGCGCCTCTTCTACGACTTCTCCGACTCGGCGCGGCAGTCCGAGGGCTTCAAGTTCAGGATGGATCGCGTCAGCTCGATGGCGGGATGTCCTTGAGCGCGCCCGCGACCGCCGCCAGGACCAGCTTGAGCGGCACGCCGGCCCTCATCGCCGCCGCCCGCGCCGACTCATACTCCGGCGCCGCGTTGATCACCTCCTCCCCGCGCAACCCCAGCTTCGCCAGCACCACGCCGTAGATCGTCTCCACCTCGACGATCTTTCGCCTGGCCTTGAGCCGACGGGTCGGGACGATCCGCACGCCGAGCGAGGTCGTCTCCCTCAGGATCACGTCGACCAGCGCGTCGAGGTGATCCCCGTCGCACAGGACCGAGAGCATGTGGGCCGGCCTCCCCTTCTTCATCAAGATCGGCGTCCACCACACGTCCAGCGCGCCGCAGTCGAGCAGGAGCGCCGCGACGTGCCCGCACAGCTCGCCGCTCATGTCGTCGATGTTGGCCTCGATGACCTGATCGTGGCTCTCGATCAACGGACCCTCGACGGCCACGGGCTGCCCGTGAGGCGCGCCGAAGATCGCACGCACGACATTCGGCCGGTCAGGCAGCCGGCGTGTCCCGGCGCCGTGGCCTATCGACGCCGGGATGATCGAGGGCAGCTCGACAAACTCGTCGACCAGCGCCGCCAGGATCCCCGCCCCCGTCGGCGTGACCAGCTCCTTGTCCAGCCCCGAGGACACCACGGGGATCCCTTCGAGGATGAGCATCGTGGCAGGCGCCGGCAGGGGGATGCGCCCGTGCTGGCTCCAGGTGAAGCCCCTCCCCAGCGGGACCGGGCTGGCCGTGATCCGGGTCGGAGACAGGTGGTGGATGCAGGCCGCCACGGCCACGATGTCGACGATGCTGTCGACGGCGCCGACCTCGTGGAAGGCCACATCCTCGACCGCCATGCCGTGCACGCGGGCCTCGGCGACGGCGATCCGCTCGAAGATCGCCAGCGACATCTCGCGCACCGGCGCAGGCAACGGCGCGGCCTCCAGCATCGCGCGGATCGCCGCCCAGGAGCCACCGCCCGGGCCGTGATCGTGCGCGTGGCCGTGATCATGACCATGAGCGTGAGCGTGGTCGTGATCATGACCGTGATCATGGCCCTGAGCACGGCCGTGGTCATGGCCGTGCTCAGGGCCGTGGTCATGGCCGTGATCATGACCGTGATCATGACCGTGATCGTGCGTATGGCCGTGGTCGTGGTCGTGGCCCTGAGCACGACCGTGATCGTGGCCGTGATCGTGCGTGTGGCCGTGATCGTGGCCGTGATCATGATCGCGCCCGGTGGCGCCATGATCATGCAAGCGACCGTGTTCATTGAACAAACCCACCAGATGCCGGGGCCGCGCGGCCGGGGTGAGCGAGAGGGATGGGAGCGGGGCCGATGAGGGCGCGGCGGCCTCGACGGCGCCTGGGCCATCGGGCTGGGGGGGGTCGTCGAGGAGGACGTCGAACTTGAGGGCGGTCATGGCCATGCCGACGTCGGCGCGCTTGACCTCAAGTCGATAGCCCCGCACGGGCAGGAGGGCCAGCGTGTCCTCGACGACCTGGAGGGGGACCCCGAGGTCGAGGAGGGCGGCGACGGTCATGTCTCCGGCGATGCCCGAGATGAGATCGAAGTGCAGGTGCATCGGATTCAGCCCTCTCGCCTTCGGTTGATGAGGGTGGCGGCGGCGGCCGCGCCGTAGCCATTGTCGATGTTGACGACGGTGACGCCAGGGGCGCAGCTGTTGAGCATGGTCAACAGCGCCGAGACCCCGGAGAACGAGACGCCGTAGCCCACGCTGGTCGGCACGCCGATGACAGGGCGGCCGACGAGCCCGGCGATCACCCCGGTCAGCGCGCCCTCCATGCCGGCCACCGCGATGATGACCTCCGAGCGGACCAGCCGCTCGCGGTGGGCGAGCACCCGGTGCAGGCCCGCGACGCCGACATCCACGATCAGCTCGCAGCGGTTGTTCATCATCTCGGCCGTCACCACCGCCTCGCGGGCGACGGGCAGATCGCTGGTGCCAGCGCAGACGACGCTGACGAGCCCGCGACCCATGTCCTCGAAGGGCCGCTGCCGCATGGAGAAGGTGCGCGCCTCGACGTCGTAGGACCAGTCAGGCAGCGGATCGCCGGCCTCGCGACGGGCATCGAGCAGATCGCTGACCTGGGCCGCCTTTTCCGAGGAGACCCGCGTCGCCAGGACATTGCCTCCCCTGGCGACCATCGCCAGCACGATCGCCGCGATCTGCGCGCTGGTCTTGCCCTCGCCGAAGATCACCTCCGGCATCCCCGTCCGCAGCGCCCTGTGGTGGTCGATCTGCGCCACGCCGATGTCCTCGAAGGGCATCGCGGTCAGCGCGTCCAGCGCCGAGTCCACCGCCAGGTGCCCCGCGCTGACCCGATCGAGGAGCGCCTTGATGTCTCGCCTGTCCATGGGATCTTCAACCTGTCTCAGAGTCATGAGGAGCTACTTCTTCAGGCGCGACGCGCCCGACGCCCTCTTTAACACGAACTCACCGGCACATAGCAAACGCCATTGCGCGCCAGAGAGCCTCGCCAGGACCCGCGCCAGAGCGCGCTCAGGCGCCGCGAGCGGGCGACGGACCGCCACGGCGCGAGCAGGATCGACCGCCGCGCAGCTGGCCTCACCGCGCTCGACAGCGCCGCGATTGGCCGCGCCGCGCTCGATCACCACGACGCGCCCGTGGACGTGCTCGGGCCTCACCAGGGGATCGGCCCTCGGCGCCGCGTCGCCCTTGAGGACGAGGCCGCCCTCGGGGCGAAGCTCGATCAGCCTGTGGAGGCGCAGGCAGCCACCAGCGTGGGCCAGGATCAGGTCGCCGGGCTCCAGCGGCGGCATCACGAAGGGCGGCGGCTCGATCAGCAGCCGGGCCCCGGGCCGCACCCAGGGCCACATGCTGCGCCCGTGGGCCGCGAGCCACACGCGGTGGCCCAGGCGCAGCGCGTCCAGAAAAAGCGCCTCCTCCAGCGGCGACGAGAGCACAGGCTCGGACACGGGGCTCAACCCCCGCAGCCGCAACCGCCCCCGGAGTCGGCGGCCCCGGCGATGCGCTCGACGGCCATGCGCTTGACCGACGAGTCGCGGCACTTCGACGGGCTCACGCCCGTGGCCGAGCCTGTCTCGCGGTGCGCCTGACCAGGGCAGATATCACAAAACGAGAAATTCTCGCAACTTACACAACCCTTGAAGGCCGAGCGCTTCAGGCCGCGGGCGCGGCCAAAGACCTCGCCCTCGCGCCAGATCTGGGCGAAGGAGGACTGGCGGACATTGCCGGCGGGCTCCTCCCACTCCAGGCAGGGGAAGACGTTGCCCTCGGGGTCGACGTAGACGCTGGAGCGCCCGGCGGTGCAGACCGGCTGGGAGGGGGACTTGTTGCCGAGGTCGGCCAGCCCGCGCAGCGAGGGCATGATGTGGCTGATGAGGTCGATCTTGACCTCGACGTCGGCGTTGAGGGCGCGAAGGTCGACGCAGCCGCCCGAGAGGCCGACGGGAGGCAGGGGGTCGAGGCCCTGGCCCTGGGCCGAGCGGATGGTGTGGTCGAGCGCGAAGCGGCTGTCGTACTTGGCAGCCAGGATGGGGATCTCGAGCTGGGCGCCCTCGTTGCCCCGCATGATGGGGCACTTCATCTCGACCTCGACGCCGCGCTCGCGCAGCAGGGAGATGGCCTTGAGGGAGGCGTGCAGGGAGCCGGGCACCTTGGTGATGGCGTCGTGGACCTCGGGGCGGCTGGAGTAGATGCTGACCTTGACCTCCCCGATCCCCATGGCTTCGAGCGCGTCGGCGACCGCGGCGTCGATGTGGTTGGCGTGGGTGATGATCTGGACGAAGAAGCGGCGGTCGCAGGCGGCCTTGAGGATGGTCAGCGCGTCGGGCCGCAAAAAGAGGTCGCCGCCGGAGAAGAGGACCATCAGGCCGCCGAGGCTCTGGAGGTCATCCAGGACGCGCTCGATCTCGGCCACGCTCAGCTCCGGCTTGATCCGGTCGACGAGGTAGCAATGGACGCAGGCCAGATCGCACCGATAGGTCAGATCGATGTGAGCGCCCAGGGGGATGTTGTGCGCGGCGGCGTGGCGGTTGAGCTCCTCAAGCACCGTCGCGCCGTCCCCAGCGGGCTGAACGCCCATGTCCTCTGCCATCCGTACCCTCTGTATCGCGGCCCCGACCAAGAGTAGGCCCGAGCGGCGCGCAAGTCCATAGCCGGTCTGAGATGGCGCTCCGCAGCGTGGCTCGTGGAAGGCGGGCGCCCACGCCCCTGGCGCTCTGTTGGTTTTTCGCCGGGTGAGGCGCTCGTCGAGCGTCGGGCGGGGTGTGGCGGTCAGTGCAGCTTTGAGCCGACGACGGAGGACCAGCCGCTCGCTTGAGGGTTCTTGCCCTGGGCGGGGGTGTGGCAGTGGCAGGCGCCTTCGGACTCGATGACGCTGTCGGGGGTGTGGGCGCGATCGCCGGGGTCAAGGAGCGCGAGCGGGTGCTCGTAGGCGCAGAAGAGGTCCCAGAGGATGGACTCGGATTCGAGGTCGAGGGGCTCGGTCTGGACGCCGAGCAGGGCGCGGGCCTGTCGGCGGTCGAAGGGGTGGGCCAGGGGGCAGGCCGGGTCGTCGAGCAGGTCGACGAGCGAGGCGGCCTCGGCGGCCTGGGATCGGACGCGGTGGTTGATGAGGGCCTGGAGGCCGGCGACGAGGCGGGCGCGGTCGTAGCGGGCCTGGGCGAGGGCCTCGGGGCCAGCGGCGTCGAAGAAGGCGCGCAGGGTGGCGTCGCGGGGCTCGGGGGAGGCGAAGGGGGCCTCGGCGAGCAGGGCTTCGAAGTGTCGCAGCGAGGCCAGGCCGGCGGCGCCGTGGAGGCGCCCGAGGGTGGCCAGCGGGTGCATGGCGATCTGGTCGACCCCGACGGCGAGGCAGGTGCCCAGGCCGCAGGCGAGGCTGGGGACGAGGGCGCGGACCTCGCGGGCGTGCTCGCGCAGGAGGGCGGCCATCTGGAGGGCGCGCTCCAGATCGGAGGGGGAGGGGTTGCGGGTGAAGAGGATCAGGTCGAGCTGGCGGTGTGTCTCGCGGTGGGCCGAGCGCAGGTGCTCGTAGAGGTAGCGCAGGGCGTCGGGCGGCGGATCTCCGGACTCGACGTAGACGATGACCTTGCTCTCGCGCAGGGTCTCCAGGCGTCGGATGAGGGCCTTGCGGGCCTCGCTGAAGCCGAAGCCCTCGCGGGCCGCCGGGGTCTGGGCGCCGGAGGGGCGCCACTGGTCGGGGCTGGGCAACTTCCTGGCGCTCATTACTTGACGGCGAACTCGGCGCGCCGGTTCTTCGACAGGGACTCGTCGGTGTTGCCCTCGACCGCGGGCATCTCGGCGCCGTAGGAGAGGACGTCCAGGCGAGGGCCCTCGATCCCGAGCTGGATCAAGTACTTACGGACGGCGCTGGCGCGCCGCTCGCCGAGCGAGAGGTTGTACTCGGCGGTGCCGCGCTCATCGCAATGGCCCTCGATGGTGACCTTGGCCTCGGGGTGGCGCCGGATCCACTCGGCGTTGGCCTGGAGGGTCTTCTGGGCCTCATCGCTGAGCGTGGCCTCGTCGTAGGTGAAGTAGATCGTCCCGAGCCGCCCGTCCTTGAGCAGTCCGTCGATGTCGTCCTTGACGACCTCGACCGGCGGCGTGGCCTTGGCCTTCTGGCAGTCCTCCCAGCGCTCCTCGCCGAGCTTGCGGGCGCGCTCGGCGAGCGTCCTGGCCGAGCGCGCCTTGACCTCGGCCTCATCGTAGTCGCCGGCCTCGACGAGGCGCCGGGCCTCGGCCAGCATCGCCTCGGCCTCGGCGAACTCGGCCTTGGCGCACTCGGAGACGACGACGGCCTCGCGCAGCGCCTGCTCGGCGTCGGCCAGCGCCTTCTCCGGGGGCTGGGCGCAGGCGCCCATGGCCAGCGCCAGCGCCAGGATCAAGGCCGCGGCCCAGCTCGCGCGGCCGGTGGGGGTGCTCAGGTGCATGATGAGGATCTCCTGCTTTCGGGCGAACGCCAGATCTCAGCGCCCACCCCAGCTCGGGGTGCCGAAGCCGCCGCCCTGCCGGGTGATCAAGTGTTGCGACTGGCCATCGGCCGTCATGATGTAGATCCGGGACCCCGCCCCGCCGCGAGACGAGACGAAGACGATGTAATTGCCGTCCGGCGAGTAGCTCGGCTCCTCGTTGCTGCCCTGATCCTGGGTCAGGCGCTCGATGAAGCCGGTCATGTCGACGGTGAAGATGTCGTGGGCGCCGCGCTCGTCGCGGGCGCAGAAGGCCACCACGTCGCCCTTGGGCGACCAGTCCGGCGCCGTGTTGTACTTGCCCTTGAAGGTCAAGCGCCGCTGCTCGGAGCCGTCGGCCTTCATCAGGTAGATCTGCGGCGTCCCCGAGCGATCCGAGACGAAGGCGATCTGGGAGCAGTCCGGAGACCAGGTCGGGCTCGTGTCGATCCCCCAGTGGTCCGTCAGCCGCGCCTGGATCTCGCCGGTCAGCGGGTGGACGACGTAGATGTCGGTGTTGGAGCCCTCGCGCGAGAGCGTCACGGCCAGCTTGCCCTTGCAGAAGGCGCCCCCGGAGTTCTGGCCCGGCTGGGAGGAGACCAGGCGAGACTGGCCGCCCTTCCAGAAGTAGAGGTCGGGGTTGCCGCGCGCGTAGCCGGTGTAGTAGATGCCGCCGGCGCCGAAGGAGGGCAGGATGTTGAGGCCATTGCCCTCGGTGATCCGCTGCAGCGCGGCCCCGTCGACGTCCATGACGTAGATGTGCTTCTCGCCCGAGCGCGCCCGCGCCGAGAAGCTGATCCGGGTGCCGAAGATGCCCCGGTTGCCAGTGTAGAACTCGATGATGGCGTTGGCGAACTCGTGGACCTCATTACGCAGCGAGACCCGGTCGGCGGTCGAGGGCTGCCACTTGAGGTTGGCCTGGATGCCGCGCTCGACCAGGAAGAGGCGCATGTCCATCTTGACCTGGCCGGCGGACTCCTTGAAGGCGCCCTTGACCACGCCCGAGGCGCCGACGTTGAACCAGTTCTCGAAGTTGATCGTCGAGGCGGTCATCCCGTCGGAGGACAGATCAAAGAAGATGCTGTCGGCCGGCAGGATCGAGAAGTAGCCGCTCAGGGTCAGATCCTGGCGCAAGACCTCGTTGATCTCGCGGGCCACCTCGGCGTTGTCGCCGCTGACCGGCGGCAGCGCCAGGGGGATGAGCGCGCGGCGGATCGCGCCCCGGATGTCGATGTCGATGCTCTCGTTGTCGTCGACCTTGTCCTGGGCCAGGGCCGACGCGCAGCAGAGAAAGACGCCGAGCGCGCACAGCAGCGCCGCTGACGACACGCGCTGCAAAGGGCCCAGGCGCTTCTTGAGGGGTGTGTTCATGGTTCGTCGTCTCATTCTTGAGGTTCCGCTTCAAGGCCCCGCGGGCCACCTCGCCGCGGGGTGGGCGCCGCGGCGGCCTCGTGTCGCCGCGCCGGGAGAACATCACCGACGGCGCCCTTGTATTCCAGGCGCCGCCGCCACCTCCCCCTGACCCACAAGGTCTACCTTAAACCGACCGGCTCGAGAGCGAAAGATCCTCAGCGGATCATGCCTCGCCAGCCCGACAGCGTGATCCCCTTGCGCACGACGAGATCCTTGATCGTGGCGTCCTCGGGCATCGGCAGCGTGCCGCCGCCGAAGGCCGGCATGAAGGCCTTGACCGCCCGCTCGACCGAGGCGTCAAAGACCGCATCGCCGCTGCGCGCGCTGAGGTTGAAGGAGACGATGTGACCCTCGGGGCTGATCCGGATCGCCACGCGCGTCTTGCCGGCCAGCTCCTTGAGCTTCTCCTCCCCGATGGTCGTCGGCACCGCCCAGCGGCTCAACACCCGGGCCTGGACCTTGGCCTGCCACGTGTTCATCAGGTGCTTGGCCGACGCGTCCGTCAAGGTCCCCTCCGGGACCCCCTCGGCGTGGCCCTTGGGGCGATCGTCGTTGACCGGGCGGTTCGGGTCGTGCTCGAACTCGTCCAGGAGCTTGTCGCGCAGCGCGGGCTTGTCCTTGACCTCCTTGGCATCCTTGGGGCGCTCCTTGGGCTTCTCCAACGCCTGGTCGTCGGGCTTCTCCCTGAGGTTGACCACCTCCTCCTGGACCGTCTTGGGCGCCGGGTTGGGCAGCCGCGGCAGCGCGCTGTCCGGGATGGTGGGGTCGCCCAGCGCCACGAGCTCGACCGGCGTAAAGGGCGCCATCTTGATCTCGGCCTCCTCGACGAGCGCCTCCGAGGCCGTGATCGTCCCGATGACCACCGACACCACGATCCCCAGGTGGACCACCAGCGAGACGGCCATGCCCTGGAGCACGTTGGGCCGCGTCGCTGGCCGCTCCGCCTTGAAGCCGACCGACTGAAAGGTCCCCGTCGGGCTGATCTGCTCGTCTTCCATCTGAGCCGCCCCGCTAGTTCTTCTTCTTCCCGCCGCCCTTGCCCTTGCCCTTGCCCTCCGCGGGCAGGTACTCCGGGTTCGTCACCATGCCGACGTTGTTAACGCCGGCGCGCTTGATCCGGTTCATCGAACCGACCACAAAGCCGTAGGGGATGTCCGGGTGGGCCAGCAGGAAGAGCGTCTTCTCCTCCTGGAGCCGGGCGTTGAGCAAGAGCTTGCTCTCGATCTCCTCGAAGCAGGGCTCATAGCGCTTGGGGTCGGCGCCGCCAAGCTGCGCGCTGCAATCGGTGATGACCACGTCGCCGATCCGGACCCGCAGCTTCTCGTCGATCTTGAGGATGATCTTCGTCGTGTCCTCCAGGCTGACGACGTTGGGGTTGTCCTTCGTCACCGGAAGATCAATGTCGACCTCGCGCTGCTCGGCGTTCTCCTCCTTCTTGATCATCGGCGTGGCCACCATGAAGATGATCAAGAGCACGAGCATCA
>SYOX01000197.1 GCA_005804885.1 Pseudomonadota bacterium
ACCAGGTCGGGCTCCAGATGGCCGAGGACGTCAAGCAGCGCCTCGGAGCGGTTCGGGCCGGCGCACCCTGGAGCCCCGGTCAAGAGCAGGACCCCGGCGGCGGTGATGAGGGTCCAGTAGAGCATTCGGCGCAGGCGCACCCGGGTCTGGGGTAGCATGGTCACGTCTCCCATGGGAGCCTCACTGCGTCTGCCGCTCCCTTTGGACCGAGCGGGCGCCGTGGGCGATCCGGTGCGATGGTGTCAAGGAGGTGCGCCTGCCCGTCGTCGGCGTGATCGGCGATGGTTCTGGTCAGCGCCTCGCCGTGATCGCAGCCCTGCGCGCGATAGAACAGGTAGGAGGCCTCGATGACGCCGTCGCCGTGGGTGGAGTAGTGGCGGTGGGCGCCGATGCCGGGCTTGTATCCCGTCGAGGGCAGGCGATCGTGGGAGATGCCCGAGTTCGACAAGCCCCACCAGGAGCGCTTGAGGTGGTCGGCGCACGCCTCCTGGACCCAGGAGAAGACCCTCCAGAGGGCGTCGAGCTGCGCGTCCGTGGGCAGGACCATGACCTGCCGCCACGCCCAGCGGGCCTTGAGAAAGCGGTCGTTCAGAGCGTGCGCCCAGACCTGCCCCGAGCCCTGCGGGTCAAAGATCACGCTGCTGTTGCGCACCTCGTAGGCGATGGTGCGGGCGTTGAGGAAGCCCGCGTGGCTCATCGCGCCCAGGAGATCGCCGCCGACCCACACCGCGCCGTCCAGCTCCACGAAGAGGTGGACGCCCAGGCCCTTGTCCCGGAAGTAGAGGCTCGGGTTGCCGGGTCCAGCGCTGAGGTGGAAGATCTGGGAGTCGGTCCCCTTGGCGGATCGCGCCTGCGCCTTGAACTGCACGCCTCGCCGGAGGACGACGCCCTCCGGGCCGGCCAGGCGCTTGCCGCCGACGTGCAGGTCGAAGATGCGGTCTCCGAGCGCCAGGGCGCCGGGGTCAGGCTTGATCTCGTCGGGCAGCCCTCCTGCGGCCAGGGCCTCGTCGATCGCGGCCCAGGTCTTGCGGCCGACGACCCCGTCGATCGAGAGGCCGGATCTGCGCTGGAGGCGCTCCACGGCTCGATCTGTCGCGGGGCCGAAGATGCCGTCGATCGAGCCCGGATCGAGCCCGATGCGGGCGAGCGACTCCTGAAGCGAGGTGACGGCCTGGCCTCGGTCGCGGCGGCGCAGCGTCGGGCGTGTGTCGTCGATCTGGCCCCTGTAGGGGGCCGGGGTCGGCGCGGGTGGGGCCGCGGCTTGAGGCAGGCGCACTTCGCGCCGGAGCCCCTTGTAGACGTGGTAGCCCTCGTAGGGATCGAGCAGCGGGTCGGCCTGGGGGACTTCGTGGATGGCCAGGGCGAGGGAGTGCTGGGCTTCGGGGACATCGAGCGAGCCCTCCGCGCCGACGCGCGTCTTGTAGGCGATCGTGCGCTCAGGCATGGCGAACACGGATGCTCGGGTGGGCCGACCGGCCGCGACCCAGCCTGCAACCCAGCCCGAGTAGACCTCGAAGAGGGAGCCGTAGAGGTCGTCGAAGTAGCTCAAGCGCTTGATCGTCTCGGGCTCTTCGTCGCCGTAGAGGCCAGCGCAGTACTGCTGCGCCCAGACCTGTCCGTAGCCGAGCGCGAGTTGGACCGTGGGGAAGCAGCCACCCGTGCGCTCCATGAAGGGGGTGATCCAGCGGGTGTACTCGGCGATCTGCTCGCTGGGATCCCCGATGGCCTTGTCGCCGGAGAACTTGATCAGCCGCTGCAGGAGCCCGTAGGCGCTGCTGACCTTCACGTTGTCGTCGGCAAGCGGGTTGCCTCGGCTCTCCTTGTGGAGCGCGCACAAGATCGCCGTGCACGCCGCCTCGATGGACAGCGCGTCTGCGTGAGGCCAGGGGTCGAGCTGGTCCCACACGATGGAGGCCCATCGCGTGACGTTGGCCAGAGGGCGGTGGGGTTGGTGGGCGTTTGGCATGGTGCATCCCCTTCTTCGCGGGTCATTTTGGGGTCAGGGCGCCGGAGTGGTCATTTCGCCCTACTCTAGCACCACTCGTAGGTCAGGATCTCCATGCGGACGCCAGCGGCCAGGAGCGCGTCGAAGACGCGGCGCAGCGAGACGACGCCCTCTCCGTCGAGGTAGAGGGCGGGGACCTCGGGGAAGCCCTCGGTGGGCGGGGGCGGGTACGCGCCGTCGATGTTGAACTCGTCCATGATGATCCCGCCGTCGGGCATCAGCGGGTCGATGTTGTCTCGATCCTCGCCCGGCGGGTCGATGAGGTAGGTCGGCGGCAACGAGCCGCCGGGGGGATCGGCGAAGACGCGCACCTGGCAGGGGTGCGCGTAGGGCGACAGGGCCGGGTGCTCGGGGCCAGGGTTGGGCTCGGTGGGCAGAAAGGCCAGCACGCGGGCGGTGCCCGAGTAGGGCTGATCGAGGGGCCACTGGGGGGCGCGCCACAGGCTCGTCGGGGTGTCGGCCAGGCGCAGCTCGGTGATGGAGGGGCTGGCGGTCGACAGGTAGAGGGCGTCGATCGACAGCGCGGGGAGCTGGACGCGGACAAGCCGGTGGGTGTGGCAGGCGGGGTCGAAGGCGAAGGGGGCCGACGTGAGGAGCTGGAGGGGGTCGGAGGGGTCGGTGGTGATGTCGAAGACCTCGGCGCGGTCAGAGAGCGCCCCTTCGAGCGCGGCGACGGTGGAGCCCCATGTGCCGCGCGCTCCCCAGGCTACGGCCTTGAGGGCCGCGCGCCATGCGGCGTCCGAGTAGAGGGCGGTGGCAGGGCGAGGCAGGCCGACGAAGGCCGCGACGCGGTCGAGCGACAGGCCTCGGGCGCGGTGAAGATGCAGATCGCGCGCGATGCGCTCAAGGCTGCTCAAAGGCGTCAACATCGCAGACCACCGGGGCTTTGGGCTCGATCGGCTCAGGTTGGGGGAAGTCCTCGACGATCCCCTCGAAGGACGAGAGCGTCGTCGAGGTGTAGGTCATGCGTCGGCCCGCCACCCACACGGCGCCGGAGGTCGGGAAGCCGAGCGTCGTCTCGACGGCGAGGGCGTCGTCGCCGGGCTCGAAGGTGGCGCGGGTCAAGGTGGTGGGCTCTGCTGCGAGCTGCGCGAGGGCCTGGGCGAAGGCGCGCACGAAGGCGTCGAGCAGGTTGCGCGTCGAGGGCTGCTCGGTGTCGTCGTCGGGCAGGAGGTCCTCCTGCCAGGGGGTGCGCGCTCCAGGCTCAAAGGGCTCGGGGAAGGTGCCTCGAAGGCGCCATTGCTGGCGGCTGCGGCCTCGGCGCAGGATCTCGATGGGGGTGGCCGCGTCGATGGACAGGAGGAAGCCAGGGCCGAAGGACAGTTCCACGTCATAGGTGCCCGGAGGGGCCGGGGGCAGGATGAAGTGGAGCTGGCCGAAGAGGGGCGTCAGGAGCGTGGGATCGGCCCTCGGGCTGAGCGCCAGGGTGGGCGTGGGGGAAACGGGCGCGGTCGCTCCGGGGGCGTCGGCGGGGTGATGCTGGCCGCCGGGGTTGGCTCGAAGGCGTGCTCGCCAGAGGGTGTGCGAGGCGAAGTAGCCGGCCAGCTTGACGATCTCGCCGCCGTCGTCGGGCAGGGCGCGCTCGGAGAAGACGAAGACGACGGGGGCGGCGCCGTCGGGATCGCCGAAGCCGGGATCTGGCGAGGGGACGGCGGCGTTGTCGGGGTCGCCGAAGCCCAGCTCCATCTGGCCGAAGGGGTTGTCCGGGGCGCCAAAGCCCTGCATCGATCAGGCCCTCCGGATCAGGACCACGGTGGCGGTCACCGAGCCGCCGGGGTTGTAGGGGGGGATGTCGACGGAGGTGAACTCGACGCCGAGGTAGCGGCCAGCGGTCAAGGGCCAGCCCTGGCCTGTGGCCGACTCAAGGACCAGCGGGGCGTTGTTGGAGGCGCCCTGCCCTCCCAGGGTGGCCGTCGGGTCGATGAGCGCCATCGAGCTGCTCTCGACGTCGGCCTTGGAGCCTTCGAGGAGGTTGACGATCCATCCAGGCGGAACGCCGCCGGCGCCGTCGCCGCCGTCGATCCAGGCCACGGCCCAGGAGTCGACCTCCATGTCCGCGTCGGGGGTGCGAAAGAGGATCTGGGGCTGGGGGTTGCCGGGGTCGGCGGTGGGGATGGTGGCCGTCAGGTAGATGCGCTCGGCGTTGATGGCCTTCGGGTTGCCGGGGTCGAGCGGTGCCGCCTCGGTCAGGATGGCGCCGCGAGCTGCGGCGCTGGCGGCCGGGATGTCGACGCCGCGGTGGGTGTGCAGCGAGGTGCCGGGGGCGTCGGGGTCATCGGCGAGGCCCTGGGAGACGAGGACGTCGAGGTCGGCGCCGGTGGCCTGCGCGACGTCGGTGTGGTCAGCGATGGCGTGCGGGCCGAGGCCGTCGGGGATGTCCTCGACGGCCTGGATGAGCGTGTGGAGGATGGGCGTCCAGTTGCGCTGGTGGTCGCCGGGCTTCTCCAGGGCTCGGGCGTCGCTCTGGACGCGCACCTGCACGATGGACGCTGTGGGGGCCGACAGCGGGTTGGAGTCGCTGGCCTCGGGGGTGTTGGTGTTCGTGGCGATCAGCAAAAGGCGGTAGGTGCCCCAGATGTCGATGTTCTCAAGCGTGGGGTTCTGGATCGTGGCGTTGTCGAGGGCCGCGCTGCTGCCGGGCGGCTTGTAGAGGATCACCCAGGACCAGGACCAGACGGGCGTGGGGTCCCCCGAGTCGAGGGCGTCGCCGAAGAGCGCGACGCTCAGCGGCAGATCGCCTTGGGCCAAGATCGCGTCGACGTCGGGGTTGGCGATCGGGTCAGGGTCTGCGGAGGCGTAGGCGGTGGTGGTCATCGTCGGGCTCCTTGCGTCAGGGCAGGACGGCGGGCGGGGCGGCAAACGCGATCAGGGAGAAGGAGCCCGGCGTGGGGGCGAAGAAGTTGCCGTTGCCGTTGTCGAGGCCCTCGGTCCAGATCTCGACCTGCTGGGCGCCGAGCGCGCCGGTGATGGGGCCTTGGCGCACGCCGAAGCCGCCTCCGACGCCCAGGAAGTAGTAGAGGTAGGGGTCGGCGTTGGTCTTGGGACCCCAGGAGCCCACGTCGTCGGAGTTGGGCAGGGTGTGGGCGCTGACGTGGAAGATCTTCAGCGAACCCGGCACGCCGCCGAAGGTGATGGTGTGCTTGCCGGTGGGATCGCCGGCGGCGATCTCGTGGACGACGGAGCAGTTCCAGGCGCTGGCGACGGCAAAGGAGTTGTCGGAGTCCTGGAAGGTGACGTGGAGCCACGCGGCGATCCGGGGCGTGTTGTCGAGGTTGACAGCGTTGCCGACGATGGCCTCGTCGGCGTCGTCGATCCGGCCAGACAGCGCGTCGATCTTGTCGGCGATGGCCTGGAGGCCGTAGCGGGGCAGCTCGTACCAGGCGTAGGCGTCGCGGCGATCGTCGAGCGTGTCGGCGCCGGTCAGGTGCTCCTTGAGGCGGTTGCGCATGACGTGCAGCACGCCGGTAAGCGTGCCGATCCCGACGGGGGCGCCGTTCTGCTGGTTGACGGAGGTGGCCCCGGGGTTGAGGCCGTGGGCGGGCAGATCGAAGGGCAGAGGCGAGAGGAAGGCGGAGAAGCCCGCCGTGTGGCCTTCGAAGGGGGGCTTGCCGTACTTGTCCTCGCGGCCCGTGTCGGGGGCCGAGGCGCCTGCGCTCTCGGGGGTGCCGACGTAGGACTTGGTGCCGGGCTCCTGGGTGTAGTCAAAGAGGCTGTCCTCGTCCCAGGCCGACAGCGGGAAGATGATCGGGAGCATCGGGCCGTCGCCGTTGCCGTCGCCCGTGTCGCCCAGATCCCACATGAGCACGCGGCCGACCTTGACGTAGGTGGGCTGGGTGGGAACCCCCGCGCCGTTGACGAGATCGGCGGGCTTGTTGAGCGACAGGGAGAACTCGACGCGCGCCCGCTGGCGGGTGGGGATGGCGACGGGGATCTCCTGGTTCGTGCCCACGTCCCATTGGCGCCTGGCGTCGGTGTCCTCGTCGAGGAGCACCGGGCGCGCCCAAAGGTAGGGCAGGCTCGACGCAGGGATCGTCTCGTCGATGGCGTACTGGGCGCGGGCGGCCGTCATGTAGGCCGTGTAGTCGAGGGTCGACAGAGCGCTCTGGCCCGCGTCCAGGGGGTCGTGGGTCAACACCATGCCCCGGACGGCCTTCTGCCTTCCATCGCCGTAAGGGTCGGCGGGGCCAGAGGTGTCGCGCAGGAGGGAGCCGTCGGCGCGGCGGGCCGAGAAGGAGTAGTAGAGCTGGCAGGCGCCGACGAGGACGAAGTAGTTGGTGCCGTTGTCGGTATAGTTGAAGACGGGCCTGGTCAGGCACCCGCTGGTGGGGCCGACGAGGGCGCCGAGCATCTCCATGATCTGCGCGCCGAGCACGTCGAGGAAGGCGCGGGCGTCGACCAGATCGAGGCGCTCGCCCGCGATAAGGCGGACCTTGTCCATGAGGCTTTCGGTGAACCAGGACATGGGCTACTCCTCGGGGCGCGGGATGACGCGGATGCGGGCGGGTTCGGTGCGGATGGCGCGATCGAAGCCCAGCGGCGGCTGATCGTCGAGGCACTGGGTCGTGCCGGGGGCGAAGAGCCGCACCCCCTGCACGCGAGCGTCGTTGGTCAGGGCGCGCATCAGCTGGGCGACATAGAGGGTCTGGCCTGGGCGCAGGCGCCGACAGAAGAGCACGGCGGCGTCCTTGAGGTCGCCGGCCAGCTGCGTGAGGCTGACGCCGGGGATGGGGACGATGTGGGCGTCGAAGGCCAGCATCTGGGGCCGAGCGCCGCGCACGACGACGCGGGTGCCGGCGGCGCGAAGGCCGGGGGTGTTCGGGTCAGATGGGTCGCCGTCGACGAGCCGCTGGAGGTCTGCCACCAGACCTGTGAAGACCTGGTAGGGGGACTCGTCGGCGTGCCGCGATATCGTCCAGGTGTCGCCGGACAGAAGCAGCCCCGGCCGGAGGTAGACCATGCCGCGCTCGGGCGCCGAGACGAAGCCGTCCTCGGGGGTGATGAAGAAGGTCGAGGCGCCGCGCTGGATCTCGATGCGGTCGATGGGGCGCGTGGCCGGGGACTCGTGCCACAGGATCAGAGCGCCAGAGGCCGGCGCGGTGCCGCTGGTGGGGGTGCCGGCGCGCACGAGCCCCGACAGGTCCGTCCCATCGTCGATGACCAGCTCGCTGTAGCCGGGGTGGATCGGGTCTTCGAAGATCGAAGCCCATGTAGCCCGGCGGCCATCTGAGCCCCGGTGCGACAGCGCGGCGAGCTCCAGCGCGACGGGCTGGCAGCGGGCCAGCGACGACAGGTGCATCAGGAGTCGGGTGCGCAGCGCCTCGTCCGACTCGCCCGCCGTGCCGCCGTCGAAGGGGCTGGGGTTGGAGGCGCCGGTGAGCCAGGAGGGGCCGTCGAGGATCTTGCGGATCAAGTTCGAGCGGCAGTTGCCGCCGGGGCCAGGGGCGATGGCGGCGGCCAGGACGGTGACCGAGGAGACGCCGATGGCGAAGGCGGCCGCGACGGTGGTGCGGTAGGTCTGCTCGGGCCGATCGGCGCGGGCGAGCAGGACGCCGGCCGGGGCGCTCTGGGCGCCCGAGGTGTCGGCGCGCTCCAGGGTGACAGCGCCGACAGCGACCGAGGGCGGGAGCCGCTCAAGGCCCCCGTGGGGGAACTCTCGGGCGCGCTCGTCAAGAAGTCGTCCCTGGGCGCCGGTCAGGAAGAAGGCCTCTCGCAGGCGACGCAGGCGGATCTCGATCGAGCCGAGTTCGAAGGCCACGGCGGCGAGGACGTGCGCGATGACGCTCCCCTCGGAGACGTCCGAGAGGTCGCCCGTGCGGGCCACAAGGCGCGCGGCCATCTGGCGCAGGTGCTCCTGTGCGGTGGTCATGCGGGCTCCAGAGCGAGGGCTGCGTCGAGCGCGGGGCCTTGGAGGGGTCGGATGGAGGCGCGGACGACCGCCCGGTCGCCCCCATCGATGACTTCGAGCCGCTCGATGGCTCTGACCCGGCGGTCGCGCAGGGTCTGCTCATGGACGTGGGCGGCGATGGTGCCGATCATGCTCGGGCCGAAGGGGTCGCCGGGGGAGACGGGCAGGCCGAAGCGAGGGAACAAGGCGCTGGAGCCCTGGCGGGTGCGCAAGCGGACCGAGAGAGCCTGCTCAAGCAGCGCCCCGCCTGCGATGGTGGAGAGGTCGGCGCCATCGGGGGTCAGCTTCAGATCGCCTGCAGGTGTGAGGCGCAGATCAACCCCGAAGGGGTCGGGCGAGGGGTTGTCGCGCGGACCCTGGGCACGGGGCAGGCGGATCGGATCGCCGGCCTGGAGCGGTCGGCCCTGGCGGTCGGTGTGGGCGTCGAGCAAGGAGGAGGCGTCGGCGACGGCGTCGAGCGAGGGCTGGCCGAAGAGCGCGGCGGCGCGCTCGACGCTGGTGTGAGCTGGCAGCGGCCGGGCAACGCCTCGGGGCGGGATCGGCTGCGCCTGGAGCGCGGTCAGGGTGCCGGCGTGCCCTTCGAAGATCGACGGCGGCGCGCCAAGCAGGCCTGCGGCCTCGAAGGTGGCGCTGAGGGTGTCCTCGACCGAGTCGCGCAGAGCTTCGATGGCGCGGGCCTGTTCGGCGTCCTCGGCGCGGATCTGACCGCCGGGGGTCAGGAGGCCGGCGCCTTGGAGGGCTCGGGCGGTTTCCGTGGCTGAGTTCGTGATGTCCGAGAAGAGGGCGGCGGGGAAGTCGATGAGGGAGGAGCCGGCGTCGATGACGCGGCCGACGAGGCCCATGGTGCGCGCCAAGGCGTGCAGCGGGGCGCGAAGCGCCCCGAGGTCGCCGCGGATGTTCTCGACGGCTTGAGCGCCGACGGCGATCAGGGTGTTGGCGCGGTCGACGACCTCGCCGAGCGCGGCGGCGCCACGGGCCAGATCGCCCAGGAGGTTGGGCTCGGGCTCGGGCTGGGCCGGGCCGAAGGCTTCGACTTCCAGGGTCCAGCTCGTCGTCATGCGGTCGCTGGCGGCGTCGCGCCGCTGGCGCCAGGCGCGAGGCTCGACGCGGACATGGAGGCCCTCGTCGAAGGCGCGCAGCACAAGCTCGGGGCCAGGATCGGGGCGCTGATCGGGGGTTGAGCCGCTGGTGTAGGCGGTGCGGGCGGCCAGGTGCTGGTAGCGATCAAGGAAGGCGTCGAACTCGGCCAGGATGTCGGCGCCGGAGCGGTAGATCAGCTCGCCGTTGCGGTTGTGGCCGTTGCGGTGGGCCAGCCCTGAGGACCCCGACAGGACGATCTCCATGAAGCGGTGGGGGCTGTGCTCCCGGATCGGATCGGGGCCGAGGGTGAACTCGAGCTGCCGGGCGGCTGGCCTGTGTGTGTCGATGGCCCTCGGGGGCAAGGGCAGCGCGACGGCGGCGAGGATCTGGCCCTCGTGGCGCAGCTCCAGGACGTAGCGCACCGGCACGCGGAGCAGATCGGCCAGCGCGCCCGTGCCGGGCGACAGCCCCCAAAGGGGGTGATCGTGGGCCTCAGGCGCAAAGAGCCCCTGGATGCGAGGGGGCGGCGCGAGGGCGAGGAGGTCGTCAAGGAGGCCGTTGGACATGGACAGAGGCTCGCGGCAGGCGAAGAGGTCAGCCGGTTGCTGTCACTGTATCGCGCGGCGAGGCGGCGGGGCGATTCGCCCCTGGGGGCAAAAGAAGACCCCCTGGGGGACAGGGGGTCAAGGAGGGCAAGGGCGTCATGGTGGGGGTCGGCCCCTCAGCAAGGGGGCTGGGTGGTGGGTGCGTCGGGGTACCATGTTGCCTCCTGGGCTCGGGGACCTGCTGAGGACTTTAGTTATGTACATAACTAAAGTCAACGCGTCTTTGACTTTTTTCGTTAGGGTGGTTACTTTTTAGAGGCCGATGCCGGTGGATGCGGGGTCGATGGAGGATGAGATGGTCGACAGAGGGCGCCCGGCGACGGCGCTTTTGCTGATCTTGGAGATGGTGTCGGCGATCGAGGCGGCCGAGGGCAGAGGGGCCTATCCGAAGGAACTGTGGGGACGGCTTGAAGCAGAAGCGGTCTGTCCGACGCAGTCGAGCTTTCACCAGGCGCTCTACCGGGCGCGGCAAGGAGGCTTGCTTGATCGCGACGATCTGTCAGGGGCGCATCGGATCACGAAGGCGGGGCGGGAGAGGATGGAGAGGGCTTGATGAAGAGTTTTGCTAGTTGGGGACTCCAAGTGTTGGGATCATCAGTATGGTCGTCAAAGCGGCCCCAAGGAGTTCCACGTTCCTTGTGAGGATGCCGTCAACATTGATAGACAACTCGCCGCCTAATAATCGCCCTTCCCCTTGAACACTCCATCTTTCACAGACGCATTTGATCTGATCCAACTGAAGATGACTCATTCGTCGGGCGTGACCGCTTTTGTCTGTTGTTGGGAGCATATCTACGAACAGGGTCGCCTGAGTGCGCTTCAAGATAAAACGTATGAACGGAAGTTCATGACTCTTGCACCAGTCGTAGTAGGTATCTGACAGGTTTCGGTTGGTTTTGTGAGCCAGATACCCTTTCTCGATGGCTTCTTCTAAAGCGTGCATCTCTTTCATGGTCACCTCCCTTCAAGAAGAGGAGCATAGCGCTCTTCTTGTTGGACTGCCATGTTTGTCGGCCTGAAGGAGACACCTGTCGATTTTGGCTGCTGTTGTGTGCGATAATCTGGAAAGCTTCTGCGAACGGCCGCTTGGAGATCCTCGATGATGTGGAGACGGTTTACCAAGCCGTACCGTGGCAAGAACGCGTTCAGCGACAGATCGCCCTTGCGGGTGTTGCATGACTCGCAGGCCGGAAGGACGTTCAGCGGGCAGGTGACCGCCGAGAGCAAGCGGTCGGACATGATCTCGCGTCAAGGGCCTGCTGGATGAACCGCAGTACGCACATCTGCCTCCTGTCAGAGACTCTATCCTCCTCCAGTCTGGCGCTGTGAGGCGACCGGCGCTGATTCGGGCTCGCCGTCGTCGCTCCGTTCGCGACAATCGAACCTCCTACAGGGCAGACTTTGAGCTGATCAGCAAGGCCGCGGCGAGCAGCTCGGTGGTGGGAAGGGGCGCTGGCGTCTGAGGCGGGGGCGGTAGAAGCGCGCCACCAACCAGCGCAGTCAGGGCGGCTCGAAGGATCGCCACCTCGGCCTGGAGGGCCGACACGGCGCCGTGTGCCTCGGTGAGGTGGGCGAGCAGCGCGCGGCCGAGCGGGACGCGCTCATCGACGGGGTAGGCGGGGTTGTGGTCGGTGTCGGTGTGGGCGATCCGCAGGGCGCCGTCGACGCCGACGTGGACCTTGACGTGGCCCTGGGTGCGAGAGGCGTCCAGGCCGATGTGGCCGTCGTCGTCGATCGAGACTGCGGCGCCCTTGTGCGACAGGACGGCGTCGCGCTCGGTCATGGCCGCAGGCAGATCGCCGTCCGGGGCCTGCTTCGGGCGGGTGCGGGCGCGGGAGGGGTGGGGCGCGGGGCTCTGGAGGGCGCCCAGGACGATGGGCTTGGAGCGGCCGTCGTCGGGGAAGGCCACGAGGACATCGGCGCCCTGGAAGGCGATCGGGCGCGGGCCGTCTTCATCTGTGGGGGGCATCGTGGGCAGGTGGGCGAAGGTGCCCGGCGAGCCGCCGCCGATCTGAAGGACGGGGCAGGCCAGGTAGATGCCGCCGTAGCCGTCCTGGAGGTCGAGGGCGGGGCGGTTGTGGCTGTCGTAGCCGGTCTTGATGACGCGCATGACGCGCAGGCGCGAGGAGGGAGACAGCGGGGCGTCTTTCATGTCGCACCCTTGAGGGCAATGGGCTGAACGACCCTTTGCCCAAGCAAGGAGGCGCGCTCGCAATGCAATGTGGTGCGGGCGCTCACGGTGCCGTCTCTCGGGTTGACGAGGACCTCGTGGGAGACGCGCGTCATGTAGCCCGATGCGGCGGGCTTGCGCTTGGAATCAAGAGGGAGAAGATCCTCGTCGAGCTCGGCGCCAATCCAATGACCCGCCTGGAGGTGGGGCCGGAAGCGGGCCTCTATCTCCAAGCGCGCGAAGTGGTGATCGTCGTTGGAGGCCAGCAGGGCGAAGCTCAATTCCGCGAGCGCGGCGAGTCGACTGGACAGGGCGCCGCCGACCTGCTCGCCCTCATCGGCCAGCTGCGAGGGCGGCAGGGGCCAGAAGGGCCAGTCGATCTCCTCCATGCGCAGGCCGTGGCGCTCGACGTCGTGCGCGTTGACGGCGGGCTCCTCGACGATGCCCGTCATGTCGATGCCGCTCGATGTCATCGAGGGGATTCGAAAGCGCGCGGCGTTGACGTGGGCGTCTTCTGACCACGCTATGCTCAGGCGCACAATGTCGTTGGCCCTGAAGTCGTACCAGACGCCATCGGGGGCGCCGATGGCTTCGGCATTGACGGGCTCCTGGCCGAAGGTGGTCAGCTCCCCGCTCTCAAGCGCCACCTGTTCGACAAGCGGCATGCCCGTGGCGCCGACGGAGGCCACCAGGGCGCTGTCGAGCGCAACAACAAGCCATGGGCGCAGGCGGTAGACGAGGACAGGCTGGGCGCCGAGCGTGCGACCGGCGCCGAGCATCTCGGGGCGAAGGTGGGGCGGCCCGAAGATGGAGAAGCCTGTGCCGTCCTCTTCGAGCATGTCGGGCTGAGGGTTGGGCAGCGCGCTTGCGTGCTCCAGCGAGGGGAAGACCTCCACGATCCGCTCGTCGCCCGCGAAGCTCATCATGAGCCACTGCCAGACCCGCGCGCGGGGCAAGGCCCGCATCATGTCGGTCAGAGAACGGCCTGGGACGCGCAGGGTCGTCCCAGACCTCATCGGCGCGAAGCGCGCGGCGGACTCCCGGTCGTGGACAAGCGGGATGGCGTCGCCCATGCGAGGGCGCGACGGGGTCAGCGTGTCCGGCAGGCGGATCGAGGCGACGTGTTGCCAGACCCGCTCGAAGATGATGCCGGGGCTCTGCTCTTCGAAGCCGCGCAGCAACTCCGTCATCGTCTGGCGCCAGCTCGCCAGCGTGTAGCCGAAGCCGTCGGGCAGCAGGCCTTCGCGGGTGGTCATCAGGAGGCGGCTCGACGCCAGGGCCATCAGCGGGTGGTGGGCTCGGATGGAGACCTCAAGGGTCGATCGGTGCCCCTTCGGGGTCTGGGCGTCTGCGGTGATGCGCGGGGCGACCTGGGTGACCCTGCCCCATGCGACGGCGGCGCCGGGCGAGCCGTCCGAGGCCGGTACGCGCAGGATGATGTACCAGCCCAGGCCGGGAGTCCGGACGCCTGGACCATGGGGAGTGCCAGGGAGCACGCTCGGCCACAGGCGCCGGGGCAGGCGCAGCTCCAGGTCGATCTCTGTCCAGGGCGCCTGAGTCGAGTGGCTCCATCGCACGCGCTGAACCCACTGGGTCGCGTCGATGGCCGCGTCGAGCTGGCCGGGGTAAGGCGGGTCGCTCGTGCGGTCGGCCAGGTGGCCATGGAACTCGACGATGATGGGGGTCATGCGGGCCGTCCTCCAGAGAGGACCCTACCAGAGCCCGAGGCCGCGGGGCGATTCGCCTCTGAAGTCCACTGGCGGGCCCCTGGCCCCCATGGGGTCAGGTCTGGAGCCTCTCCGCTGGCCCATCCGGCTCATGACAAGCCTCCCTCCACCATCCCTCGGCGTCGGGGCCGTGGAGTCCGTCTGAATCGAGGTTGAGCGCTTGGGTCTCAAGGCGAGGTCTGAGGGCGGGGAGATCTATCCCTTCCAGTCCTTTGCTCCTCCATCCCGCCGTAGAGGGGGTCGAGGGTCTTTGTGTGGTGTGGCGAGGGAGGTCGGGATAGGCTCATGCTAAAGTGCCTATCGTAAAAAGTACAACCTTGTGGCTTGCCTTGCAAGCTAAGTGCCATATTGAATGGATATAAACATGGCACTTAGCTTGCTTGATGGCCATCAAAGCGCTTAACGCAGAGGAGACGGCGACGGAGGCTCCCACCTTCCCCTTTTGAGCGCGCTGAGGAAGGACGGTCTCCTGTTGGCCGGCATCAGGGCGCTGAGGGGACTGCCGGAAGACCTATCCCCTTCTGGAGATAGGGCGTGGAGCCGAGGGAGCCCAGCGCCTCGGCCGAGGCTCCTGGAGGCGCCTGAAGTTCGCAAGAAATCGACATCAAGCAAGTCATGTGCCACGGTCGATTCTTGAAAATCGTCATGGTACATGACTTGCTTATGTCGATTTCCAGGCGCTGAGATCGTGAAGGGCGGCGAAGGGGGCTTGATGAGGCGGCGAAGAGGGCCTCAAGAGGCGATTGGGACGATCCAGACGGAGGGTCAGATGAAGGCGGCGACGGCGACAAGCGCGGCAGCGGGGTCGTCGACCACCTTCGACAGCGGCGGGTTGGGCCACGTCGAGGTCAGGGCGAGCTTGTCGGGCTCGTCGGAGACCTGACGAGCCTCGAAGGCGCCATCGACGGCGACCATCCAGAGTTCGTTGGCGCTGTAGTAGTCGATGTGGGCGATCTCGGCTGCGTCGAGGATGTTGACGAGGGTGCTCAGCGTCATGGCTTCAGGCCCTCCTCAAGGATCCAGCTCCAGCTCTCGCGCCGCACGCGCCCGACGCCGACGACGTAGAAGGAGTGGCGGGTGACGCGTTCGATCTTGATGCCCTCCAGGCGGGCCTTGCCCAGCGCGGTGAGGATTTCGAGCCAGACACGCAGGGCGTGGTGGGCGCGGGAAGCCTCGACGGCCTGGCGGATGGTGTCGGTCATGGCGTGCTCGTTCGTGGGGGCGAGCAAGGGCCCCTTGCTCGCTGTTGTTGGGCGCGCAGGCGAAGTCTGGCGCTCAAGAATTCGCTCGGACACCCTGACGGCAGAGGTCAGGGCTGGGTCTTGAAGCGGACGGGGAAGCGGTTGTGCCCTCCTGTCTTGCGCCGGCAGAAGCCGTGCTCCTGCATCAGGGCGGCGAACTCTGCCCTGCTCATGCGCGCCATCCCTTGATCGAGACACCAGAGGGCGAAGCGGTCGTAGACCACGGTGCTGACGGTCCCTCGATGGCAGTGTTCGGTGTGCTGCAACAGCCAGAGCTTGACGGCCCCGGGCGGGGTGTCGCCTCCCTGGGCGGCTTCCAGGAGCGCGCGGTAGTTCTCCGGCAGCGCCACAGCCCTGCCCGTGATCCGCTCGTAGAGCGCCGCGACCTCCACGCCCATCTGCTCGGCGCTGATGCGCCTGACCTTGCGCATCAACTGGATGCTGCGAAGCGCCACGTCGGATTCGACGGCCGCGAGCTGCTCCTGGGGCGCAGGGGCCATCGCGCCGAGCTGGCGCAGCACCGGGAGCACCTTGCGCGCCAGCCACCTCCTAAAGAGCTTGCCCCGCTCGGTGCGCGCCAGCGTGCAGGCCAGGTGGACGCCGCTCTCGGTCAGGAGGATGAGGGAGGGGGTGCGCGGGTGGATGACGGGGTCGCCGCCACTGGTCGGTGATTCACCGACCAGTCGCTTCAACGCGGCGAGGTCTTCACCTTCCGCCTTGAAGAAGTCGACGCCCTCTTCGAACTCTTCCGACCAGTCGCCGTTGATCTTGTCGGTGAAGTGCTTCGGGTCGCTGTACCCCAGACCCACGGCCACCTCTTGGGCCGTCCAGACCTCGCGGCCCTTGAAGCGCAGGACGTGGATGGGGGTGTGCTCGAAGTGGAACTTGATGATGTCGTTCATGATGTCCTCCCGATGAGGCGACGGCCCGAGGGGTTGGCCCGAGCCGTCGCAGTCGTTGTCAGACCGTCACGATCTGCATGGGCCAGCGGCCCAGCTTCCTGCCGACGACGACCATGCGCTTCTTGACCTTGGCGGGTGGGAAGCCGTCCCCGAGGCAGGACGGGCAGACGTGGTCGGTGCCGACCGTCCAGCCCAGGCCCGTGCAGGCCGGGCAGACGCCCTCGTCCTGGCACCAGTCGAGGTAGAGCCCTTCGAGCATGGTGTCGGTGCGCAGTTGGTCGCAGTCGTCGCAGGGGCAGCCGAGGCCGTGGCCCGTGCCGTCGCACCCGGAGCAGGGCTTGACGCCGATGCCGGGAGGGGTGTTGAGGGCGCCGAAGACGCGCCCGCGCCCGCGGCAGTCGGGGCAGATGAGCAGATCGGTGGACAGAGCAGTAGCTTTGGGGTACATGAAGAGGGCCTCCTTGCAGGATGGTGGCCCCTCCCAGGGCGAAACAGTTTGGCGACTTGAGGCGCCTCGGGAGGGGTGCGTCTTGCTGAAGATGTTGGCCGGTTGTCGGCCAACATCATCGTCACGATAGCCCATGTTGACTAAATGGTCAACATGTCTAGGGACCATTTAGTCAAGTTGCGTCCCCTTGGGCTGGCTCTTATAGTTGACTGGGACGCTAACCCGAGAGGTGGACGTGAAGCTCAAAGACTGGTTGGATGAACATCGACTCACAGCGCATTGGTGCGCTCAGCAGATTGGCGTGGCCGACAGCATGATGAGCAAGTGGATCAACGGCAAGCGCGCCCCCAGCCTCCAGTACATCAACAAGATCCACCGCCTGACCGGAGGCGACGTGACCTCGCTGGACTGGGGAGAAGACTCCGACCAGGAGGATGCCAGACGAGCTGCCTGACCGTCTGATCGGTGGCGCCTTGGAGGCGCGCGTGCTGGGCGGGGTGACCATCCCTGCCCGTCTGGGCGGGGCTCCATTGAAGCGGTACATAGCCGCGATGATCTCTTTGTTTCCTTGCTTCCCATCCCTGCCCGTCTGGGCGGGGCTCCATTGAAGCAGGCATCGTCCCTCGGAATCTCGATTGCAGCGCGCTGTCGCCTCATGTAATCTCTCCCTCCATGAGACGGCTCCTCCTCATCCTCCCATGCCTGCTGCTGCTGCTCGCTTCGTGCGTGTCCTCGGCTGAGCGTCTTCGAGCCATCCAGGCGACGGACGGCCGCACAGCTCGACTGCTCAAGGAGCGCTGCGAGCTGGTCGCTGAGATCGAGCGCCTTCACAAGAGCCTCGATGATCTCAGGCGAGCCACAGATCCGCCCAGGGGCGTTGCGTCGGTCAACACCTCGCTCCCTCGCCAGTGCCACCTTCAGCCTGTGGTCAGCGGCAGGATCGAGGTCGCCACCCAGCGGCAGATGGAAGCCGACAAGGGCATGGAGGAGCTGCGGGCCAAGCTCGCGCTCGTGAAGAGGATAGAGGGGGAGCTGGCGGCCAGGCTTGCGCTTCAACGAGCAAGCGCGCTTCACCATGGCGCCGTGAGCGCTGCTTCGATCGCCGCGCAGGAAAAGATCAGGGAGGATGAGGCGGCTCGTGCCGAGAAGCTGTCTCGGGAGAAGGCGGCTCGAGAGGCGCAGGAGCGAGCCGAGCAGAAGGCGCGCGAAGAGGCCAAAACGCTCGGTCAGCCTCCTGCCAACCCTGAAGAGGTTGGCGAGGCAGAAAGCCCGTTCAACGTCCTTGTGTCGAAGTCCTCGCCGCCGTCAGGCAGCGGCCCTCTCCTTGACCAGTACTTTATGAAGTGCAGCGCCTTCCTTCGGCGGGACAGCCTCAACGAGTTTGCGTTCCGGCGCTGCATGGCTGCCGTCGACGCCGTTCGAAAGGAGGTTCGGGGCAAGACCATGTGCTCGATCATGCCCGTCGCCCTCGGGCAGTATGATTTCGACCGCAAGGCCTTCCCCACAACCCTTAACGGTCGACTGGGCGATCCATGGGAGGATCACCGAAGCGACCGCGACGAATACGGCGAGGAGGTCTTTACCGCTCGCCGTGGTGAGGTCTTCATCACGAACAGCATCCCGACGCTGAGCAAGGCGGGCTCTTTCATGAGCGGCGCAGAGCCCATTGGGAAGGAGGCGCGGCTGTGGGTAGGGGTCTCGGATGTCGAGGACGCCGAAGCCATGCGCGTCGGCGATGGCGCGGTCTTCGTCCAGTACATCTTTGAGGTTCAAGGCCCCTGGCGTCTTCGGAGGTACGGAGCCCAGGAGCAATGGGCAGAGAGGATCGTCCAGCAGTTTGCCCGTGAGCTGGTCGCCACTGGGATGGTTGCAAGGGCCGACATGGCGAGGGCCTTGGCCGAAGTCGAGATGGGGACGGTCTTCGAGGGGATCCACGGCAAGGTCAAGGCGTGGCGTTTGGTCTGGTGGTCCGGTGCTGGGGTTCGAGTTCTTGCGTCGTGGCCGATGAAGCCTGATCAGGCGCGGCTCTGGAAGGACTGCCCTGGTGGCGGGAGTCGCCAGCGCGCTTCAAGGGGTCCAGAAGAGGTGTTCGGCGATTGAGACAAGCCTCGTAGGCGGATCAAGGTCTCTCGATCAGTAGAGCTTTGAGACCTTGCCGTCCTCCTCGATCTTCATCTCCCACACCGGGCGCTTCTCCCCGAAGACGGTCAGGGTGCGGGGCAGGCCGAGTTGCTCATCGAGCCGATCAGCGAGCTGCTTGGAGCAGCCTCGGGCCTAGGAGAAGATGGAGCAGGAGCCTTGCAATCTCAATCGAGAGTGTGGTTTTCTGCGGCGCATCACTGCGTGGTGACAAGCGAGCAAAACCCACATGCTACCTACTGACACCCCCCTGGGGCGCCTGGAGATCGTTGAAACCTACGAAGAGCAAGGGTATGGCGGGCTACTGGTCTGTCGCACTCTGGCGGGCCAACGCTACCTCGCATGGCTCTACATGGACTCTCTTGAGGATCGAGAGTGGCTTCTCGTTGCTGTCTCCAAGAAACGATTCAAGCAGATTCGCTCTGGCGGTTTGAGTCCGCGACGCGCTTTTATGCTGCCGGAGAACGGGGCGCTCATGGTGCTGAGCGCCGACCAATCTGCCGCCCCTTTGGTGGGAGGGTTGACTGTCTCATCGCGGCTGCACTCGGCGCCTGTCGCGTACTACCTGGCAGTCGAGGATCTTGATGCGGAGCGTCTGCCCGATGAGGGCGCCTTGGCCATCCCAACCGACACAGCGCCTCGGGTTCACGAAGAAGATCTCAAACGGCAGATGGAGCGCGAGGCGAATCAGAGGCACCGAGATGTCTTCCATATGGGGTTGGAACTCCCCCACAGGACCCGCACAGAGGCGTCCATTGAGTTCCTTGGCCAAAGCCTCATCGCGCTGAACAAGTCCCTGGAGGCTGCCTCGATGGCCCGAGAGGGCAAGACTGGGACCAAGGGAAAGGCCCCGGTTGAGATCAAGAAGGCTGTCGAACTGTCGATTACAAGAGTCGGTGCAGCCTGCTACGGGGCGACTATGGTGTCGACCTTCGATGGCTTCCAAGATCTCTTTGAGCCCTCAGAGGCATACCGGTCAATCGACAAGCTGATTGCTCTCATCGAAGCGGCCACCGACATCGAGAGGTTGGCCAGTCAACTGGACATGTACGGCCCCAGGGTGACCGCATCGCTGCGGCGCTTGTTCAATACCTGGGCCAGCGTTGGTGCTGGAGTCCATGCGGAGTTGGCTTCTCCGAGGAGAGAGTTTCGACGTACCGCGATGACACCTTTGCAGGTCTCCGACGCTGCCAAGTATTTGAACTCTCAAGAGCGTAGCAAAACGGTAAGCATCACCCTTGCGGGCGAGTTGAGGCAACTCGACTTTGATCATTACAACTTTCGGTTCACTCATGAGGACGTCTCCTACAAGGGTGTTGTTGACCGGGATGTCATGCCGGCGCCGGACATGGAGGTCTTCCTTCAGGCTCAAGGCGGCGCGATCTACCAGGCGACGCTTCGCCAGGAGTACAGCATCCTTGCCTCAACGTCAGAGGAGAAGGTGCGGACCTTCCTGGTGGCCCTCAAGCCGACGGCCTTCCATGAGACACCCCGGCCCATCCCCAAGCCGAAGCCCAAGCCGTCGGACGACAAGAAGGACGAGGGATAAAACCTTGCGCTCATCTGTTTTCGACCCGACACTTGCTCTCCCCGGGGCATGAGAGGGCTCAATGGACCGCGACGACCTGCTTGAAGACATTAGAAAGACTATCATTACAGGGAGGGTGAATCTCCACTACCACCGTTCTATTGCTGAACACAACCGTAAGGTCGATAGTACGCGTTCACCACGTTCTGATGCTTTGAACTTGGTTTAGCCAGCAAGGCCGATGGCAGCGAGGTCGGCAGGCTCACTGGAGGGGCGATGGGAGGGCTCGTCGGCGGACTGGGGCAACAAACTGGGCGCTGGCAGCCCA